>JAJDVC010000031.1 GCA_022826305.1 Gammaproteobacteria bacterium | reverse complement strand
AAAAACATGTGACCGCACTGGATCTTGGCAAGCATGATGCCTGGATATGGCTGGACATATCGGCTGATGGTTTCCTGCATCATATGGTGCGCAATATCGTGGGAGTCCTGACTCGTGTTGGGGAGGGGCGTGAACAACCGGACTGGGCCGGGCATGTGCTTGACAGCAGGGACCGCACACAGGGAGGTGCAACCGCACCGTCTGATGGCCTGTATTTCGTGTCTTCCCGGTATGACTCGAGATTCGGCCTGCCATTGCCTCCCGCAATTTGCAGGTTTTGGTAGAATAGCCGTTCATTCCCTGGATCACGCATATGTCCGTGCGAATAAAAATCTGTGGCATATCCGATTGCGATACGGCACAGGCCGCGGTGACTGCCGGAGCAGATGCAGTCGGCCTGAACTTCCATGCACCAAGTTCACGCTACGTGTCAACGGATCAGGCTGCCAGCATCGTATCCAGCTTGCCGGCTTTCATCAGCAGCGTTGCTGTTGTGGTCAACCCGGAGCCTGGATACGTTCGGAATATCCTGTCACGGGTCCGTCCGGACTACCTGCAGTTTCATGGTGATGAGAGCGCGGAATTATGCCGCAGCTTCGGCACACCCTACATTCGCGCCATCAGGATGCGCGCCGAAACCCGGGTTCCCGACATGGAGAAGATCTATCCTGATGCCCGGGCCCTGCTGCTTGATACGTACGATGCTGATCAGTTCGGCGGGACAGGCGATGTGTTCAATTGGACATGGGTGGAGTCCGGGGGAACGATTCCGGTCATACTGGCGGGTGGGTTGAATGCGGAAAATGTCGGGCAGGCCATCTCCACGATCACCCCCTGGGCGGTGGATGTCAGCAGTGGGGTAGAGACCGGTGGCATGAAGGATCCGGAAAAGATGAATCGGTTCTGCCAGGCAGTACACGCACTCCACTCCGAACGAGGTCACGCGTCACAGTCATGAACTGGTTCGAGAAAATCCTGCCACCGAAGATCAAGACTGTCGGCAGAATCCGCAAGACCGGAGTTCCGGAGGGATTGTGGACACATTGCCGTTCCTGTCAGGCGGTACTGTACAAGGCCGAGTTGAACACCAGCATGGAGGTCTGCCCGAAATGTGGGAATCATATGCGAATCGGGGCCATGCCACGGCTGGAATCGTTTCTCGATTCCGGGACAATGAAGATTCTGGGTGATGAAATCACTCCTGTTGACATGCTCAAGTTCAAGGATCAGAAACGCTATCGGGACCGCCTGCAGGACGCCAGAAAGTCAGCAGGGTCCAACGAGGCGCTGATCATTGCACATGGGCGGCTGTTCGGCCAACCGGTTGTGGCAGCGGCATTCGAGTTCCGTTTCATGGGCGGTTCCATGGGATCGGTTGTCGGAGAGCGTTTTGTCACCGCTGTTCAGCTCTGTATCGAATCCAGGCAGCCGCTGGTCTGTTTTTCCGCGAGTGGTGGCGCACGCATGCAGGAGGCGCTGTTCTCCCTGATGCAGATGTCGAAGACAGCCGCTGCGATTGCACGTCTCAAGCAGCAGGCTGTCCCTTACATCTCCGTTCTGACTGATCCCACCATGGGGGGGGTGTCCGCAAGCCTTGCCATGCTGGGAGATGTCGTGATTGCCGAACCCAATGCCCTGGTCGGATTTGCAGGACCGCGTGTCATCGAGCAGACTGTACGGGAAAGCTTGCCTGAAGGGTTTCAGCGTGCCGAGTTCCTGCTGAAGCATGGCGCCATAGACAGGATAGTAGACCGACGGCAGATGCGACGGGAAATTGCGGCGTTGCTCGGCAAGCTCGGTTTTCCGGAGAAGACATCCGCCGGACACATGTCTGGCCATGATGTCGTATCTTCCGGGTAGTTTCTCGAGAGCAGGTCAGGATACTCCCTGACCGGTGGTCCGGAGGCCGTTCACTGGTACTGGTAAGACGACTTGCATGAATCGGTCACTCGCCATCAACACATCACAGGCACTCTGGCGGAAGTTCGATCTGGCGCAGTGGGTCGAATACATCCAGCAACAGCACTGTCGATCCATAGACATGACATTAAGTCGGGTTGCACAGGTATGGGGCCGACTGGACAATGGCACAAGCCGTCATACCATCTCTGTTGCGGGAACGAACGGCAAGGGCTCGACAGTGGCTTTTCTTGAAAGGGCCCTGATCAGTTCAGGATTGCGCACGGGATCCTACACCTCTCCCCATCTCGTCCGCTTCAACGAACGCATCCGAATTGACGGTATTGCGGTTCCGGATACCGAGTTGTGTCAGGCTTTTTGCAGGATTGAGGAAGCAGCCGATCATGTTCCGCTCACCTTTTTTGAATATTCGACCTTGTGCGCCTTATGGATTTTTCAGTGCAACCGATTGCAGGTTCAGCTGCTTGAAGTAGGAATGGGTGGACGTCTGGATGCTGTAAACATTGTCGATGCCGACATCGCTGTCATTACTTCAATCGGGCTGGACCATATGGATTGGCTGGGTTCCGATCGTGAATCCATTGCGCTTGAAAAAGCCGGAATCATTCGCAGGCGGAAGCCGGTGGTATGTTCCGACCCGGATATCCCTGATAACCTGAATATCGCAGCAGCTGAAATGCTGGCGCCCATGGTTGTCATCGACAGGGACTACTTTCTGAGGGATATGGCAGATGGATATCAATGGCATGGAAAGAGCGCGCTTTTTCCTCATGACTGGAAAACCATTGGTCCCGTACATGCACCATTTTCCGGACGACATCAGAAGCGGAATCTGTCGGGTGCTCTGGCGACCTTGTCCATTCTGGCGGGATTGACGCGACTTGAACAGAAGAAGGTTGTCTGCGGAATAGCCGAAACTTCCATCCAGGCAAGATGCCAGATCGTATCACGGTTGCCGCTGGTAATTCTGGATGTTGCACACAACGCGGATTCAGTCTGCATGCTGGCTGAATTTCTGGCCCAGAACCCGGTGAATGGTACAAGCACTGCGGTATTCGGCATGCTTCGGGACAAGGCCCTGGAATCCTTTGTCGAATTACTGAACCCGCACATGGATCACTGGATGCTGACAAGCCTGGAAGCGGGAGAAAGGGGACAGACTGCATACGAGCTTGCAGGGAAGATGGCTCCTGTCGTGGGAATCCATCGCCTTGAGTGTTTCGACACTCCGCAGACCGCTTACAGCAAGGCAATTGAGCAGACTGGCTGTCATGACAGGATAATTGTCTTTGGTTCGTTCATGACAGTCGGTGCTATACTTCCGCTCACCACCAGCGCGCAGGATCATCATGACTCAGAAAGCTTGCCGATGTCTTGAGATGAGCTACACCCCCTTGCCCGCCGGTTTTCCGTATCTGCACCTCCCTTCAGCCTGTCCGGCAACACCATGCAGTATGAGCGCAAGCATCGTATAGCAGGTGCTGTAATCCTGTTGCTGGGATTCGCCCTGGTCATTCCCATGATATTGCGTGAACCCGTCATTCCGACCGTTTCCCAGTCATCCGACCAGGAACCTGTAGCGACCATCGAGCAGAATGATTCGTCAAAAGGCTCTGGGGCACTCAAATCTGACGGAAAAAACCGGAAAGAGTCGACGGTTGTCATGACCACACAAGATCCGGATGCGGGATCCGCATTAAGAGCGGTGAATCCGGATAGGGTTACTGCGACAGAACCGGAAAGTCCCGTCGAGGTCCTGATTGATACGCAATCGAAACCAAATGCCGAGGCGAATGAGATCAAGACGGAGCAGGCAACAGAATCCCACGCATCGGGGCAGGAATGGATTGTGCGAGTGGGAACATTCACCAAGCAGGAAAACGTCGAAAGATCGGTTGCCGAGCTACTCGACAACGGTTTTGATCCGAACAGGACTCAGGTCAATATCATTGCCGGAAAAGCCACCAGAGTCTGGCTGGGACCCTACCCGGATATTGACGCAGCGAAGAAAGCCGGCCGGGAACTGAAAAAACGGACCGGGGAGGATGGATATGTTACACCGCACGAATCCTGATCTGTGCCGGTTCCGCCATAATGGATGAAACCACTGTGTGCTTTTCCGCAAACCCGTCTCTGCCATGAAGTGCTGTTCGGACTGGTAGCTTCCAATGCTGAGCATGCTGGATTTTCTGATTATTGCCACCATAGCGATTTCGCTGCTTGTCGGCATTTTTCGAGGTTTCATCCGTGAAGTATTGTCTCTGACCTCATGGATCGGGGCAATCTGGCTAGCCTATGTCTACGTGATGGACGTGGCCGCATTACTGGTTCCATACATCCAGCAACAGCCGATGAGGGTTGTTGTCGCTTTCGCCGGGATCTTTGTGATCGCCCTGATTGTCTTTTCCCTGCTCGGTTACTTGATCTATCGTCTGATCGCGATCGCGGGAATATCCGGAATCGATCGCTCTTTGGGCATGCTCTTCGGTTTCGTGCGCGGTTGCGTTATAGTTGCTGTCCTGATCATGGTTGCCACGTTCATGGATTTTACCTCCCAGCCCTGGTGGCAGGATTCGCTGTTGGTCCATTATTTTGACCCGGTTATCGATATGATCCGTTCTCTGCTCCCCACGGATATCGCAACGTATGTGTAGCGGGTTCTAGTCTGGTGTGCGGTCTCATTGGCATTCTGGGGGCCAATCCTGTAAATCAGGACATCTATGACGGACTGACCGTCATACAGCATCGCGGTCAGGATTCGGCCGGCATCATGACAAGTGATGGCGATCGGGTGTTCCTCAGAAAGGACAACGGACTGGTTCGCGATGTATTCCGTACCAGACACATGGTTCAGCTGAAGGGAAACATGGGTGTCGGACATGTGCGTTATCCGACCGCAGGAAGCGATTCCAGAGCTGAGGCACAACCTTTTTACGTCAACTCTCCTTTTGGCATTTCACTTGTTCACAATGGAAACCTGACCAATGCGGACACCTTGCGTGAAGAGTTGTTCCGTGAAGATTTGAGACAGCTCAATACCCTCTCTGATTCAGAGATTCTCCTGAACGTTCTTGCCCATGAACTGATGGCAACAATGGGCAAGTCCAGACGACGGGCTTCCCCGGATGATGTATTCAATGCAGTTGGTGAAGTGATGAACCGGTGCAAGGGAGCTTACTCTGTTATCGTCATGATAGTCGGTATAGGGATCGTGGCATTTCGGGATCCGTATGGAATCCGGCCTCTCGTATACGGGACGAGTACCCAGCACGGGAAAACGTCACATATGTTTGCTTCGGAAAGCGTTGCCATGGATGTCATCGGGTACAGGCTGGACCGTGACATAACCCCCGCAGAGGCGATCATGGTCGACATGGAAGGTAATGTCCATGCCCGGGCCTGTGCATCGTCACCCCGCCTGTCTCCGTGTATTTTCGAATATGTCTACCTTGCCAGGCCGGATTCAATCCTGGACGGCATGCCGGTCTACCAGACCCGCATCAACATGGGCAGGAATCTGGGGCTGAAACTCAGGCGTGAATGGCTCCATCCGGATATCGATGTGATCATACCCGTACCGGATACCAGTCGGACGGCGGCGCTGGAAATGGCCAAGGTGCTCAAGATTCCGTATCGGGAAGGATTGATCAAGAACCGGTATATCGGCAGAACGTTCATCATGCCTGGTCAGTCCGAACGCAGAAAGTCCGTGCGTCAGAAACTGAACGTGATAGGCACGGAGTTCAAGGACAGGAATGTCCTGCTCGTCGACGACTCGGTCGTACGTGGCACCACATCCAGAAAGATTATCGAACTGGCGCGAGAGGCTGGAGCCAGAAAGGTCTATTTCGCTTCAGCTGCCCCTCCTGTGCAGTATCCGAATGTCTACGGCATAGACATGCCATCCCGGAAGGAACTGATCGCCAGTCATCGTGCTCCCGATGAGATTTGCCGGGAAATAGGCGCAGACAGACTGATATATCAGGAGTTGCCCGACTTGATCGATGCGGTCAGGGGATGCACCGGCAGGATCAGTCAGTTCGACACATCCTGTTTCAACGGCGAGTACGTTACAGGGGACATAACACCCCAATATCTCCAGCAGGTGGATAGCCGACGCAATGACTCGGCAAAAATGCGAGATGGAAACGAACTGGACCTTCTCGAAGTTACAGACGTGCAGGAGAAGCCGGGCTGATCGATTGCCCGACAAGTCGTTCACCTTCATACAGGCTGTAGCGCCCGTCTTCGCAGATCAGCATGCTTTGCTGGGCATGCCAGTCACCAAGGACAATCCGGGTGGCTTCCGCATTGTCCAGTCTGAACTGGTGCACACCAGGGCGGTGAGTGTGACCGTGTATCAGGATCAGGACTTGATGTTGTCGCATGACTTCCTCGACATGTCCCTGATCAGCATCCATGATGTCCATATCCTTTTCCTGTTTGGCAGCCGCGCTCTTGCCCCGCAATTCGAGTGCCGTGGAAAGACGCTGGTCAAGCGGCTGGTCAAGAAAGGCCACCTTCCATTTTGAACTGGTCATCCGTTTGCGCTGTTCCTGGTGTTCCGTATCCTGAATGCACAGCGTGTCTCCATGGCTCATCAGCACCCGGTCAGACCCGATCTCCATCACGGTCGGATCCGGCAGGATGGTACACCCTGTACGCCGGGCAAACTCCTCACCGACCAGAAAATCCCGATTTCCGTGAATGAAATGCAGTTCCACTCCGGTTGCCGAAATCTGTTTCAGCAGTGCTTCTGCCCGCGCATGTCCCAGCATGTCGGTTCCATCATCCCCGATCCAGAATTCAAACAGGTCGCCGAGGATGTAAAGTTGCTGTACACGGGACGGAATATGGGCGGCGAATTCCTCGAAGCGATCCAGGATTTCCGGCGTGTCCGGTGTCAGATGAATATCTGAAACAAATGCGACGGTCATTTCCTGTAGCTGCCTGACTTGATCGACCTGCAGGATTACAGGTCTGAGTGGAATGGTAACTGAATCATCGATACTATAACATTGGCACCCGTATCCGTTTGATCCGTTTTCCAGGACGGGAAATTCCTGAATGACATGACAATCAGGCTTTACGACAGCTACTCCCGCTCAATACGTGATTTTGCACCCCTTGAGGGAAACGAGGTCCGGATCTATGCCTGTGGGCCGACAGTCTACGATCATGCGCATATCGGCAACCTGAGGACATATGTCTTCGAGGACATATTGCGGCGCACCCTGGAGTTTCATGGTTATACGGTGCGGCATGTTGTCAACATCACGGATGTCGGGCACCTGACGTCCGATGCCGATACGGGAGAGGACAAGATCGAACAGGGATCCCGCAGGACCGGTCAGACCGTTTGGGAGATTGCCGAACGCTACACGCAGGCGTTCAAGCAGGATATCAAGGCGTTGAATATTCTGGAGCCTCACGTCTGGTGCCGGGCGACCGACCATATCGCCGAACAGGTGCGGGATATTCAGGAAATCGAACGCAAGGGCTTTACCTACCGCACATCCGATGGAATCTACTTTGATACCTCTAGGCTGAAGCATTACGGTCATCTGGCCCGGCTGGATACAGGAGGGCTCAGTGCAGGACAACGGGTCGATATCGGAGAGAAAAGGAGCCCTACCGACTTTGCCTTGTGGAAATTCAGTCCCAGGGATGCAATCCGCCAGATGGAATGGGAAAGTCCGTGGGGCACCGGATTTCCAGGGTGGCATATCGAATGCTCTGCCATGTCGGTGAAGTATCTGGGTCCGATGTTCGATATCCATTGCGGGGGAAAGGATCACATACCGGTCCATCACACCAATGAAATTGCCCAGTCCGAAGTGTGCCACGGCACCCGCCTTGCCAATTTCTGGCTACATGGCTACTTTCTCGAAACCGACAGGGAGAAAATGTCCAAGTCATCTGGTGAGTTTCTCCGCCTGAAGACCCTGATGGACCGTGATATTGATCCACTTGCCTATCGTTACCTGTGCCTGACTGCCAACTACCGCAGTGATCTCAAGTTCACCTGGAGCGCCCTGGAATCTGCAGCCACGGCGCTCGGCCGCCTGCGAAACCACATGGATAGCTGGGGACCGGCCGGAAAACCTGATCAAGGCTTTCTGGACCGCTTCCGTAATGAACTGTACCAGGATCTCAACACGACGAAGGCCCTGGCTGTGGTCTGGGATCTCAGCCGTTCCAGGTTGCCGGCGGCAACCCGCAAGGCGACCGTTCTTCGATGCGACGAGGTGCTTGGCCTTGGGCTTGCAGAGCACAGGTTCGAGGCCCCCGATATTCCACCTGCTGTTCATGCTCTGGTCAAAAACCGTGAAGCAGCCAGGGTCGCCCGTAACTGGGATGAGGCCGACAGAATCCGTTCCGAGATATCTGACCTCGGATATGAACTGGAAGACGCTCCTTCCGGCACCCGGATTGTGCAGAAGAAGAACTTTCAGGGCTGAGCCAGCCTGATTGATTGTCCCTAGCAGATTGAGGTATAATTCGGACCGATGATGCGGGGTGGAGCAGTCTGGCAGCTCGTCGGGCTCATAACCCGAAGGTCGCAGGTTCAAATCCTGCCCCCGCTACCACCGAGACCGACATTCAGCCTCACGGGATGTCGGTCTCTCCTTTACATCCTGCCTTTACATCCCGGCCAGTTCCTTCTTGGCCCGTCGCGCCTGATGCGTATTGCTCGCGGTTGAACCGGTTGATCTCCTCCACACCAGGTGTGCAAGGTGCACATGACCGTGGCAACCGCCTCCGGCGCCATCAGCTTCTCATTCAGTCCCATCAAGACGCGCTCCTCAGTTACCGCACGACTGATGCTGGGGAGCACTTGGAGGCGAGCGTCTGGGTGGATTGATCCCGAGCGTTTCCGAGCGGTCGCCAGTTCGGGCAGGAGGAACTCGGCGGTGAGACTATCCATCGACTTGGCCGGGACGTGACGCTGAACACGCTGAAGCTGGCATCCCTGATGGCGATGGCGGGTAGCGCCACTCGGCTCCGTTCAGCTACCCGGCGATCACACGCAGGCCGCTCCGGAAGCGAACTTCCGGAATATTCGGTGCGCGACTTCAGCTTCCGTTTCGTTGACCGTGCACTCGCTACGGATCGGATCGCTCGAGCTGTTGAACGACTTCACAATGTCGCGTCCGCAACAGGGATCGCCTCCGGTGCGATTCTGCCTGATCCGCTCCCGAAGTCCCGGTTCGCCACCACCCGCACATGACGGCAATCCCGATATCCTCGCTCTCCGACAACACTACACTTCCAGGAGTCGAATCGGCCTCGCGATTCGACCATATAAAACGCTGTCAACAAGGAATTCCCTGCATGGGATCAGTTCCTTGCGTGGAGAAGTGGACACAAAGGAAGCAAATCGCGCTGAGCATGTGGTGGAAACAATCTTGCGATGCAAGATGCACGCATCGGTCGTTTCCTACATCATCCATGGATTGACAGTCTTCAGGCTCGCCGCCTCGAACGGCGCAGTGTCCCGAGTTGCCACCATCATGGCGTTGGCTGCGGCAGTCGCCGCAATGTAACCGTCGGACACAGGAATCGTCCGCCCCTCGGATCGTGCTTTCGCCATCAACTCCGCATAGGCCTGCGAAGCTGCAAGATCGAAGGGCAGCACCCGCCCGGCGAACATCGGCAAGACCCGTTCCTCCATATCCTCATGCAGCCGGTTTCGCCGCTGACCAGTCGACAGCGACCAGATCCCGAAACGCAACTCGGCGACGGTAATGGCGGACAGATAGAGCGTTTCCAGGGCCTGCGCATCAAGCCATTCGGCGACACACTTTTCCGGAACCTTACGTAGCGGTTCCGACACCACATTGGTGTCTACCAGAATCATTCCAGGTCGACCGGCCGGGCTTGAGCAGTATCGCGTTGCGCGAAGCCTGCAAATTCCTCGTCCGTTAGCCCGGCGCGCTGGCCAACGGCAGTCAGCAACGTTCCCAGTGCGACCCGCCCCTCCGGCAAGACCGTTTCCATCAGGATGGCGCGCACTTCGCTCTCGGTGCTACGGCCCCTCAGGGCGGCCCGCACACGCAAGGCTCGATGCACCTCATCAGGCAGATTGCGGACAGTCAGCATGGCCATGGGCGAGTCCAATCCCGGTCTTGCTATCAATGCATGCATTGTATCGATATGACGGCATCCATGCAAGCTCCCCAATATTGCCAGGATTCGTACTGGCGGGACCAGCGATTTCCGGCTTCCATACTATCCAGGAGCGGGATCGCACATATACGCACACGAGATTTGACATGATCGCATCCTGACCGTTATGTGATTCAGTCTGAAATATCCATCGTTACTGGAGTTCGACCTGCCGCAGTCCGAGGAAGTGGTGCCGCACAATCTGCAGGGTTTGCAAGGGGTAGTGCACATACCGATAGATACGTGCATGATGGAGCAGCTGGATGAAGTGGATCCGAGGTATTCGAATCGGCAGGCAAGCAGTCCAAGGTGTTTGGGGTACTTCCCGCCATCAGATGCATCGGCTTGCCGGGACAACCCCGATTCCGGTCTGTACGGGGCGTTGACTTGCTGGTCAAGGGCCGATCGGTCGATCAGACCGGCAATTCCTCGCCGCTTGCCAGCAGTTCCCGCGCGGCATCCGAATCGGGCTCGTCAACCAGCAACTTGACTGCCACGCTCGCATCGACGACGAAGCGCATCAGGAGTCGTCGCGATGACCGTGATCGCGATCCTCGCGGACCAGCATTTCCGATGGGGTCTGCTTGAGACCTATGGTCTTCTCCCGTAGTCGGTCCGACACCCCAGGAAAGCTGCCCGCTTCGACGTCATGTCGTCGGTGCAGGAGCATGATCGAAAAAAATCTCGTTACCCAAGCTCATGGGCCTCGACCGCAAGCGGATGCTCGACAAGACGCCTGTCCACGGTAAGTAGCAGGAGACCTTCCTCTTGCGCCTGAACCAGCAGCAGTTCGTCGAATGGATCCTTGTGGCCGAGAGGTAGTTCAAGTCTGCTCGCGGCATGGCGCACGGTCATCGGCAGGAACGTGATGTCCTGATCTTGCAGTGCGACGACGACATCTCCGGGAGAGAAGCGACTCTTGTGCTCGCCCGACCGGTGACGGACATTGTGCTTGAGATGCATTTCCCAAATCGAAACAGTACTGACATGGAAATTCATCCTGCGTGCCGCCAGCACCCGGCGTTCGGAGTTCAGGAACATGCCCGGTCTGTCCATGAAGTTGAACAGGTAGGACGTATCGAGCAGAATGCGCATTGCCGGTCCGGCTACTCTTCGTCGAGTCCGAGCACCTTCCGGCTGAAGGCGGGATCGTTGAATTCCTCCGGCCAGCCTTCTCCGTCGCCCTTGATTCCGAGACGCCTGCGGGTAGCCTCAAGCTTTTCGAAATCAATCCCGCCACGCCGGTCACAGCGCACCAGTTCAGCCATCGGCTGGCCGTGCCTTGTGATAATGACGCGCTCGCCTTTGCGAGCGGCGGTAACCAGTTCGGAGAGGCGTGCCTTTGCCTCGCGGATGGGAAATTCCATGACGTATTGCTCCCGGCCCGGGTTTCTCTTTCGCCAGTATGCCATGATGACTTCCATCAATCAACACCAAAGCGTGACTACATTGCCTCCACCCCATGCCATTTCGACGATCTCGATACCGACCTCACCGTCTCCTGATATCGTCAATCTCACCAACTTCTCGGTGCTCATGCAATGTTCGTGCTAGTATACCGTCCTGCAAATAGATGATATGATGATGGACATCATTCATCTTCAAGGATTACTCCGACCATTGCGTTGCGTGCTGCAGAAAGATGGCCCTGCAGGAACTGCCGGTGTTGAGGTAAGATCATCGATATGAACGACAGACCTTTTCCGATGCCGACGCCGACCGATCCCCTGCCGCTGGAAACCTGGCTGGACCAGACGGATCGCTCCGAAGTCGGCCGTGAGCCGTTCTTCCGGGGGCGCGATGCGGAATTCAGTGTCTTTCGCAGGGCGGCCGGCAGTCTCCATGATGGACGGGTAGGGGGCGGCACGATGGTCTTCCAGGGCGCCCCGGGGGCCGGGAAGTCGGCATTGATGGCAGAGTGC
>JAJDVC010000084.1 GCA_022826305.1 Gammaproteobacteria bacterium | reverse complement strand
ACGCGCAACACCGTCCAGCCATGCAGCTGCGGTCATCGGACAGGGTTTGCAGGAAAGACCGTTGAACAGGGATACGGCCCTGTCGGCATCCGGAATTTCAAGACACACGGTACACTCGTATTCCGGTCTTGGAATCACCCTCATCGACAGCTCAAGCAGAATACCGAGACATCCCATGGCGCCCACCATCAATCGGGAAACGTCAAATCCCGCAACATTCTTGATAACCTTCCCGCCAAAATTCATCACCCTCCCATGTCCCGACATGATCCTGGCGCCCAACATGAAGTCCTGAACGCTGCCGCGCCATGGCCGGCCCGGTCCGGCAAGCCCTACGGCAACGGTTCCGCCAATCGTGGATTCATCACTGGAAACCGGAGGCTCGAAACCCAGCATCTGTCCGTGCTCGGCGAGCTTTCGGTCAATATCGCCAAGACGCGTCCCGGCCTTGACGCTCATGACCAGTTCAGTCGGACTATATTCCATGATGCCGCTGTAGTCCGCCATCGAAAATCGCGTCCCGATACTTCGACGCCCGTAAAACAGGCGACTTCCGGATCCCTCTATCGCCAGCGGATGACGCGATGCCCTGGCCGACCCGATCGCCTGCTGGATCGACGCAACTTCACTGGCCTCCATCAGAACCGGTCCAGGTCGGGGAACGGCAGCTGCCCCTCGTGAACGTGCATGGCATTATGCTCGGCACATCGTGCAAGGGTCGGAATCGCCTTGCCTGGATTCAGCAGGGAGTCCGGATCGAAACATCTTCGAATATCATGAAAAAGCTCCCGTTCCTCGTCACTGAACTGAATGCACATCTCCCCGAGCTTTTCCACTCCCACGCCGTGCTCGCCGGTAATTGTTCCACCAACCTCGATACACAGCCGGAGAATCCGGCTTCCGAGTTCTTCCGTCCTTTCCAGTTCACCGGGGTTGTTCGCATCATAAAGTATCAATGGATGCAGGTTGCCGTCCCCGGCATGAAACACATTTGCAACACGAAGCCCGTATGACTCGGCAAGGCGTCCGATCTCCGTGAGCACATGACCGAGGGATTTGCGGGGAATCGTACCGTCAATGCAGTAATAATCCGGTGAAAGACGCCCTACGGCAGGAAAGGCGGCCTTGCGACCGGACCAGAACAGTGCGCGTTCATGCTCATCGGACGCAAGCCGGCAGGCTACAGCATGATTTTCCCTGAACAGGCTCTCCACCTTTTCAACCTGCTGCGAAACTTCCGCCTCCGATCCATCCACCTCGCACAGCAATATGGCTTCGGCCTCGACCGGGTACCCGGCCCGGACAAAAGCCTCTGCTGCGCGAATCGCCGGATTGTCCATCATTTCTATACCGGCAGGAATGATGCCGCTCGCAATGATTGCCGCCACGCTGTCGCCTGCGTGTCTGACCGAGTCGAAAATTCCCATGATCACCCCGGCGGACTCCGGAATCGGCAACAGCCTGACAGTTGCCTCCACCACCATTCCCAGCATGCCTTCGGATCCGATCATCAGCGACAACAGGTTGAAGCCCGGAACGTCCATCGACTCACTGCCCAACGTGATCAGTTCGCCGTCGATGGTCACCACTTTCAAGGCCAGGATATTGTGGACGGTCAGACCGTACTTGAGGCAATGCACCCCACCTGCGTTTTCCGCGACATTGCCACCGATGGTGCAGGCAATCTGGGAAGACGGATCGGGTGCGTAATACAGCCCAAGGGACCTGACCGCCTGGGATATCGCCAGATTCCTCACCCCTGGCTGCACCCGGGCCATGCGATTGACCGGATCCACCTCCAGAATCCGGTTCATCCGGGCCAGACTGAGTACGATGCCATCAGGATGCGGCAACGCTCCACCCGACAGGCTGGTGCCTCCTCCACGCCCCACGACAGGTATCGCGTGATCCCTGCAGGTCGTCATGATGGCCTTTACCTGCCCGATATCTTCCGGCAGCAGGACCAGTCTTGGAGGCTGCCGGTACGCACTCAGACCATCACACTCGTACACCCTGAGAGACACGCCATCCGAAACAATGCAATCCCCGGGAAGAATCCTTCGGAAAATCTTTTCAAGTTCAGGTGTTTCCATTAGGATATTGTAAAGGTTGTGAAACTGATTTTGTAACAGACCGACCCTGCCAGTCCTGACATGCCGTCAACACGAACCTATACCCGCACAGATTACCTGCTCACGGGCATCTCGAAGATTCTGGACACCCTGTTTGCTGCACCTGCTGCCGAACGACCCTATCCCGGAACAAGCACCAGCGACAGGCTCGGTGCGCGGGAAATGGAGCATTCCGCAGCTTACATGCGGGTAAATCATGTAGGGGAAGTCTGTGCCCAGGCGCTCTACCAGAGCCAGGCCCTGACCACCCGCGACCCGGCCATCCGGAAACGCATGAATGATGCGGCGAAAGAGGAACGTGACCATCTTGCCTGGTGCGAGCAACGTCTCAAGGAGCTGAATGGACGGAAAAGTCTGCTGAACCCGCTTTGGTACGGCAGTTCCTTCGCTATTGGTGCGGTTGCCGGACTTGCCGGGGACCGATGGAGCCTGGGGTTTCTTGCGGAAACGGAGAAACAGGTCATCCAGCATCTTGAAACACATCTTTGCCAACTCCCCGAAAAGGATATCCGGAGCCGTGAAGTGGTGATCCAGATGCAGATTGATGAGTCACGGCACGCCCGGCAGGCCGTCGAATCCGGTGCAACGGATCTGCCACAGCCTGTCAGGAAAGTGATGAAGTGTCTTGCCCGGGTAATGACAACCGTTGCATATCGACTCTGAGTCCGCCCTACGGCCCGCTACCCTCAAAACCGGAAGACTCGCCCGATGAGTCGACTCCGGACAGTTTCCTGTTCATCAGTTCCAGAAACGGTTCCGCGAATTTCCTGAGTTTTGCCTCCCCGATGCCGTGAATCACGGCAAATTCCTCCTCGGTGCGGGGTTTCCGGATGGCCATCTCCATCAGGGACCGGTCGTGAAACACGACATATGCCGGGACGCCCCTTTCCTGTGCCAGCTGAAGTCGCAATTCCTTGAGCGCGTCAAGCAGTTCCTGCTGGCTTCCTGCAAGGACTGTTTCCGACTGCCTGGGGGATCGGGTCCTGATCTTGCGTGTCGATACCGAAGATCCGGCAACAACCCGGTCCTCCCGGTAGCGGAACACTCCGTCACCGTGCAACAGCGAGTGCCCTTTCCCGGAAATTGCCAGCCCTCCGAAACCCGCAATGTCCAGCCGCAGGAAGTTCGCCGCCACCATCTGACGGATCAGCGAACGCCACTGCTTCTCGCCATGCCCGGTTCCCGCCCCGAAGACCGGCAATCGATCATGCCCCATGCGGACAACCTTCTCGCTGGCCTTCCCGCGCAGGATGTCGACTACATGAGCGGCTCCGAACCTTTGACCTGAACGCTCGACTGCAGAGAGGACTTTCAGGGCATCCCGTGTTCCATCCTTGAGCTCCTTCGGATCAAGACAGGTATCGCAATTGCCGCAGGATTGCGCCTGCTCGCCGAAATAGCTCAACAGGGCCACCCGGCGGCAGGTCGGGGCATCACAGTAGCCCAGCAGCGCGTCGAGACGATGATGCTCCCTGCGCTTGCGCTCCTCGCCGACATCCTCGTCCTCAATGAACAGCCTGCGCATCCTGATATCGGCCAGACCATAGAGCATATGTGCCTCGGCAGGTGCTCCATCTCTCCCCGCCCGTCCGATTTCCTGGTAATAGGCCTCGACGCTACCGGGCAGATCGGTGTGGAAGACGTAACGCACATCCGGCTTGTCTATTCCCATGCCGAAGGCAATGGTCGCAACGATCACAATCCCTGGCCGGGTCATGAAGTCATTCTGGTGCGCTTCACGCATGCCCTGGTCCATGCCGGCGTGATAGGGAAGAGCGTCTATCCCGTGTCCGGACAGCAACCCGGCAATCTCTTCTGTCTTCCTGCGGGACAGGCAGTAGACGATTCCGCTTTCCCCCCGATGCCGATCCATGAAGTCAAGCAACTGCTTCTTCCAGTTGTCCTTGGGCTCCACAACAAGCTTGATGTTGGGTCGATTGAAGCCGAGCACGAAAGTCCTTGCGCTACCCGAAAACATGCGTTCGGCGATATCCTCGCGTGTCACCTCGTCGGCCGTTGCCGTCAATGCCATGACGGGGGTGTCGGGAAACAGTTCCCGGAGACTGCACAATTCCTCGTACTCCGGACGGAATGCCGGTCCCCACTGGGAAATGCAATGGGCCTCGTCTATGGCGAAGAGGCGTACTGGAAGTCGTGACAAGGCTGCGATCATCCGTTCCGTCATCAATCGCTCCGGGGCCATGTAGAGAAGCCGGGTCCTGCCAGCCGCGACGCGGCGCCAGGCATCGACGTTTTCACTGCGGCTGTTCGCAGAGTTGATGCTGTCGACGGCAACACCTGTAATCCGCAACGCCGCGACCTGATCCTGCATCAGGGCGACCAGGGGAGATACCACGACTGTCAGGCCATCCATGACAAGGGCGGGAATCTGGAAGCACAGGGACTTTCCCGCACCGGTCGGCATCACCGCCAGGATGTTGTGACCGGACAACACCGCGCTGATGACCGACTCCTGACCGGGCCGGAAGGTTTCGTATCCGAATACCTCCCTCAGAATTCGCTTCGCCGCCTCAGGAACCGTGACGGGACCATGCATCAGCCTGTCCCTTCGCCAGCCTTGTCCAGGCCGATCCCTGTTACTGCATGCAACACCAGTTCCGAATCCGAATCATCATGCATGAGAAGGTCCCGTTCCCGCAGACAGTCAGGCAAGCCCAGCAGGGGTTTGTATCTCTGAAGGCTGTTCTCCTCCTCTGAACTCCCGCCTGAGCACGGTGAAACCCTGTCCCCGTCCAGTACTAGGCTTTCAGGGTGCTGAATGGTTCCGGCCTCGGGTACCGTGAAACGATATCGTGCCGGGTCAGGTCCATGTGACTTCGGGTATACATCTGCCCCGGATCTTCAGCCGGATCGTAATCCCAGCCGTGAAAACGGCCAGTCCGCAAGGCATCATGTACCCATCTGCGGCGGGCCTGGTCAGCAATCACTTCCGACCTCAGGGCATCGCTGTCCCAGTGCTGCTGCACCAGTGCATTGAAGTCTTCGACCAATCGGGCGCAATCCGCCTCACCGGCCATGTTGTGTTCCTCGTTGGCATCCCGTGACAAGTCATACAACTGGTCCGGATCGGTCGCACAACTGATGAACTTGTGATGCCCCTTGCGAATCATCAGCATCGGCGCGACGGTGCCCTCCGCGAGGTATTCGCTGACCACTGCATCCCCATCGACGGCCCCCTCTCCGCGCCCAAGTGGCCAAAGGCTTTTGCCGTCAAGCGGAACAATCGGATCCGGCTTCAGCACCTGATTCCCATCGCACGCAAAATCCACCAGGGAAGGAAGGATATCCACAAGCGCAGCCGGCTGATCGACGACACGGGGGGGCAGTCGAGACGGACAATGAAAAAGCATGGGAATCCGGCACGACCACTCCCTGAACGTCATCTTGTACCACAGTCCGTATTCGCCCAGCATGTCGCCATGGTCCGAGGTTACGATCACCAGGGTGTTGTCGCCCAGTCCACACTCCCTGAGCGCATCAAGCAGGCGTCCCGTCCATTCGTCAACGTAGCTGACATTTCCATAGTAGGCCCTGCGGGCAGCGCAAACCTGCCGGTCGGTCACCGAAACGGCATCAATATCGATGACATGCTCAAGACGCGCATTATGCGGGTCGGGCTGGGAATCGGGTCTCGGAACATCCGGCAGGGATATTTCCCTCCCCTCGTACAGATCCCAGTATCTCTGCCTGGTGGCATAAGGGTCATGGGGATGAATGAAGCTGGCTACCAGGCACAGGGGGCGGCCGTCCTCCGAGCGCGCATGGTCATAAATTGCCCGGAGCGCCTGGCTGCCGACCTCTTCGTCATAAGCCAGCTGGTTGGTGATTGCGGCTACTCCTGCCTGCACTACACTTGACATGTTGTGATACCACAAGTCAATGCGCTCGTCCGGCCGGGTCCAGTCCGGGACCCAGCCGAAATCAGCAGGATAGATATCCGTTGTCAGTCGTTCCTCGAACCCGTGCAGTTGATCCGGACCCACGAAATGCATCTTTCCCGACAGGCAGGTCCGGTACCCCATGAGCCGCAGATAATGTGCAAAGGTCGGCATGGTGGACGGCAGGTAGGAAGCATTGTCGTAGCCCCTGCAACGGGAAACATTCTGACCGGTCATGAATGCATAACGTGCCGGGGTGCACAGTGGACTGCTGGTGTATGCATTCCTGAACATCACACCCTGCTCCGCCAGTCGGTCCAGGTTCGGGGTGAGAACTTCCTGATTGCCGTAGCAGCCGAGAGCCTTGGCCGATAACTGGTCGGCCATGATGATCAGGATATTCGAACTGTGCTGCTGCATGGACATGACGTGTTTCCCCTTATTGTCATCAACCAGGGCCGATCATATCAACCCCTTGTCTCAAGTTCCGGTAGGATAATGTGGAGGGATCCGCACAAACCTCCCCGGGAGCCGCCACGATCAGAATCCTGCTCGCAATATCCTGATAATCGTTGCGAAAGTGTACCGAACTCTTGACGACAACGAAATCCTGCTCGGAGGGTTCAATGCCGATATGCCGGAAATGAGCCTGGTCTGCTGTCTGCACGGCCACGGACCCGACAAGGACCTTGATTCCCGCGACCTGCAACAGGGCGGTTCTGCCGATTTCCATTCTCGAACCGCGGTACATGGGGCCGGTTGCCGTGAATCGGCCATCACCCACCGCCAGTACCCGGGCCGAGACAGGAAGCGTCTTTTGTCCAGACGCCCCGGCCCTGCCCCCGATCTCGACATCCAGACATGTCCCTGCTCCCATTTCATGAGCCAGGCCGGCAACCGTGGAATCGTTGATTACGCCAATTGCCGCATTGCCGAGCCCCTGCCTGATCATTTCCTCAAGTACGCCGATCGTATCACCCGCCCCGCCACCGCCGGGATTGTCCTGAGTATCGGCAATGACAATGGTACGACCGTGTTTTTCGTGCAGTCGACGCGCCTCGGCAATCCCTTCTGCAACGGACCATACCTTTTCGCGAAAGTCCGGTCTGGATTCGGTCACGAGCCTTGCAAATGCCCGCGCAGTACCGGAAACCTGGTTCCGGTCGTATCCATAGGCAAGGACGGAAGGTCCGGCATCGTGAATATCCGACAGATGGAAACCGCACGCGAAAGACAGCGCGGCAACCTGGCCGGTCACCATTTCAGGCAGGGCCTGATACAGTGACCGACAGGGCTCGATCAGCGTGCACCCGGTATTGAGCGGTATCAGGAAACCGATCTGTTCAAAGGCGTGATACATCCTGCGAGGCCGCCTCAGATGCCGACATAGCAGTTCGGCGACCCGGTAACCGGTTTCCCCCATATCAACATGCGGATAGGTACGATAGACATCAATCAAGGTGGCGTACCGGACCATGCGCGGAGTCACGTTCGCATGCAGGTCCAGACTGACGAAGACAGGAAGATCCTGTCCGACCAGTTTCCTGAGCCGCGAGAGGAATTCCCCTTCCCCGTCCTCAACATGCTCACATACCATGGCGCCATGCAGGTCCAGGTAGACGGCATCCACGGGCAAGGACTGCTCGATCAGGCACAGCATTCGGGCGCATATTCTTTCAAATGCACTCTCCAGCACGTAGGAACACGGCGTGGCTGCACACCACAGCAAGGGCCTGACCTCGAAACCATTATCCTCAATAGCCCGGATCGCCCCGGCAATCGGCAAATGGACTGGTCTGACGACGTCCAGCATCTCCTGCCCTTCGTGCAGTCCCGGCCACTCGTCAGCCGCGACAAAAGCCTGATAGTCGGCCCGTATCGTGGCAAACGTATTGGTCTCGTGCTGCCAGCCACCTATCGCAATGGAACGCATCCTGACCGGCTCCTCAGGATGTTCGGGATGATCTTGTGGGCGTGGCGGCCCACATCGAGGCAAAAATCATGCTTATCGACGTTCCCAGAGCCACGGTCATGCCGATTGCGTGCAAAGGCGGGGTGCTGGAAAACATCAGGATGCCGAACACCAGGATGGTGGTGATTCCACACACCCACAAGGACTTGAACGTGGTATCCCATTCCGCACTGTCTTGCGGCAGCCGATTGAAGAACAGCGCATAGTCAAGGCCAAGTCCGATCACCAGAAACAGGGAAATGAGGTGAAAGATACTGAGCGGGTTGCCGGAAAAGACCAGGATGCAGGCCGTGCCTACCGCCGCGGCGAATGTCGGCACCATTACCTTCAGGGGTCTTCGCGGACACCGGAAGGCAAGCGCCAGTAACAGGTAGATAATGATGGCACAGCCGAGCATTGCAACCGATATCCGGTCCACGCTCCTCTCTACAAGGCTGGTTGAAGCCGACTTGAGGTGCATGTGGTAGAGGTTCTCGTATCGATCCGCAAGATTCTCGAGGGGCCGACGGTCCCTGACCCCATGCAGCAGCAACACGCCAACCGATTCCCCGTCGAGATCGAACAGGAGGGGTTCCAGCTTCTTCCCGATTGCCGTTTCCTCCAGCATGCCCGGGACGATCAGATCCTGCCGAGAGAGACGACCGATCTCATGCAGAAAGGGATCAAACACCCCGGTTCTGAACGGGCTGGACAAAAGCGCAGACTCAAGATTGCCGCGTACAAGATCCTCATCCGCCAGAAAAGCGAGGTTGGAAATCTGGCGCCTGGTACTTGGCAGAAAATGTGCCGCCATATCGTAACCCTCAATACTGCCCCGGGAAACGAGTGCATCTATCTCCGGCTGTATCCGTTCAGAAAATTGCAGGACGCCTTCCTTGTCCTCCCCGATCATGAGCATCAGGTTTCCGCCATACCAGAAACCGAGATCATCACGCAATAACTTTCCTTGCGCCCGGCGAGTTTCACTGACGGGACTGAGCGAATCGACATTCAGGTGAAGAACGGGACGGTCCGTGACAAGCAGAGCAACAACCGAAACGGCAAGCGTCAGGACAACTGTAATGCGGTATCGCGTCATCGCAAGCCCGACAGACTTCAGGTGACCGTGAAATCCCTTCAGGCCGGGCATCGCCTCACGACCGGAGCTCATGAGATGGGGCAGTACCCAGCGCGAGAACAATGCCGTCGTGAACAATCCCACTATCGTGAACAGGCCCAGCTGCTGCAGCCCCCCGAAACCGGACAGCAGGAACACGGCATAGGCCATGACCGTTGACAGGACACCCAGTCGCAGGGTTCGCCATATCTTGTGAACCTGTTCCTGATCCGATCTCCTGCGACCGGACATCCCGGTCATCAGGTGAATCGGATAATCCACCGCCACACCTGCCAGGGTGATGCCGAACGCCAGTGTCACGCCATGAATCTGTCCGTACACGAGCAGTATCATGGCAGTCGCCGCAATCACACCCATGAAAAGCGAGCAGGCGACCAGCATGAGCATTCGCATGGAATGGTAGACGCAGTACAGGAACAGTACGACAACCGAAACACTTGTCAGTGTCAGTATCCGCACATCCGACAGGATGTCCTCACTGGACTCCACCGCAAACACGGCGGGACCTGTCAGGACAATCTCGAGACCGGGACGTCCGAAATCTTCCCGGGCCTTGCGGATTACCTGTACCGCGCTTTCCTGATTCTCCATTTCAGAAATGTCGGCGTCGATCTCCACCAGAATCAGGCTGCGCTCACTATCATCGGAAAACCACACTCCGTTACGCTCATTGGGCCGCTTGTGTCGGCTGATCTTGCCTTGCCACTCTCCGAGCAACCCCAGCACCTCGCCTGTCGGATCGTGCCGAAGCAATTGCTTTTCCAGGGGCGCCAGTGCAGAGGCCAATCCCTGCACGCGCTCCGACAGGGACTGCCTGAACCCCTCCACGGAAAACTTCTGCGACAGGTCGCTGTGCGTGAGCAGGTAGCGGTTCTGTTTCAGGAATTCGAGGGCCTCATCACCGAGATTTCCGGCATGGTTGGTGACGCTGCTGAATTTTCCCGAAGCGCGCAGCACTTCGGCAAATTTCCGGTTCTGTTCGGACAATTCCTTGACAGGCAAACCGGAAAGCGCCACGAGGATGATGTTCGCCGACGCGCCGTTGTTCAGCTGATGTCGCAAAAGCCGATCGAAACGCGTCTTGCCTTCGGGGAGAAAGACACCAAGATCGGTTGAAACGTCCAGACGTATGGCGATGACCGCAACAGCCAATGACAGGAACAGCAGCAACCCACCTGCCTTGATATGCGCAGTATTCACAAACGGATCAGGAACCGCTCGGTTGTGGATGGGAAAGATGCAGGGTGGACTTGTCTCCGTCCGACTGGCTTGTAACGATTTTCTGAATTTCGGTGTCTTGTCCGGAAAGATCAATCCACTCTATGTGGCGGAGTATTTCCTCTGTCCTGGGCCTCACCCTGAGCTGCCAGTCTTCGCGTTTTCCGGAAAAGTCAAATGAATATTTCGTGCTCAATTCATCATGATTTCCCGACATCATGGACTGAAATCCCTCAACGACCGACTTCAGGACCTCGTGCGAATTCACCGAATAGGACTGCCTGATCAGGTGATTCTCATTCTGACCGATACTCGATGCCTTCTCGAGAACCAGGGTATCGCCGTCCATCAGCAACCTCTCGTAATAAGGCGTTTCAGTTACCTTCTCGAGAAAATCGGGAGCCCGGTAGGTTATGGTTCCGCTGAGTTCAGTATCGATAATCAGAAAAATCGATTTCCTGATCTCGGTGAATGCCAGGGTTGCTTCCTCGACCCTGGAAAACTCACGCATCAGGATTTCCGCATTCCATTCTTCTTCAGCCAGTACGGACGCCGGCAAACCCGGGAACCCGAACGTCAGCATGAACAGCCCCGCACGCATCAGGCGTGAATGAAACAGGGCCGTCATTCCGGCACAAGGGTCCGTTTGCATGATTATCAGGAGTCGGGTACAGACTGTTATCGTTTATCGCCACATGTCCAGCAAAGCTTGGTCCTGACCCGAACCGGCAATGCGGAAGCAGGCAAATCCGGTTGCACAAGGTGGTTGTCAAGACCCCCGATTATCCGATGGGCAGATACAACAGGACTCGCAGGTAGTATATCCTACATCCCCCATCAGGGACACTCCGGCCCCGCCCGGGAAATCCGTGGACCCTGTCGGCCTGCCGGGACGGGCTGGTAGAGACTCATGGAAAGCGCAAAAGCGGTATGGTGCGGAACACGGCAGTCAGTATGGTCGCAAGCAGGATCAGGGCCCCAGCCTGGTGAGCCACTGCGAAATGGACAGGCACAGCCATCAGCAAGGTGGTGATTCCCAATCCTGCCTGGATTACTGCAGCAACCAGCACCAGAACCGCCATTAGCCGGTCATGACCCAGGTTGCGGGAAAACAGGCTTGCCGCATGGATTGCCACCGACAACAAGACCACCAGTGCCAGACAGCGGTGGACAAACTGGATCATTACCGCATTTTCAAAAAGGTTTTTCCAGGCAGGTGTCATGGAAAGCAGCATGTCCGGGATCCAGTCTGCTCCCATTCTGGGAAAAGTGTTGAAAATCATCCCGGCATGCGTTCCGGCAACCAGACCTCCGCTGACAATCATCAGCAACACCAGTGCAACCGTAACGACTCCGAGAACCTCAACATGCGTGAGCGTAACGGATACCTCCCGCTGGATCGCCAGGCCGGTAATCAGGCGCACCATGTAGCCGAAGATCAGTACCGCAACGAAGAGGTGCAGGACAAGCCGGTACTGGCTGACCGACGGGACATCTACCAGCCCGCTCTTGACCATGTACCATCCCAATCCTCCCTGAAGGGCGCCCATGCCGAACAGTATCCAGAGCCTGAGTGCCAGGCCGGAACCGATACTGCGCGACAGGAGAAATCCGGCAAAGGGCAACAGGAAGACCAGTCCGATCACCCGTCCCAGCATCCGGTGGGCATATTCCATCAGGTAAATGAACCGAAACGACTCCATGCTGATGCCGGCGTTTACCTGCTGATACTCGGGAAACTGCTTGTACTGTTCGAAAGCATCCTGCCATGCGGACTCGCTGACCGGAGGCAGAATACCGGTAACGGGTCTCCAGTCCACCATGGAAAGGCCCGACCCGGTGAGCCGAACCGCCCCGCCAAGCAGCACCATTGCAAAAACCAGCAATGCACACAGCACCAGCCAGCAAATCAACCGGAACCGGATTTTCTCAGTCATGCTCCAGCAAGCGGAATTGTCCAAACCGCGCCGGGTAGCCGGCAGCCTGATAACCTGAGGGTCAGGGCCGCGCTCAATCCTGCCAGCGCTGGAATATCAGGGAACAGTTGGTCCCACCGAATCCGAAACTGTTGTTCATGGCTATATCCAGATTCGGACAGCACGCAGTCTGCGTAACGATGGGGAACTCCTCGGCCTGGGGGTCCAGATTTTCAATGTTGGCCGAACCGCTGATAAAACCGGACTCCATCATCAAGAGCGTATAGATCGATTCATTGACGCCTGCTGCACCGAGTGCATGTCCGGTCAAGGACTTGGTCGCGCTGATCGCAGGACAGTCCTTGCCGAAAACGGCACGCACGGCTTCAAGTTCCCGGACATCCCCGATCGGGGTGCTGGTTCCGTGTGCATTGATGTAGTTTACCGGTCCGTCGACCGACTCAAGCGCCTGTTTCATGCACCGCACAGCACCTTCACCGGAAGGCTGTACCATGTCGTATCCATCAGACGTCGCACCGTAGCCTACCAGTTCGGCGATAATCCGTGCCCCCCTGTTGCGCGCATGTTCGAGTTCCTCCAGGACGATCACGCCCGCTCCGCCGGATATCACGAAACCGTCACGGTCACGGTCATAGGGGCGCGAAGCACGCTCGGGGCAGTCGTTGTAACGAGTGGACAATGCACCCATGCCGTCAAACAGGACAGTCAGCGACCAGTGCAGTTCCTCACCCCCCCCGGCAAACACCATGTCCTGTTTCCCCATCTGGATCAGTTCGGCCCCGTGGCCAATGCAATGCGCACTGGTCGAGCATGCGGAACTGATGGAATAGGAAACTCCCTTTATGTTGAACGCAGTCCCTATGCAGGCCGGAATCGTGCTGGACATGGTTCTGGTAACCATGTACGCACCGACCCGTCTTGCGCCCCGCTGCCGAAGCATGTCGGCAGCCTTGACAATATTCGCCGGTGAAGCTCCTCCCGTCCCCAGCAACAGACCGGTGCGATTGCTGCTCACCAGTTCCTTCGGCAAACCGGAGTGATCAATCGCCTCTTCCATGGCAATATAACTGAATGCTGCAGCGTCACCCATGAAACGATACAGCTTGCGATCAATCAAACTGCCGACATCAATATCCACGGCGCCGTGAATCTGACTGCGCAAGCCCAACTCGGCATATTCCTCGGCACGGACGATGCCGCTTGTACCGTCACGCAACGCAGTCAAGACCTCTTGCCGATTGTTACCCAGACTGGAAACGATCCCCATCCCGGTAATGACCACTCGCTTCATCCTGGATAAATGCCCGGTCCTGTTCCTGTTTTTCTGCCTCATCTCAGCCATAAACGCAAGTTGCACATGCCCCAACCCTGAATGGGCAGACAATACGGAAACTTCCGCAGGAGTTCACCGGATGAGACACATGTACAGTTGCCTTTCCACATAGCGCCTCATTCAGGTCATGCCATTGCATGACAACGGGGCGCATCCGGAATCCGGCATCCCGACCATGAGACATCCACCCCCGCGGTCAGGGAAGACACATCAAAACGACTGTTCACCGTGAAACAATCCTACGCGCAAATCCTTGCACTGATAGACATTCTGACCATCAGCTATTACCACGCCATCCGCTACGCCCATGATCAGCTTGCGCATGACGACACGCTTGAAATCAATACGATAGCTGACCTTCCGGCAATCGGGAGTAATCTGGCCGATGAACTTGATCTCTCCGGCGCCGAGTGCACGCCCGCACCCTGCTCCGCCACGCCAGCCAAGGGAAAACCCAACCAGCTGCCATAGTGCATCCAGTCCAAGACAACCCGGCATTACCGGATCCCCTTCGAAATGACAGTCAAAGAACCAGAGATCCGGGTGAATGTCAAGTTCGGCCAGAACGAGACCCCGCTTGTGTTCGCCACCGTTATCATCAATATGCGTAATCCGGTCGAACATGAGCATATTCGGCAAGGGCAACTGGGCATTGCCCGGGCCAAACATCTGACCGTGACCGCATGCCAGCAACTCTTCCCGATTGAATTGTGTCTGTTTCTGGACCAATATTGCCCGCTGCTTCCGAATTCGATTTACAGAAAATTCAACAGGAATTCTAACCTACTCCTTGAGTGGTTTGGGAATTACATGGCTGAATCCCGGCATTCGTCACATCAGCACAAGCCTTCAGTCGGATACTGGTTGAACTATCCGCCGATATAGGACATCTCCACCTTCCGACCGCGATGGCCGGATGGGTCTGACCGGGTTCGCGAAAGGCGTTCCATGGAATATCGGTCCGTCCTGCGACCCCAGATATCCCGTAGCTGGCTGGTGATTTCGGTATCGGAAGCATCGGCTTCCAGCAATTTCTTCAGATCAAATCCTGCGGTGGCGAACAGGCAGGTGAACAACTCCCCCCTGGCGGAAAGCCGAGCCCGCGCACAGTCCCCGCAAAAAGGCTGGGTAACCGAAGAAATCACTCCGATCTCTCCCTGCCCGTCTTCGTAACGCCACCGCCTGGCGACTTCCCCGGGATAGTTCGCACTTGCCGGTCGAATGGGGTAAACGCGGTTGATAAGCGAGACGATATCCTGCGATGCAAACACCTGTTCAGGATTCCACTGGTTATGGTTGCCGACATCCATGAATTCGATGAAACGCAAGACAGCCTGACTGCCCCTGAAATACTCGACCATGGGGAGAATGTCCTTGTCATTGACACCTTTCTGGACAACCATGTTTATCTTGACCGCCTGATAAGGCGCTTCAAGGGCATGCGCGACGCCCGAAAGAATATCCTCCAGCGGAACGGGAATCTGGTTTATCCGTGCATAGATTTCCGGCGTGAGCGCATCCAGGCTGATATTGAGCCGCCGGATACCTGCCTGGTTCAGCGACAAGGCGCGTTCCCGGCTCAGCAACGAGGCATTCGTGGTCAGGGCGATATCATCAATTCCCGGTATCTCCGCGATTTTCCGGACCAGTTCCTCAAGGTCCTGCCTCAACAGGGGCTCCCCCCCCGTCAGCCTGATCTTGTGAACCCCCAGGCCTGCAAAAATCCTGACCAGCCGCGCAACCTGATCGCAGGACAGCAGGGAGCTTTGCTTCAGGAACGGATATCCCTTGCCGAATATGTCTTTCGGCATGCAATAGCCACAGCGGAAATTGCACCGGTCAGTCACGGAAATCCGCAAATCCCGTAGCGGGCGTTGCAGGGAATCCGTCAGTACGTCATCCATTGCGAGCACTTTACAATCGATCTTTTCGCCCATACTGCCCCTGGTCACGGCTACCCGCCCTGCATGGCCGGCCAGACAGTGAGCACATCGCCATCCTCAAGCGGGATGTCCCGAGATGCTTCAGGCAGGAATGTTCCGTTTTTCATCATGGTACGGACCTCCGCTTCCGGAACGCTGAATCGTCCGATAATCTGGCGCGGCGTCAGTGCTTCCCGACCAGTCAGTTCAACAGTGTTGTCGTCCGTGCCGGGTGGCAGGTACTCCATCAGGCTGGAGAAGAACTTGACCGTGACTTTCATCGACTATCCACCCCCCCGGTGCAGGTATTTTCGAAAACGCTCGACGAATGCAGCATAATCCTGCCGGCTGAAATTCTCAAATTCAATTATCACATCAATCACCGGCAGGGAAATAGAGGCAATCGTACGCAACCTTTCCTCGCCCAGGAGAATTCGGGCAACCCGATTCTGGCCGACAGCAGTTATGCAATACCGATCTTCCTGCATGATCATATAGGGCGCTACCGCAGAGGGCAGGCCCTTGAGCAATTCGCTCCGGGTAAATCCCATTTCCGCCTGATAGCGCATGCGGAAACAATTTCTCAACCGCCTGCAACAGGCGGCCAGATCGCAAGGGTATCCTCATCCTTCATGGGAATATCCCTTGATGCCGGATCCTGGAAATAACCGTTCAGCAACACAAGATGCACCTCCCGTTGCGGCAAATTGTACCGTGCGATCAACTGATTGGGCGTTGTTCCTTCATCAATCTCGACAATCGCGACATTTTCCCGGGCGCTGGAAGGCAGGTATTCGGCCAGGGATGCAAACAGCTTGAACCGTACTTTCACGATACTGGATCTTCCGTCATCAGGCGCAGGATATGCGTACGGAGTCCGTGAACCGTCAGGCAGCCGAACTATCGGCGGTATACGACTTCATGCAGCTGCAGGACCTGCCTGCGATCTCCCGACACATGCTGAAGTACCCGTATCCATGCCCGAGCGCCCGCAACATCATCCGCATCACGAGACAAGCCGGATACCGGATCCTACCCGGTTCCCTGTGTAACGGCCAGATAAGCCTCCATGATCAGCAACGGATTATCCTTCAACCGATCCTTCCACGCACCGAGACTGAAACGACCTTGTACCAGACCACGCAAGACACCGATATGCTGGGTCATGCCCAGCGTATTGGCGCCAATAAGCCGGTCTCCCTCAAACTGCAACTGGAGATACCTGTAGTTTTCCCTGTCCTCCAGGGTTGCCGAATCCCCGCCTGCCACACCATCCCATTGACCGTAGGAAGCCGAGATCAGCCCGATCGTATCAAGCACATTCATTACCATGCTGCCCTGATGCGTGACGGAACCGTGCTTCACCATATTGTTCGCTGCAAGGCGACCATGCTCCACGGCTGTCGGCTGAATTGCCTGTACTGAATATTCACCGGTAGAGAAATCACGACCACAGGCAACATCTCCTGCCGCATAGATACCCGACACCGATGAACACATGTATTCATCAATAACGACCGCACCATCGGACAGGTCCACCCCGGCACCTTCAAGGAATCCGGCGTTCGCCCTCACCCCGGCAGCAGAAATCACGAGTTGCGCCTCGACAGACCGGCCACCGCTGATCCGGACCAGCGCGGAATCGCCCTGATCCTCAACCGCCTCCACCTGGGAGCCAGTCATGACCGTTATGCCATTGCTGTTGCACCATTTCTCCAGCAGGGTTCCGCACGTTTCATCCAGCATGCGAGGCACCATGCGATTACCCATTTCCACCACGGTCAGCCGGGCCCCTGAAGATACCAGCGCCTCCAGTATGATGCACCCTATGAACCCGGCCCCGATCAGTACGACGGAACTTCCCGGACGGATGCCAGCGGCAATTCTGCGAGCATCCTCCAGGGTCCAGCAGGAGGTGACACGGTCCCCGCCAATACCTGGAACAGGCGGCAGAATCGGAGTGGATCCGGAAGCAACCAGCAGGGTATCGTACTGCATCCCGGGTCCGTCTGCGAGCAAAAGGGAACGTGTTCCCGGGTTGACCGAGGCGACCCGATCGACGACCACCTCGATGCCGACTTGCCGGAAATGGTCGTCCTGCTTGCGCAGATAAGTCCCCTGCTCCCCGATCGACCGGGTCAGCAGATACGGAATCGCCATACGCGAATACGGTGGTTCCGGTTCATCTCCGACAACCACAATGGTGGCATCGGCATCCAGCTTGCGTATCGTTTCTGCAGCGACAATCCCGGCCGGACCGGCACCAATGATTACATGCTTCATGCCGGCAATGCGAAGCGTTTGCGGGTTTCATCGGTCAATTGACCATTCTCGGTCCAGCCTCTTATCGAATAGTATTCCGGAAGCATCTGATCCAGACCGCATACCTTGCCCTCGGCAGGCCCGGTACGCGCCGCATCCTTCAGAAGCCTGGGCGGCAGGGTATCGTCCGCGCCGCTCAATCCGGCCCGCATATTGTATTCACGCTCAAGATTCCAGATGCGTTCTCCTGCCTCCAGAAGCCGGTCCACATCCCAGTCGCCCTCGCATGCCGCATCCAGTTGCGGCGCCATGTTGTCCAGCGTCCACGCAAACGTGGTGAATACACACAGGCCCATGGAGTCCACGGCGGCCGTGGCGTCCTGGAACGCCTTGACCAGTCCAGCCTTTCCGTCGGTTACCAGAGGATCGGTTTTCTCCGGGATACCCAGGACTTCCGAGGCAACCGTATAGCTCCTCAGGTGGCAGGCCCCCCGATTGGAGGTCGCATAGGTGAGCCCCATGCCCTGCACACCCCGCGGATCATAGGCCGGGAATTCCTGGCCCTTGACGGTCATGGACAGGTCGGGATGGCCGTATTTCTCGCACAGCTTGCGGGAACCCAGACCAAGATCGGCACCAAACCCCTCTCCCGTGGCAACTTTCTGCACACACCAGACCAGGGCCTCGGCGGAACCGAACCTGAGTTCCATGCCGTCTGTCTGCTCCGAAGTTATGGCACCTTTTTCATACAATTCCATCGCGGCCGCGACGGTGGCACCAAAGGATATGGGATCCATTCCGTCTTCATTGCAGACGAAATTGGTATACGTCAGGGCATCCAGATCCCCGACACCGGTATCCGCGCCCATGGCCCAGGCAGCCTCGTATTCAAGCCCGCCCGAATTGCCCCAGTACTCAGGCTTGTTCTCAACCGAGAAATGTCCCTGGTCGATCGTGGAGATCCTGCCGCAGGCAATGGTGCAACCGAAACATGCCGCATTGGTCGTCAGGTTGGGCTTGCCATCGCTCTCCCTTGGCTCCTGCATGGCCTCGGCGCTGATCTTGTTGGCATCCTTGAACTGCACTTCCTGCATGTTGTTGGTCGGCAATGCGCCGATTTCGTTGATCACGTTCATCAACACCTGTGTCCCCATCGCGGGGAGCCCCTGGCCGGTTACCGCGTTTTCCGCCAGCACCTTCTTCTGCTCGGTGGTGCTCCGGAGGAACCGCGCCGGATCCTTGATGTTCCCGACGCCGCGCGTTCCGCGCACGGCAACCGCCTTGAGGTTTTTCGAGGCCATGACCGTCCCGACGCCGGAGCGTCCGGCGGCGCGATGGAGATCGTTGATCACCGCGGCATAGAGGCACCCCGCCTCGGCGGATCGTCCCACAGCCGCGATACGCGTCTGCGGATCACCGGTCCTTTCATGGATCAGCCGGTCCGTTTCCCAGACGGACTTGCCCCACAGATCATCGGCACCGACCAGTTCGGCATGCTCATTGACGATGTTCAGGTAGACAGGGCCGGGGGACTTTCCTTCAAAAATGATCATGTCCCACCCCGCCGACTTGAGTTCCGCGCCGATGAAGCCACCGGAATTGGAACAGGCGATCGCTCCGGTAAGGGGACTTTTCGTAATGACCGAATACCGACCGCCCGTGGATGCCATGGTGCCGGTCAGCGGGCCCGTCGCAAAGATCAGCCTGTTGCCGGGTCCAAGCGGATCACATCCGGGATCCGTCTCCTCGAACATGTAGCGGGTCGCCAAGCCACGCTGCCCGATATACTGGGCCGCCCATTCCATGTTCAGGGGTTCCTCCTCGATCCTGCCCTCGGTCAGATTTACGCGAAGTATTTTCTTTGTCCAACTCATGATCCGTACCTCCCTCAGTTACTGGCGGAAGCAGCATTATCGGTCCTGGCTGCCCATGCACGCATCTTGTCGAGACCGGTTGCATCGGCATCCACATAGGTGATTGCGGCAGTCGGACATGCGGAAGCGCACTTGGGATCGCCTCCGCACAGGTCGCACTTGATCACCTTGCCGGTATCCTGATTGTAGTTCACCGTGCCGAACGGACAGGCAATCGTACAAACCTTGCAGCCAACGCAAACGGAATCGCTCACCTCCATGGCGCCCGTCTCGCGATTCATCCTGATCGCGTCTACCGGACAGGCATGGAGACACCAGGCTTCGTCACACTGTGTGCAGGTGTAGGGAACAAACCGTCCCTCATCGTGAAAAGTGAAGACCTTGATGCGGGACTTCGCCGGGTTGAAGACCCCCTCGTTTTCATATGAACAGGCCATTTCGCACTGCAGGCAACCCGTACACTTGTCGGGGTCGATGGTCAATGATCGCAACATGCTGATTCTCCGGTCTGGCTCAAGGTATGCTGATTCTCCGGTCTGGCTCAAGGCATGCAGATCCCCGATTCAATCAGGCGCTTGATTACACGATAGTTACACCGTGCAACAATATCACTTCAAACTGGTCACCTCAAGAGCGGATTCCGGAATTCCGCTGTCCCGGAACAGGCATCACCCTTGCATCATTCGAAATCATGGTTTCTAATCCCCGCATGAGCAGTTCACAATCCATCCTGGTTACCGTGCTCCCGAAGTATCTCGAGGAGCAGTCCGTGCCCGAATCCAGCCAGTACGTGTTTGCCTACACCGTATACATGGAGAACCGGGGTAACGTCGCAGCCCAGTTGCTGACCCGCCACTGGATCATTTCCGACTCCAACGGCAAGATCGAGGAAGTGAGGGGATCCGGGGTCGTCGGCGAGCATCCGCATCTTGACCCCGGGGACAGCTTTCAGTACACCAGCGGAACCGTTCTCAAGACTCCGTTCGGAACCATGCGCGGCAGCTACCGGATGCGGGATGCAAACGGCAACCTGTTCGACGCGGTCATCCCTGCGTTCACCCTGACGACGGAAGAGCAGATTCACTGAACCGAAGCATCCGGAAGACTATCCGGGCACCCGGAGCCTGGCCTGGCGGCCGCCGCCATCCAGCACCCGCGCCACCGAGCGGATCAGGTCATTCAACGAAAACCGCTGGATATCAGGCCGAGAACCTCTTTGGCAGCCATGGGGGAAAGGTGTGCCAGCGCATTACGCGCACGACGGAGTGTTTGCAGTGTCTTGCGCACATCACGACTTGCACCACGCATGCCGAACAGCATGCACAGTTCACCGACCTCGAGACCAAACGGATCCGTCTGATCCTCGTACCTGTCATTTCCCATGATCAGTCCGCGGATTTCGTAAAGATTACGCTCAATGACATCGTACCGCTGCCGCTCGATCCATGGCAGCAATGCGGATGCCTGGGCGGACCATAACCTGCGCTCTATCTCACGAGCCGGTTCTTCGAGAGCAGCATAAGCAGGGTGGGCCACGCCTGACCTGGAAGCAGTACCAAATTCCCAGGACATGGGTGTCTGATCGTTCCACCCCTTGTCCCGAGCCAGGTCGCGAAGCAGTTTCACTGGATCAAGGATGGTGTGATTGTCCTGAGCCAGCAGTTGTGCTGCACTATCCCGAAAAATGCATGAGCAGGGAGGGTGGAATCCCTGTTACATGATATAATTCAATGAGTTGAAACAGAATTACCGGAGCTTCCACCCATGACACATGGTACCGGCAGCCCGATCCGGTTTTCAAGGCGCAGAGGCCACAAGGTCGAGGCCGGTTTCCAGGGCGGGTCGATCACCGGCAACGGCGGGTGATGCTGGTGAGCGAACAGGACCGCCGACTCGGTCTGACCACCCGGATTGCCCGGTTGCTTGACGATCCCCGCCGTCAGGCGAGTTGCCAGCACAGCAAGCTGAATCTGCTGCGTCAGCGGCTGCATGCCCTGTGCCTGGGCCACGAGGATCCGAACGATCACGACGAGCTGCGCCACGATGCGGCGCTGCAGACGGCGGTTGACCGCGACACGCCGCTGGCCTGCGCCTCGACACTGTGCCGGTTCGAGGCGCAGGCGTTGCCGGATGAAGCCCGCGGGCGGCATGAGGAAAGCGGGGAGAAGCAGCGGCTGTTCGGGGAGATTGCGTATCAGGCGCAGACCTGGCAGCGTCCACGCCGTGTTCTGGTGAAGGCGGAGCATCTGGTCGGGGGAGCCAATCCACGGTATGTAGTCACCAACCTCGAAGGTGATCCCCAGGAGCTGTACGACCAGGTGTACTGCGCCCGGGGCGAGATGGAGAACCGGATCAGGGAGCAGCGGCCGGACCTGTTCGCCGACCTTGCCGGTTGTTCACCGTGGTGGCCGAACCGGTCCCTCATGCTGACCGGCGAACTGGCCCATGTGCTGCTGGAGCAGATCCGCCGCCACGGGCTGTACGGCACCCGGCTGGCCCGGGCACATGTCGGCACGATCCGTCTGAAGCTGCTGCGCATCGGTGCGGTGATCCTGCGCAATACCCGGCGGGTGGTGTTCATGCTGTCCGGGAGTTGTCCGTACCAGGACCTGTTCCGCCTCGCGGTACAGCGCCTGGCGCCCTGATGGCGACTACCCTTGCGCCCTGATGCCCGATCACGCAACAGCGTGAGGGTTGCTCCTGCCCGGACCTCCGGC
>JAJDVC010000054.1 GCA_022826305.1 Gammaproteobacteria bacterium | reverse complement strand
GGAGGAAGTCCCGGACTGGTATTTCGAGGATGGTTTCGTATTCCTGCCGGAAGAACTGCCGAGCGGCCTCTGCCTGTCTGACCGGACATTGCGCAAGATTTTCGAGAAAAACCATCCGGAGTTGCTGACAACGATCTACTGGGAGGCCATGCAGAACCAGCTGGCCCAGGGCAAGGTGCCACGCGTCAGTGTATATCCGGACAGTGAGCGTCTGACAAAAGATGCCTGACGGCGGCGTTTCGGTTCAGCGGGTCATTCACGAAACTCGTTGACCAGCTTTCCGATACCCTTTATGGCTATCTCCACTGTCCAGCGATCTTTCATGGCGCCAGCTCCGAGAGACGTGCCACAGGCGATGATGTCGCCCGGATAAAGGGTCAGGTCATGGGAAATGCGGCTGGCAAGTTCGCGCGGAGGGAAGATCATGTCGCTTACCGGGTAGTCCTGCCGTACCTGGGTTTGCCCCTCTCCGATCAGCAGGGTCCGGATCTCGAGGCTGTCTGGCTCAAGTCCGGTAGCAATGCATGGGCCGATTATCCCGAAGCCATCGAAATTCTTGGCTCTTGCCCAGTGGGCAAAATCGGGTTCGCTGAACAGGTGTTCCAGCGCCGTGACATCGTTGATGCAGGTGTATCCGAAGATGTAGGCATCGATTTCGCTGACCGGAATATTCCGGCAGCGCTTGCCGATCACCATGCCCAGTTCGCCTTCGAACAGTATCTTGCCATTGCAGGACGCCGGTTTGCGGATGACCGATCCAGTGGGCGCAAAGGTGTTGGCGGTCTTGACAAAGTACCAGGGGTGTTGCGGTACGGGGAGCTGGTTTTTCTCCCGTGCGGCATGGAAGTTGTTCCACATGGCGAGCATCTTGCCTGGATAGCAAGGGACCAGCAAATCCGCTTCCTCGATCGGAAAGCGGATTTGTGCGCTTGCCGGGTTGTCGAACATGTCGCCCTCGTGGACAGTTACCGTCCGGGCATCCAGCGTGCCGAATCCGGTAGTGCCATTTCGTTTGAATCGAATCCAGTCTGTCATGGTAGTCCTGATGGTTGATGTTGCCCGGAACCTGTGTCACCGGGACGAAATCCGGACGGGGTTCCCCTTGTCCTGCCGGCGTCTTTCCCGGCACGTAATTCCGTCAGCACGCAGCATGCCGGACCATGTCATGAATTTTATGATACATTGTATATCAATTTGCCCTGCGGGGTCTGCAAGACCATGATATGGATGCAATCTTTGCCGTGCGGCATGCAGGTCGATCCCTTGCTGATCACTGCGGTCTTGCCGTATTCGCCCAAGACAAGTCAGGTGAGGTGTTTATGAAAGCTGTCCTGCTGAAGGAATTTGGCGGCCCCGAGCAACTCCATGTTGCCGAAGTTCCGGAACCCCGGATGAACGAGGAACAGGTATTGATCCGGGTTCATGCAACGTCCGTGAACAGGCCGGATATTGTCCAGCGCCAGGGCAACTACGCCCCGCCGAAGGGCGAATCGGAAATTCTGGGCCTGGAGGTGGCGGGCACGGTCGAGGCGATCGGCGGACGGGTCCAGGGCTGGAGGACCGGTGACAGGGTGTGTGCACTGATCGGCGGCGGAGGCTATGCACAGTACGCGACTGCATGGCCCGGCCATATGTTGCGGATACCGGAAAATCTTTCGTTCGAGGAGGCGGCATGTATCTGCGAGACCTACCTGACTGCGTACCTGAACCTGTTTCTGCTGGGTCAGCTGGGAGACGGCGAGGCCGTGCTGCTCCACGGGGGCGGCGGGGGCGTCAATACTGCCGGGATTGACCTGTGCCGATGCCTGGTTCCCGGATGTCACGTAATCGTGACCGCTTCACCGGCCAAGCTCGAGCGGGTGCGTGAACGCGGAGCCGCTACCGTGATTGATTACCGCAACCAGGTATTCAGCGACGAGGTAAGGGCCGCCACGTCAGGCCATGGGGCGGATGTCATCCTGGATCACCTGGGCGGGTCCTACCTGGCGGCCAACATGCGATGTCTGGCGGTAGGGGGGAGATTGCTGGAAATTGGGGTGGTCGGGGGTGCCAGGGCGGAGTTGAACCTGGCACTGCTGATGGTCAAGCGACAGCGGATCATCGGTTCTGTCCTGCGCTCGAGAAGCATGACCGAGAAGGAAGGGATCGTCACGCAGTTCGGGCAACGGATCATGCCTTTTTTCGAACAGGGCGCCATCCTGCCGCTGGTTTCCCATGTCTATGCGCTGGATGATGTTCGCCAGGCGCATGAGACCATGCAGGAAAGTCGGCATTTTGGCAAGATAGTGCTTGCCGTATCTCACTAGCCGACTGGCATGTCGCCATGACCAGGACGGGATAATGAACATCCACGAGCATCAGGCCAAGCGTCTGCTCAGGTCCTGTGGAATCCGGGTACCGGAGGGTGGCGTGGCCCGAACGCCCGATGCAGCCAGGGAGGTTGCCATCGGTCTGAAGGGCGATACCTGGATGGTCAAGGCGCAGATCCATGCAGGCGGTCGCGGTAACGGGACTTTTGCGGATGGCTCGAGCGGAATCCGCAGGGCGGATTCACCCGACATCGTTGCCGGAATGGCTGATTCCATGCTTGGAGAGCGGCTCGTGACCGACCAGACGGGGCCGGACGGACTGAAGGTCAAGGCAGTGTATGTCGAGTGTTTCCAGCTGGTCGACAGGGAGTTCGGACTCGGTCTGGTGGTGGATGAACGATCCCGGTCAATTGCCCTGTTGCTGAGTGGGCAGGGAGGTGTGGAGTTCGAGTCGACCGCAAGCCGGTCGGACACCGTCCATCGGCTTGCGGTGCATCCTGTCCACGGACCCGACAACGGGCAGATCGAGGCCCTGCTTTCCCGGGTTGATCTGGATGGCAATGACAGGCGGGGATTGCACGAGGTCATGACGCGTCTGGCGGAGATGTTCCGTTCGCGGGACGCGACGCTGATGGAAATCAACCCCATCGGACTTGCCGGCGGCAGATGGGTTGCGCTGGATGCGAAGATGGTGTTTGATCGCAATGCCCTGTTCCGGCAGCCGGAAATCCTCGCCATGGAACAGGAGGATCGGGCCCATGAAGCCAGCAAGGAGGCAAGCATGGATGGCTTCAACTACCGGGAAATGGCGGGAGATGTCGCCTGCATATCGGTCGGGGCCGGCTTGTCGATGGCGACGCTGGACGCCATCAGGCATTGCGGTGGCGAGCCGGCCAATTTTCTTGATCTGCCCCCGGATTCAAGGGTCAACCGGTTTCTCAGTGCCCTGGAACTGGTGCTGTCCAACCGGAATGCGCGCAGTCTCATGATCAACGTGTTCGGCGGGGGTATCATGCGTTGCGACACCGTGTCGGATGCCATAACCCTGATTCAGAACAGCAAGGGTATCGATCTGCCCATGGCGGTGCGGCTTGCCGGCACCAACGCCAGGCTGGCTAACCGCCGTCTGAAGGAGGCCATGCCCCATGTATTCCTGGCGGATAACATGTCGGATGCTGCGCGCCATGCGGTGAGTGCAGCACAGCGAGGCGAAAAGCCCCGGCAAATTACGGGTTCCCCTTCGATCATGTCTCGGCTGCTGGCTGCATTGAGGCCTCGGTAATGGCTATCCTGGTCGACAAGCGCACCCGGGTCCTGTGCCAGGGAATTACCGGAAACCAGGCCAGTTTCTATGTGGAACGGGCCATATCCTTCGGCACCTGCATGGTTGCAGGGGTGCGACCCGGAAAGGGCGGTATCCGGCACCTGGGACTGCCGGTCTTCGATTCCGTCGCGCAGGCAAGGCAAGAGACCGGTGCGAATGCCTCGGTTATCTTCGTGCCGCGTGAAAATTCCGCCGCGGCACTGATTGAGTCCATCGAGGCAGAGGTCGAACTGGTCATCTGTATCACGGAACACATTCCGGTACTGGACATGATCCGGGTCGTGGATGCAATGAAGGGGAGCCGTACCCGGCTGCTTGGTCCGAATACTCCCGGGATCATCACGCCTGGTGAATGTCGTATCGGCATCATGCCCGGAGAAATCTTTCGACCCGGAAGCGTGGGTATCATTTCACGTTCCAGCACGCTGACCTATGAGGCGATCGAGCAGACGACAAGGGTTGGACTGGGTCAGTCAACCTGCGTCGGAATAGGCGCAGATCCTGTTCACGGGCTTGGCTTTGTCGATTGTCTGGAACTGTTTCGTGAGGATGACAGTACCGAGGTGGTCGTGCTGGTCGGAGAAGTGGGCGGGTCCGAGGAGGAGCAGGCTGCCGAGTATCTGCGGGACATCGAATACGGCAAGCCGGTGGTTGCTTGCGTTGTCGGTGAAAATGTTCCCGAGAACACACGGATGGGGCATGCCAGCGCCATTGTCAAGAAGGGTTTCGGCACTGCGCAGGAAAAGAAGCAGGCGCTTGGGAGCGCAGGGGTGCATGTGGTTGCTTCTCCGGTATCCATCGGACAGGAGATCCGGGCATTGCTGCAATCTCCGGGGGGCTGATTGCCAGCAACCAGGCAGTATTCGATTCACTTTCGACCGTGCTGGCTGCATGACGGGCAAATCCGGGCGCATCACTGCCGGTTATTCTCCGGACGCGAGCCTCTACCCGGCAGGCTGTGATGAATTGTGGATGCCGGAGCCTCCGGAGATGCCCAGGACGGTGCAGGCGGGCGCACGGAGGCATCCGCATTTCTGCCGAGATTTCGAAGCGAATCCAGGCATTCTTGACGGGGAGAAGAATTTCTAAAGCTGGTTGACATACGGGGAGTTCGGGGCTTTACATCTCCAGACCTGTTCAGTTATGCTTGCTTTTCCTGATATCTGGTTCTTGGTATACTGCATACCAGAACCGGTTTCCAATCGCAAAACCATATCCTTTACGGGAGGAATTAGATGAGTACTATTTTCAATAAATCTGGCAAGCTGATGCTGTCTGCAGTATTGGCAGTTGCAACGGCTTTTGGGGTGGCTGGTACGGCTCAGGCAGAGTGGTCTCCGAAAAAGCCTGTTGAACTGATCATCATGGCAGGCACCGGTGGCGGCGCTGACCAGATTGCACGTCTGCTTCAGGGGCTGATCGAGAAGAAGAATCTTTCTCCAAGGCCGTTTATTCCGATAAACAAGCCTGGCGGTTCAGGTGCGGAAGCGCTCCGCTATCTGCAGGACAAATCCGGAGATGATCATACTGTCCTGGTTACCCTCAACAGTTTCTATACCACTCCCATCATCCAGGATATCGGCGTGGATGTCACCACGTTCACACCCATCGGACGCATGGCGCTTGACAACTTCCTGCTGTGGGTAAACACGGATATGTCGGATATCACCGATCTGGACAGCTATGTTGCGACAGTCAAGGCCAAGGGCAAGGAATGGAAGGTCGGGGGTACCGGCAGCGGTCAGGAGGATTCGATTCTGACCGCGATGATGGAAGCGTATTTCGGCTATGAAGTTACCTACATTCCTTTCCCTGGCGGCGGCACGGTGGCCAAGAATCTGGTGGGCAACCACATCGATTCCACGGTAAACAACCCGGCTGAGCAGAATGAATTCTACCGTGCTGGTAATACCAAGCCACTGGTTCAGTTCACAGCCGAGCGACTGCCGGCCTATCCGGACATTCCCACGGCCAAGGAGTTGGGGCACCCGATCGAATACTACATGCAGCGTTCGATCAATGGCCCTCCCGGAATGTCGAAGGAAGCCCAGATGTGGTACATCGACCTGTTTGAAACCCTGTTCAATTCCGAAGAATGGCAGACCTTCTGTGTCGAGGATGGACTGGCTTGCGAATCGTTCCTCAAGGGGGATGAACTGGGCGCATACCACCAGACTGAAATCGCCAAGCACAAGGACCTGATCGAAAAGGTCGGTGCAGCAGCGATCACCGGCGAATAATCACGCCTGGTGAAAACATTGTGAATTGCGGGGGTGCCGGTTGCGCCCCCCGCAATTCATGGCGACGGGATGCCGTCAACCGAAACCATGTCATCATCAGTTAGCGCACGGCGTCAGGTACCATGACTGTTCGTACAGCAGAGATACTCATGGCAGTGTTATGCGCCTTGTGCTCCATAGGTCTCATGGTCAAGAGCGCCGAACTGAACATCGGCTGGATCGAGGGGAAGGGACCCGGTTCCGGCGCATGGCCATTCTGGCTTTCTGCAGGCATGCTGCTTGTTTCATGCCTCACCATGTACCGCTGGTTCAGGGGCATCACCCCGGAATCCAGATCCACGGAACTGTATATTACCCGCGATAGCTTGCTGGTTGTAGGCATTTCAGCGGGATCGATCCTGTTCCTGCTCGTTGCAACCCACATCGTGGGCATCTATTTCGCCCTGCTGCTGTTCTTGCTGTTCTATCTCAGGTTCGTCGGACATCACAGCTGGCTGCTGACGGTCGTGCTCATGGTCGGTATTCCCGTATTCATTTTCTGTCTGTTTGAATGGGCCTTGAAGATACCGCTGCCAAAATCCTTTACGGAACCCATGTTCTACCCCATTTACGACCTTATGTACTCGTAAAGGGTATGGGGTGATATCGCCATGTCATCGCGCAACATGCATGCTCCGGCATTTCCACAGTTCCAGTGTGCAGGCAAGGGCATATGGAGTCGATAGTCGCCCTGCTTGTTTCCGGTATCCTGGAGGCCATGCAGCCTACCAATTTCATCATGATCGTGCTCGGTTGCACGATCGGCCTTCTGGTAGGGGCCATGCCTGGCCTGGGCTCGGTAAACGGTGTGGCGATCCTGCTTCCCATCACCTTTCTGGTGCCTCCAACAGCCGCGATTATCTTTCTTGCCGCGATCTATTACGGGGCCATGTACGGCGGGGCCATCAGTTCCATCACGCTGGGTATTCCGGGCGCCTCGACAGCCGTGGCGACCGTATTCGACGGGCGACCTCTTGCCCAGTCCGGCAAGGCGGACAGGGCGCTGATCGCCGCGGCCATCGCGTCATTCATCGGCGGCACCATCTCGGTGATCCTGTTCACGTTGTTTGCGCCGCCGCTTGCAGCTTTTGCACTCAAGTTCGGTCCACCGGAGGAATTTGCCCTGATGGTGCTGGCCTTCGCGACGTTCATCGGTCTGGGAGGCGACGATATACCCAAGACCATCTTCTCGATACTCATCGGACTGGTTCTGGCAGCCATCGGACTGGATATCATTTCCGGCCAGCCCAGGCTGATTTTCGGTGACATTTCGGGCTTCCTTCACGGCATCAACTTTCTCGTGCTGGCTATCGGCATTTACGGTATCGGAGAAATGCTGTGGACCCTGGAGACGACCAAGGGCGACGTTACGGTCCACAAGGTCAGGATGTCGGCACGATCCCTGATGAACAATCTGCGTGATATCAGGCAATACATCGGAACGACGACACTGGGATCCGTGATCGGTTATTTTGTCGGTACACTCCCAGCCGCCGGCGCGACTCCTGCCTCGCTGATGGCCTATGGACTCGCCAAGACCTTTTCCCGTGATCCGGACAGTTTCGGCAAGGGCAACGTTTCAGGAGTTGCGGCACCGGAGGCAGGCAACAATGCAGCGTCCACCGGATCCATGCTCCCGATGATAACGCTCGGAATCCCGGGATCACCGACGACCGCAATCCTGCTCGGGGGAATGATCATATGGGGGCTCAGACCAGGGCCGCTCCTGTTCAGCGAGCACCCTGATTTTGTCTGGGGGCTGATCGGTTCACTGTACATTGCGAACCTTGTTACCGTGCTGATCAACCTGGCCTTTATCCCGGTTTTCGTCAAGGTTCTCACCCTGCCTTTCACGATCCTGGCGCCAACAATCTACATACTGTGCGTGGTTGGCGGTTATGCGCCCACCCAGACGATGCATGATGTCTGGCTGATGTTCCTGTTCGGTATTGTCGGGTACCTGCTCCGCAAGCTGAATTACCCGGTTGCGCCCGCCGTACTGGCCATAGTCCTCGGTCCGCTTGCGGAACGATCCTTGAGGCAGTCACTGCTGGCGTCCCAGGGCGAAATGAGCATTTTTGTTGAACGCCCGATTTCCGCGGTATGCATGTTTCTGGCCCTTGCCCTCGTCAGTTATCCGGTGATCAGGAAGTTCCTGAACAAACGACGGAGCAATGGAGGGTGACCGGAGGGCAGGTGCAGGACATTTCAGGGACAACAGTAACGACCGCATCTTTCCCATGACGCTCGTCAAGCCAAACCCCATCTCCGAAAATCCGATTCTCAGGAACAAGGTGCTGGATGCCCTGAAGCAGGCTATTGCAGAGATGGACATTTATGACGGCGAGGAACCTCCTCGTCTGGACGAACGCCTGCTGGCCGAGAACCTGGGTGTGAGCAGGACGCCGATCCGCGAGGCGATCATGTGCCTGGAACAGGAGGGTGTCGTTGTTTCCTACCCGAGGCGAGGCGCGTTCGTGGTGCGAAAATCGAAACAGGAGATACTGGAGATCATCTGCATATGGGCGGTACTGGAAGGTCTGGCGGCGCGGATGGCGGTGGAAAACGCATCGGATGAGGAATTGTCCACCTTGCGGCAAGTGTTTGCCAAATTCGATGGGCACAGGGAATCCAGTGCCAACATTGATGAGTACTCGAGGCGGAACATCGAGTTCCATCATAAGGTCATCCAGTTGAGCAAGTGCGAAACCCTGACCAATATCATCGACGGGCTGTTTATCCATATGCGGGCAATCCGGCGCAAGACCATCGGGGAAAGGGATCGGGCGGCCCGGTCAATCATCGACCACATGCGGATCATCGAGACACTGGAGGCACGGGACGGTGCGCAGGCCGAGCATCTGGTTCGGGAGCATGCGATGAATCTGGCGGAGCATGTCAGGCAGTACGTGGATTATCTTGATTGAAGATGAGACTTGTAACAATTTTGGTTTGGTGAGGAGACCATGAACAGAGCGACAGACACGGCGATCGATACGCTGGCAAAGAAAGACAAGAGCGGCAACGTGATATCCGGTGGACATCTGGTTGCCAAGGCCCTGAAGAACGAAGGGGTGGATACCATTTTCACGCTTTGCGGCGGGCATATCATCGATATATATGACGGATGCCTTGATGAGGGGATCCGGATCGTCGATGTGCGCCATGAACAGACCGCGGCCCATGCGGCTGACGGTTATGCCCGCCAGACCGGGAAGCTGGGTTGCGTGGTGACGACGGCTGGCCCGGGCTGCACGAATGCCGTCACGGGAGTGGCCACCGCATTCCGCTCGGAAAGCCCGATCCTGCATATCGGAGGACAGAGTTCGTTGACGCAGCACAAGATGGGTTCGCTGCAGGATTTGCCGCATGTGGACATGATGACCCCCATCACCAAGTTTGCGTCCGGCGTCTTTTCAACGGAACGCGTTGCCGACATGGTCTCCATGGCCGCCCGGGAATGCTTTACCGGAGCCTACGGGCCTTCCTATCTTGAAATTCCCCGCGATATTCTGGATCGGGAGATTCCCATTGCGTCAGCAGTGATTCCGGAACCCGGCGCATACCGCTCATCGGTCCGCTCGATCGGCGATCCTGCGGATATCGAGAAACTGGCGGACATACTGGTCAGGTCCGAACGCCCTGCAATCCTGTTCGGCCAGCAACTGTGGGCGAGTCAGGGGCATGAAGACGCGATCCGACTGATCCGGGCACTGGATATACCGGGGTACATGAACGGCGCAAGCCGCGGCATGTTGCCGCAGGGCGATCCCCACCACTTCGACCGCACCCGAAGCGATGCCTTCCGGAATGCCGATGTGATCGTCATTGTCGGTACACCGTTCGATTTCCGCATGGGTTACGGAAAACGGATTTCGGGAGATGCCACGCTGGTCCAGATCGACCAGAACTATGCAACGGTCGGCAAGAATCGCGATATCAGTCTCGGGCTGGCTGGCGACCCGGGGGCCATACTGGCCGCAGTGGAGCAGGCTGCATCCGGCAGGACAGGCAGTGACGCCCGCAAGGCGCGCCAGGCCTGGATGCGGGACCT
>JAJDVC010000168.1 GCA_022826305.1 Gammaproteobacteria bacterium | reverse complement strand
TGTCGGAGTAATGTACGTGCTGGATGAGCCTTCCATCGGCTTGCACCAGCGGGACAATACCCGGTTGCTGAATACGCTGTTCCATCTTCGCAACCTTGGCAATACGGTGATCGTTGTAGAGCATGATGAGGAAGCGATCCTCAATGCCGACCATGTCCTTGACATTGGCCCTGGAGCAGGCCGACATGGCGGACAGATTGTTGCCCAGGGAACCCCGGAACTGATCAGTCGCTGCGAGGAATCCATCACAGGCCGTTTCCTGTGTGGAAAGGAATCCATCAAGGTGCCCGACAGGCGGGCAAGAAAGGATCCGGAACGGCTGCTGACCATAAAGGGAGCGAGCGGAAACAACCTCAAGCGGATTTCGGTCGAGATTCCCCTGGGACTGTTCAGCTGCGTTACAGGCGTATCCGGTTCCGGCAAGTCCACCCTGGTAAACGAAACGCTCTATCCCGCCGTTGCCGAAGCCCTGCATCTGCTGCGCGACAAACCGCAACCATATGAGCGGATATCGGGATTGCATCATCTCGACAAGGTCATAGCAATCGACCAGAGCCCCATCGGCAGGACGCCACGCTCCAACCCGGCCACCTATACGGGGCTATTCATCCATATCCGTGAGCTGTTTGCCAGTACGCCCGAGGCCAGGATGCGGGGATACACACCCGGCCGTTTCTCCTTCAATGTGCAGACTGGCCGATGCCAGGCATGCAGCGGCGATGGCCTGATCCGGGTCGAGATGCACTTCTTGCCTGATATCTACGTGCCTTGCGACGTGTGCAAGGGCAAACGCTACAACCGGGAAACCCTGGAGATACAGTACAAGCGCAAGAATATCCATGAGGTCCTGCAGATGACGGTAGATGAAGCCGCGGCATTTTTTTCCGCTGTTCCGGTCATCAGCCGGAAACTGCAGACACTTCTGGATGTGGGATTGGGATACATTACCCTGGGGCAAAGCGCAGTAACCCTGTCGGGCGGCGAGGCCCAGCGCGTAAAACTTTCGCGGGAACTGTCCAAGCGGGATACCGGCAGCACGCTCTACGTTCTGGATGAACCAACCACTGGACTGCATTTCCATGACATTCGACAGTTGCTCAGCGTATTGTACCGGTTACGTGACCAGGGCAACACGATCATCGTGATCGAACATAACCTTGATGTCATCAAGACGGCAGACTGGATCATTGATCTCGGTCCGGAAGGGGGAGACGGGGGTGGAGAGGTCGTTGCAATGGGAACTCCTGAAAAGGTCAGCACCATGAAACGGTCGTATACCGGACAGTACCTGAAATCGCAACTGAAGAAGCAGTAGGAAATCCTTTGTTCAGGATCACCATATCCGGCACTCCGGCAGGCTAACGTGTGCCCCCTCCTGAAGAATCCGGTATCCGCCGAATTCTCAAACCCGCCTGGAATCGAATACTCCCTGGATCCGGGAGAGTGCCTTGACAACGGTTTCATATCCGGTGCCGATATCCATCTCCATGACCAGATTGATACGACTGACCTGCTCGGTACTGGTCTGCATGTTCACTTTCAGGACAGCTACGTCATATGACTTCAGTACTTCGGTAATGTCGTTCAGGAGCGTGGAGCGATAATCGGCCATCAGCGAAACGCCCACGGCATAGGCAGTACCCGCATACCCGCTCCAGTTCACATCCACCAGCCTGTCCCTTTGCGCTTCATCCAGTCTTGCGATATTGTGACAATCCTTTCGATGAACCGAGATGCCCCTGGTCAGTGTAACGTACCCCGTGACCGCCTCCCCCGGCACCGGATGGCAGCACCTTGCCAGACTGAGCAGCACATTGTCTTCGCCATGCACGACAAGCATGCTGCCGGGATCGCGAACGGTGTTACCGCCCTTTCTCTTCCTGCTGCCGCGTTTCGGGGTCGACATCCTGCTTCTGGGTCGAAAGGGGAGAAGCGCCCGGGAGAGCTTGTAGTCTCCCGTCCCGAGCGCTGCCAGCAGATCATCCACTTTCCTGAAATGCGTATGCTGATTGATCCGTTCATAGGAAAGCTCCTGAAGGTCCAGTTTCTGCAACTCCCTTTCAAGCATGTTTCGTCCGTCTGATACATGCTGTTCGTACTCCTTGTTCCTGTGCCACTGGGCAATCCGTTTCCGGGCACGGCTGGTCCTGGCGTAAACCGGATCATCCCGCAGCCAATCCAGGCTCGGACCGCCTTCCTTGGCGGTATGGATCTGGACCAGGTTTCCGGTTTCAAGTGGCCGATGAAGCGCTGACATCTTGCCATCAACCACTGCTCCGCGAGTGCGATTGCCGACTTCCGTGTGAATCGCATAGGCGAAATCCACCGGTGTCGCACCTCGCGGCAGATCCATTACCTTGCCATTCGGCGTGAAGACATAGATTCGATTCTCCTTGTCGTCAATTTCAACCGAGGACTCGGCAAGGGGCGGAAGGATATGGGAATCTCCCTGCTGATGCCGCACCAGAACCTGGTCTTTCCAGCCCAGGAGCTGGCGCAGCCAGACTATCTTTCGATCAAGCCCGATATCGCCTTGTGTGTTTTCCTTGTAGCGCCAGTGTGCCGCCAGACCCAATTCATTCGTTTCATGCATCTCGAAAGTCCGTATCTGGATTTCCACAACCCGACCCTGCGGACCGTCCACAACTGTATGAATCGACTGATACCCGTTGTCCTTCGGCGTGGCGATATAGTCGTTGAACTCCTCGAAATTGTGGTTCCACAAGTCATGAACAACACTCAGCACCTCGTAGCACTGGCCTACGGTCTTGACCAGTATCCTGACCGCCCTTATATCCCAAAGCTGCTCAAACTCAACCCCCTTGGCCTGCATCTTCCTCCAGATGCTGTAGAAATGCTTGGGTCTGCCATGTATTTCCAGGTCACCATCGATAAGGGACAGTTCCCTGTACAGGAGTTCTATCAGGGATTCGATATACCGTTCCCTGTCGGCACGCTTCTCGTCCATCATCCTGCCGAGTTTCCGATAGGTATCAGGAAGCATGTGTCTCAATGCCAGATCCTCAAGCTCCCACTTCAGGTTCCACACTCCCAGACGATTGGCAAGCGGAGCATGGATTTCCAGTGCATGGTGTGCCAGATCCCTGCAGTGATTCCCTGATCCGCTCCTGCAAAGGCGCAGTCTGGCCAGCTGACTGGCAAGGCATATCAGGACAACCCGGACATCCTCGACCATGGTAATCAGCATTTTCCTCAGGTTTTCCTCTACTGGCCTGTACCGGGGCGTTTCCCCTTCCGTCCGCATATCCGGTATGACGGACAGTTTCGTGATGAGGACAGCATGCCGGTATAGCCTGTCTGTATCCGCCGGGTATTCCTGCACCGCTCCTTCGAGCCCGGATCCCTCGAGATCACCAAGCCCGAGAAGAAAGCCTGCCGCGACAACCGGGATGCCGGTTTCCAAGCGATTCAGGATTCCGGCTATCTCCATCGCCAGTTCCACGTCCAGCCCCGGCTGATCAGCAAATGGCCGGGCAATCGCTTCCATATCCGCAGAGGTCAGACACCTTTTCCGGATCGCTGTAGCCGCTGTACTCATGCTGCCTGACAAGCCACGCTGCATAAAGGGAACTGCGATGATGGTTGCAATCTTCACATTCTACCCCGAACATTGCATGAGCGCAGGTGCACACCGGCAATACTCAGCATGAAGGCACGGTTTTGCGGGTCCGGATAATGTGCAGGAGATTTCAAGATGTTTTTCATGGAAAAGCGGTTCCGGCAGGTCGGCAAGGGTTCCGGGTGACGGGAGAATAGTGAAAGCAGATTCTTTTCCAATCTGGAAGTGATCCTGAAGCGGGGTACTTTCCCTTCGTCTCTGCCAGACATCTTTCGAAACCTGGTTCAGGAGGACTGATCTGTTGAGGAAGCCTTTCGGAGCCCTCCCGCCAGATGCTCGCAGGCGGGGTCCCCATCCAGCTTCAAGGAGCACTCGCAGAGCTTCCGGGTGGTCGGCCAGAGAGATCCCCCTGCAGGGCGTCCATCTTCGTCAGGGCAATCGCATCCTGTTCGGTCAGGATCATTCTCCGATCCCGGTATTCATCGACATGCCCCCTTTCCCGGACCTGACCGATGGCCTGTTGGGCTGCGGAGTCGCAGTCATCTGCCCTGTCGACCATCCCGGATTCGAACACGGACACCTGCCCGCCGTGGAACACCACCATATCCCGCACCAATCAAGGCAAGTGCAAGGCTACTGAACATCGCGGAAAGGTCGGAAGCGTCATGATGACTGTGAATGACCAACAAGTCCCTTTCTCGAAATCCGCCTTGTACTTGCAATGTACACCGGAATGGCGCATGCTCGCCGTGATTCATCGACAGGAGAATCGGAACGTTGGCGGAAACAGCCGGATTGAAACAGCAGCGCATGCATCTTCGTCTCGATGCGGGAAGCAAGCACAAGCTGGAAAGAGCGGCCGCCTACGAGCAGACCACGGTCAGCCGGTTCGTGCTGAACAATGCCGTTGCTGCCGCTGAACGGGTGATCGAAACCCGTGAGCGCGTCGTATTGCCAGCGACCGACTGGGATGCCTTCCACGATGCACTGCTCGACCCGCCTGATCCGAATGCAGCCCTGAAACGCGCCGCACACCGCTACCGCGAACGAATCGGCAAATGATCCGCAACTGCTGATCGAGTCTCTGAAACCCCATCACTACCGCACCGCCTTCTCCTGCGGAGAACCTGCATTCGATACCTGCATCCGGCATCTGGCTTCTCAGGATGCCCGGCGGCGTGTCGCACAGGTCTTCGTTGCAGTAGCCGGGAGGCATGACGGGATCATCGGCTACTACACCTTGAGTGCGGCCGGTTTCGAGAAGGAGAACATGTCGGAAGACCTTGCCAGGCGGCTACCGCACTACCCCGTACCGGTGGTGGTTATCGGGAGGCTTGCGGTCGACCATCGCAATCAGGGGCTGGGGATCGGCGAGTTCCTGTTACTTGATGCGATTCGCCGGGTCGAGCACGCAAGCAACGCGATCGGCATATACGCTGTCGTTGTCGAAGCCAGAAATGACCAGGTCCGCAACTTCTACCAACGTTACGGATTCAGACCTTTCCAGTTTTTATCGAACCGCCTGTTTCTACCGCTACAGACCTTCGTCAGACTCGGCCTCTAGCCCGAACATTGCATGAACCCCGGGGGATAGATGCTGCTTGAGCCAATCCGTCGCTGCGGCCTGTACGGTACACGGCTGTCCCGAACCTGTGTCGGCACCATCCGCCCGAATGCTGCGGATCGGTGCGATGATCGTGTGCAGCACCCGCCGGGTGGTGTGCATGCTGTCCTGCGTATTGTGTCCCGGAAACATGTTTGCAAGGTCTTTCTCCTGGCGAGTATCGATTCGGCCGTGGCGACCCAGACGAATGACGTGGCCTCGCCTTGCGGACATCGTCAACCATCGGAAGCGAGATGGATCAGGACACGTCGGTCTGATCGGTTCCGCCTGTGTTCGAACAGAAAGATCCCCTGCCAGGTTCCCAGCATGAGACAGGAATCTTGTACGGGTATGGACACGCTGGTCTGGGTCAACATGGAACGAAGGTGTGCCGGCATGTCATCAGGCCCTTCAGCAGTATGCGTATACAATGGGTCATGTTCCGGAATCAGTCGGCTCAGCCAATTCTCGATATCATGACAAACGTCGGGATCGGCATTTTCCTGGATCAGCAGACTGGCCGAGGTATGCTGTATGAACAGCGTGCAAAGTCCGTTTTCAATACCCGACTCACGAACCTGCTCGGTCACCTGATTCGTGATCTCTTTCAGGCCTTTTCCAGATCCGCGTATCAGGATGCATCGAACCATGCTGATTATCCCCGGGGGTGGTGTTCCTGATGAAGCTTGTGTAGCCGACTCTGCGCCACATAAGTGTATATCTGGGTTGTCGAGAGATTGGAATGACCCAGCATGAGCTGAACACTCCTGAGATCCGCTCCGTGATTGATGAGATGTGTCGCAAAGGCATGACGCAGGGTATGGGGAGAGATCGACGACCGGATCTCCGCCAGCACCGCATATCGCTTCAGGTTCTGCCAGAAGCCCTGACGCGTCATGGCCTTGCCCCGTATGCTGACAAACAAGCATGCACAGTGACGGTTCCTGAGTATGTCGGGTCTCGAATCCTCGAGATAACGGCCGATCCAGTCCGATGCATGATCACCCAACGGTACGAGTCGCTCCTTGTTCCCCTTGCCGGCTACTCGACATGCACCGACCTGCAGGTCAACCTGACTTGCAGGGAGCATGACCAGTTCGGAAACACGCATGCCAGTTGAGTACAGCACTTCAATCATGGTTCTGTCCCGAAGCCCAAGCGGTCCTGAAGTATCCGGGGCATTGATCAAGCGGGTCACCTCCTGTTCCGACAGGGTTTTGGGCAGGGTGCGACCGAGTGCGGGAGTGATCGTTGTGCGGCATGGATCGTAGTCGAGAATCTCCTCACGCATGAGATATCGAAAAAATCGCTTCAGCGCTGACAGGCTTCTGGCGGCACTGCGACTGGAGGACCGGTCAGCTCGAAATGCCACATAGTCCGATACTGCATCAGAGGTCGGGCGCTCCGGATTGATGCCCTGCTCTTTTGCCCATGCAAGGAACTGCCCGAGATCCTGTCTGTAGGCTTTCAGGGTGTTCTCGCTCAATCCTGACTCCAGCCAGGCCGATTCCAGAAACTGCTCGACCAATGCGCTCACTGCCATGAATTCGGGACAAAACAGGTCATGATCACGGAGCAACTCAGTGTGTATGCTTCACTTCGGATGCCCGGCTGGTCTCAAGCAGATCGAGTTCCTGAATGCGTTGACGCAACTGCGTGTTGCGCTGCTCGTTGTCCGAACGGCGCAGGATATCGGCAAGGATGGTTCGCGCATCGGAGTACAACCGGGCTGACTGCAATGACTCGGCCGCCCGGTAGCGCGCCGATTCTCCCCACTGGTCCAGACCCTTGTGTTCCAGCAGGGCCGAGTACAGAAAATAATCGGCGGCTTTCAGGAATTGGCGAGTGGACTGGTACGACTCGGCAATCCAGTAGGCCACTTCCCGCTGATGACGGATGGTGGTGATCCTTGGCCAGATTCTGACAAGCAACTCAAGCGCCCACCTGTGCTGACCGACCTTCTGAAGATCAAAAACCGGCTGCAAGACCTGGTCTATCTGTTCCGCGGTCAGACTTCCCTGTTCATCGAGCCAGTTGCGGAGTGTCCTGGCTCCGTGAACATGCTGTCCGGCGATAATGGAAACCCGGGAAGAATGCAGCAACCACTGATCTCGATCCATTTCCCGGGGAATTTCAGCGAGACTGTTGTTGATCAGGGCAGCCAGCTGGATGTTGCCCTGCTCAATGGCGAGATTCGACAACTCGAGCCCTGCTCTACCGTCAAGTACCAGCGTTCCGAATGGGGCGGCTTCTCCGAACAGCATGGGGATGATCGCCATGCTTCCGGATTCGACCAATGCACGGACAAACAGATTATTGACCTGAAACCTGAACCGGGCACTGTCTTCCTGCTGCAACAGATATCCGTATATTGCCTTTTTCTCCGTCAGCTTGTCCGGTGGCAGGGCCAGGGCATGATCAAGCCAGTCGGAACCCGCACCGGCCAGTAGCCCTGCGCGATTTCCCTCCACTTCTGCATAATGAATGTATCCATGCAGCAGATCCTGCAATCCGTAAGCAGGGAACCGGCTCCTGTTCGGCGGATCGACATCCCCGGTCAGGACCAGATGGCGTTCCACCTCCGAAAGGTAGTGCTCCGCATCATCATGCTCCTGTCCGAGAAAGGCCGAAACAGCGGCTATCTCGCTTTCCCTGATCTTGCCGTTTACCCGGTCTGACTGGTCTGCCTCGGCAAGAACCCGCAGTTTCTCGGCTGCCTGCTCCCGGGAAATCGAACCATCAACGATTCGCGCATACAGATTCAGCAATCGGGCACTGGGAAAGTCCAGCGTTGCAGTGAGATTGATCGCCTGGTCGATATGCCCTGCCCGAAAGTTGATCTGTGCACTGAGAAACAGCCAGTCCTCTGTTTTTGAACGATAGTCCAGTTGATACCCGCCCATGGCCATGCTGGCTTCTGGCAGCATGTCGTCAGCCAGATAGCTGCGTATTATCAATCTGCGAAGAATCTGGATCTCTTCGTCCCGCACAGTTCCATACCGCAACCTCTTTCGCAATATCCGGCGCGCCCGGAATCCCTGCTTCATCTCGATCAGGGCTGTGGCTGCATGCTGGTCCGCCAGGCGATGTATCGAGACAGGGAATGCCGGGGGAATCTGCCGGGTACGTTCAAGGAGTTTCTGCCAGTACCCTCTGGCAGCATACAGGGCCCAGAGCTGTCTCTCCCACGCCTGCCACAGTTCCGTCGGCAGGACAGGAGGTCCGCGGGTTTCAAGAATTACTTGAGCCAGATCCAGCGCATTGGCCTGAATCAGTGTACGCACCCGGCGCAATTCGGAAGCGGATTCCGGTACGCCAGGGGATCCGTAAAGTCCGTTATCCGTATCCAGCGCCAGAGCCGTCCGATGCGGGCCCGGATGCAGGAATACCAGAACCGTACATACCGTGCAGATCAGGCAGACACGGCAACATCCCATCGGAAACCGCGCATCCGGAACAGGCACCCTAGCGCCTGATTTTTTCCTTGATCCTGGCAGATTTGCCTGAACGCTCCCTGAGGTAGTACAGCTTCGCCCGACGTACGTCGCCGTGCCTCATGACCGATATACTTGCGATAAGCGGGCTATGGGTCTGAAACACGCGCTCCACCCCTTCTCCGCTTGCAATCTTGCGCACGGTAAATGAGGAATTAAGTCCCCGGTTTCGTTTTGCGATCACGATCCCTTCGTAGGTCTGCAAGCGTTCTCGCGACCCCTCTTTCACCCTTACCTGGACCTGTATCTGGTCTCCCGGTCCGAACTCAGGGATATCCTTGCGCATTTGCTCTGCTTCTAGCTGATCAATAATGTTAGCCATAACTGTCTCCGTCATGCCTCTGCTGATAAATCAATGGTGGGGACAATCCCCCGTGTCTTCTGTGCCGGCCCATCTTGCGAACAGGTCGGGGCGCCGTTTCCGGGTCCGGATCCGGGATTGTTCCATCCGCCACATGCGGATTTTCTCATGATTACCCGACAATAGCACCCCGGGCACTGCCCTGCCTTCGAATATTTCCGGCCGCGTATAATGCGGGTAGTCCAGCATCCCTTGAGAGAATGAATCCTGCTCCGCCGATTCGCTGTTTCCCAGCACACCAGGCAACAACCGCGATATCGCGTCAATTATCATCATTGACGGTATTTCCCCGCCTGTCAGCACCACGTCGCCGATGGACACTTCAAGATCAACCCTGCTCTCGACTATTCGCTCGTCTATACCTTCGTACCGCCCTGTCAGGAGCGTAAAACCATCCAGTCGAGCAAGACCTTCGGCCATGGACTGGTTGAACAGGGTCCCTTGGGGAGTCATGAAGACAACCGGACCCGGAGTTGTCTTCCTGGCCTCGTCCAGGCATCTGGACAAGGGTTCCGGCTTCATGACCATACCGGGCCCTCCCCCATAAGGCCTCCCGTCAACTGTCCGGTTCCTGTCCAAAGTGAAATCCCTGGGATTGAATATCTTCAATGCCAGAATTCCCCTGTCGATCGCCAGACGGGTCATGCCATATCCCGTAACGGCTTCAAACATGCTCGGGAAAATGCTGACAGTACTGATTTTCACGATAGTCTCCTGCCACGGATTGGTACAGGGGGCTGAAGAAACATCCACTCAGTCATCTTCATGCCAGTCGACCAGAACGCATCTCCGTTTCAAGTCTATGTCCAGTACTGCATCAGCTATCCAGGGAACAAGTGTTTCCCTCCTGTCGCTCGTGTCCTGTCGAACAACAAGGACATCATTGGCCCCTGTTTCCATGATATCCGTTATCCTGCCCAGCACAACCCGGCTCTTGTTGGTCACCTCGCAATCCAGCAGGTCCGCCCAGTAATATTCACCTTCCTCAAGTGCAGGCAATGCGTGCCGGTCTATTGCGATAAGGCATCCAATGTAATTCTGCGCATCCTCCCTGCTAACCCAATTCTCGATTTTTGCCAGTCTGGGGGTGCCTTCCAGTCGATAGTCGGAAACCCTGAAGCGCTGCCAGTCTCGTGATGCGCCTCCCCGGCCCAGCAATACCGATGCATATTCACCAATGTGTTCAACCGGCCTGGTATAGGAACTGATCTTGACCCAGCCTTTCAGACCATGGTGGGCAGTGACTTTCCCGACAACCAGTGGTGACGGCTTGCTCAAGGGATCTGATTCACTGCGGAATATGGTGCGTGGCAACATCCGGCACCGGATCGCACATCAGTTCTGGACGGCAGTCCTGGCCCTTTCCTGTTTGTAGAGGGCGTTGACACGGTCGCTCATCTGCGCACCTCTGGTCAGCCAGTGTTCCAGGCGTTCCGTGTCCAGACTCAGACCCGGTTCATCCCCATGCGCGACTGGATTGAAAAAGCCGATACGCTCAATAAACCTTCCGGTATTCGAGCGACGCTGGTCCGCAACCAGAATTGTGTAAAAAGGCCGTTTTTTCGACCCTCCGCGGGATAAACGAATTTTCACCATCTTTTCAACCGTACTTCCCGGCAACATCTGCCGATTTCCAAGGGTGCGCGATTCTATCACAATTATCAGGAACAGGGCACCTGACTTTTTCCTTTATAGTCTCGTGATATCGGCAGGTCATGGGGAGAAGCCTTGTTCTACAATGCCCTCAGTCAAGAACGGCAAATTTCCGACGAAAGGGCACAACAAGGCCGATGAGGAGCCTGTCCTGCAAAATCATCCGACCGGAGAAGAGCAGCGATGACCCGAGCCCGAGACCCGTCAAGCCGTGCGACCGCCCTGCGGGAGGGCGACCGGCCATTCAGCAGCGACCCGGAGCGGGCCCATACCATGCCGTCGCGTTTCTACCACGATCCGCAGATCTTCGAACTCGAGAAGGAAGGCGTCTTCTACCGCAACTGGGTGTACGTGGGCCATGCCAGCCAGCTGGGTCGGTCGGGGGACTACCTGACGGCGCGGATTCACGAGCAGTCGGTGTTCGTGATACGGGATCGTGCAGGGCCTTGCGGGCGTTCCACAACGTGTGTCCGCACCGCGGGCACGAGTTGCTGTCGGGGGGCGGGAACACCTCTCTGATCGTGTGTCCGTACCATGCGTGGTCGTTCAGCCATGACGGGTTGCTGAAGGTGGCGCGCAATGGCGACCAGGTGGCGGGCTTCGAGCGGTGCGGGCATTCACTGCAGCCGGTGCGCGTGGAGTTGCTGTGCGGTCTGGTGTTCGTCAATCTGGATGCGGAAGCCTTGCCACTGACGGCACAGGCGGGGGGGCTGGAGGACGAGATCCGGCATTACTGTCCGGCGGTGGATGGGCTGGTATTTGCGCAGCGTGATCATTACGAGGTGGCCTGCAACTGGAAGGTGGCGATGGACAATTTCCTGGAGTGCTACCACTGTGCCCCGGCGCACCGGGACTTTGTCGATCTGGTCGACATGTCCAGCTACCGCACCGTGACCCACGGGATTCATGCGAGCCTGATCGCCGGTGCGCCGAAATCATTCGACAACAATGCGTACAGCTTCGAAAGGGGTGCGGTGGATTTCGGCTACGCGGCGTGGTACCTGTGGCCCAACCTCACCATCTGGATCTATCCGGGCGAACCGAACCTGTCCGTGCTGCAGATGAATCCGTCGGCTCCGGGCACGACCACGGAGTACCAGGACTGGTTTCTGCCGTCGGTCACGCCGAGCAGGCAGTTGCGCGATGCCATGGCCTACCAGAAGGACGTGCTGCAGCCGGAAGACATATCGCTTTGCGAGAGCGTGCAGCGGGGACTGAAGTCGAAGGCGTACAACCAG
>JAJDVC010000052.1 GCA_022826305.1 Gammaproteobacteria bacterium | reverse complement strand
CTTCATATGGTTGCCGCGGATGCCCGAACAGCCGTTGCCTTGACGCGCTCCCCCGGCCACGCACACGACACCCCGCAAGGGCGAAGATTGCTGAACCGGTTGCCGCGACCGACGGACAGCCCGGCCCTGCTCATGGACCGCGCGTACGAAGACGATGCGACCCGCCAGCTGGTTCGGGCGCGGGGTTTCAGGCCGGTGGTGCCGCCGAAGCGGAATCGACGCGCGCCCTGGCAGTACGACAAGGAGTTGTACCGGCGGCGCAACGAGATCGAGCGCCTGTTTCGTCGGCTCAAGGGCTTTCGCAGGATCTTCTCACGTTTCGACAAGCTCGATGTCATGTTCCTCGGCTTCGTCACCTTCGCGCTCATCATCGAATTCCTGCGTTTGAGTTAACAGGCCCTAGCTTGATGAAGTACGCCATGACCACCATCAAATTGCACACACCTCGGCACACTACCCGCGATAGCGGATCGTCATGGTTGCTGCCGTACGGTTGCGATGAACACTTGCCAGAGTTATCAGCACCGGAAACGCCTGAACTGCAACATTCGATAAAGTGGCGCGAGTCCCTCGCATGGGGTGTTCATGCGAGGCACCACCCACTACCATCGGGATATGAAACTTCATATCCTCAGTGATCTGCACATCGAGTTCGAAGACTTCGTGCCGCCGACAACCGATGCCGACGTCGTGGTCCTGGCGGGCGACATCGGTGTCGGGGTGGAAGGCCTGCGCTGGGCAGGGGAGCGGTTCCCGGACAGGCCGGTGATTTGCGTGCCAGGAAACCATGAGTTCTACCGTCACGACATTGCCCTGATCGATGAACTGAAGGCAGAAGCACCCGATAACATTCATGTGCTGGATGACGATCAGGTTGTCATCAATGGCGTGCGTTTTCTGGGCAGCATCCTGTGGACGGACTTCCGTCTCTTTGGGGAAGCAGACAAGTTCTTCGCCATGCAGCAGGCGCGGCATCAGATGACGGATTTCGCCATCATTCGGAACCAGGGACAGCGATTCACGCCAGAAAATGCTATCAAATTGCACGAAGCCAGCCGGGATTGGTTGGCGATAATGCTGGCGGAATCTTTCGATGGCAAGACGGCGGTGGTCACCCACCATGCGCCTTCATCGCGGTCGGTGCATCCGAGGTATGCACGTGACCTGCTGACTCCGGCCTTTGCCAGCAATCTGGAAAGTCTCATGGATGGAAACCGGGCAGTACTATGGATTCACGGCCACACGCATGACTCGTTTGATTACGAAACCTGCGACACACGGGTGGTCTGCAACCCGCGTGGGTATTCACCGGAGGAACTGAATCCGGATTTCAGGCCGGATTGGGTTATTGAGATTTGAGCCTGGTGTGAGACGAGATTGTGTATGGGCAAAGGCATGCAAGGTTTTCGACATCAAATCCATGTCATGAACAAAAATCGACGGATGCAAATACTTTTCGAGGTGGGATTTTATAATATTTCGATAATTGTGCTATAAGTCGAATTATTTTCGATATGGCTGATGGATTTTCGACCTATTCATCTGGATTTGAAGTCACCTTCCAGCTTTCAGGACAGGCTTGTCCCAACCGGGGCACAGCTTGCTGGCTGGGCGGCGCTGGTCCAGGCGCTTGGTATTCAGGCGCCAGTCAGGCAACCCGGCTGTGTCTCGGAGAAACATGTCAGGGGCAGTCACCGAGAGGAGGGTGGTTTCCGCATTTTCGACAAGCGCTACCAACCCGGCGATCAGTTTATCGATCATCTGACCTTTGGCCTGCGCCACGAACCTGTCGATCTGCTGATATTGAAGCGAGTCCTTGAGGCGGCGCCAAAAGCTGTCCTGGAAGAGTCCATCCGATCCACGCCGACGGGCGTACAGACGCGACGCGCCTGGTTCTTCTATGAAACATTGACCGGACAGATGCTCGACGTTGATGATGCGCCTAATGTCAAGGCCGTTGATGCACTGGATCCCAAGGCTTACTTCACTGGAAAGGGAGAAATCTCCCGGCGCCACAAGGTGCGGGATAACCTGCTCGGCATCGGTGACTGGTGTCCCATCATCCGCAGAACAGAACGGCTGGAAGAATTCACTGCCCTTGACCTGGCGCAACGTGCCGCGGAGGCCGTCGGTCGCACGGGTCAGCACCTTGTAACACGCGCCGCCAGTTTTATGCTGCTGGCCGACAGCCATGCGAGTTTCGAGATCGAAGGTGAACGTGCGCCACGCAGTCGCCTGGAACGATGGGGCAAGGCCGTACTCCAGGCCGGGAAAAATTCGCTCACGCTCGAAGAAACCGTGCGACTTCACAACGTATTGATCGAAGACATGCGGTTTGTTTTCCCGGGCCTGTGCCCGGATGGCGTCTTTCTCGGCGAGCGCGATCATCTTAGTGAGCCATTGCCGGAATTCATCGGCGCCAGACCGGAAGACCTTGATATCCTGTGTACTGGCTTGCTGTCTGCCAATAACCGCATGCGGGATGATGGACTTGATCCTGTCCTGCAGGCGGCAGCGACCGCCTTTGGCTTTGTCTATGTCCACCCGTTTCAGGACGGCAACGGCCGTGTGCACCGCTGCCTGATTCATCATGTCCTGGCCGAGCGCAAGTACACCCCACCGGGCATGGTCTTCCCGGTTTCTTCCGTGATGCTCGATCGGATTGATGAATACCGCACCACGTTACAGGCACATTCCGCCCCCTTGATGAATTTCATCGAGTGGCGACCGACGGCTGAGCATAACGTCGAGGTGCTGAACGACACCGCCGATCTTTACCGCTATTTCGATTGCACTGAGGCAGCGGAATTTCTGTACGCCTGTGTCCAGCGCACGGTTGAACACGATTTGCCCAAAGAGATCGACTATCTTCGCCGACACGATGAAGCCATGACCAGAATCATGGAGATAGTCGACATGCCGGATCGACTGGCGCAAAACCTGATCCTGTTCATTCGCCAGAATGATGGAAGTTTGTCGAAAAGGAAACACGAAGAGTATTTCCCTGTCCTGACAGATGACGAAGTTCAGAAACTGGAAAATATTGTTCAGGATGTCTTCGAAGGATTCGACGAACCTGCAACCCGAGGCTGGGAAAACGATGCCGCCAAACGGAATTTCACGGGCGTCTGATTCTCACAAATCATCGATTTCATTTTGGATTGTTGATTATGGGTCGGGCCGATACTGGATATTTGTTCCCATAACGGTCTCCCCATTGGCCTTCAACATCAAAGTCGTCCCCAACCAGTTGTTCACCGAAATGAATTCTGAAAGGATGTGAACAGGCCGTATATGGCATCAGGTCTTGGGCCAGCACAATACGGGTTGGAATTGGCGTTGCCATGTTGTCCCTTTACCTGGAACGACGCACGAAGGCACCATGCTGTTTGTGAGAATCGGGCGACAGGAGCCGTTGCACTGCTGATCAATCCGTTGCTTCGGGATGGGGTGGTGAGGTAGAAGGTGCAGACACGAAATAATAACATGGGTGTGACAGCTTGACGGCCTGACGGGATATGGGGAAACACGAGCAGAATGTCTTCTACATGGGCCAGGCAATCGCCATGGCTCGACGCGCCTCCGAGCTTGGAGAGGTTCCGGTAGGAGCGGTGCTCGTTCAGGATGGGACAGTACTTGCCTCTGCCTGCAACCGGACCATCGGCAGGCAGGACGCTACGGCCCATGCCGAGATCCTGGCTATCCGCGAGGCTGGTTCATGTGCCGGGAATCATCGCCTGGCCGGCACAACCCTGTACGTCACGCTTGAGCCGTGCGTCATGTGCGCGGGCGCCATCTTGCAGGCACGCATCGGCAGTGTGGTGTTCGGCGCGTTTGACGAGCGGTTCGGGGCAGCGGGGAGCAGGTTGAATCTGCTGGAGTCACGGTTCTTCAATCATCGGTGCAAACTGGAGTCCGGCGTGCTGCAAGAGGAATGTCAGGGCTTGCTTCAGTCCTTTTTCCTTGACAGGAGGAACTCGTGCAGGTAGCGGACCCTGGTGGGGCTCATGCTTGCGATGCGTGGAAATCAAGGATAAGACGGAATCGTTCGGTAATGTCCTGAGGTGCATGGGGGGGACGGAAAATGGATGCAAGTTTCCCTTCTGGGGAAATCAGGAAGATGGCGCCGCTATGGGCAACCAGATAATCAGAGGCCCCCGGCTCATGTTCATCTATGGAATACGGCACACCGATCTGCGTGGTCAGGGAATCCACCTGGGCCTTGTTGCCGGTCAATGCCGTGAAGTTGTCGCCGAAGAAACGGATATATCGGTCCAGATGCTCGGGGGTATCCCGTTCCCCGTCAACTGAAACAAACAGGAAGTTGACACGATTCATGTCAACTTCCCGGGAATGGCTCATCTCGTCTCTGGCAAGGCGTAGCGTATGCATGGTTATGGGGCAGATGTCCGGGCAATGTGTATATCCGAAAAACACGAAGTGCCATGCAGCCCCGAGATCCTTGAGCCCGAAGGTCCGGTTGTCAGTGCCGATCATTTCGAAATCGAAGAGTGATTTCTGTTCCGGCCAGAAGAATCCCTCGATCCCGGGATTGTCGGGCACGGACTGCCGGATCGGTGGATTGAACCCGAACAACTGAATGTAAACCCCGACCAGAAGCGCCATCAAGCCAAGCAGAATTGTCCGGTATGTCATTGTCATGCTGTCCTGGTCGATTGGAGCCAAGGCGCAAGTTTGCCATACTCTTGAACGGTTTTTCCCGTGACGGCCTGGATTGCAATCGCAAATGTGCAGATTAATGGTTCAGCGAGGAGCTGTCGGCAAGAAATGCAGATGATTTCAGGCTTGAGCCCGGGTTTCATGATTTTTATGACTTTCATGATTTTTTGGATATACTGCTCCTGTCCCCGGATATGATTTGGTGCCGGGTCTGTCTAAATCCTAAAACGAGGCTGATTATGATGAGTTCATACAAGAAACTGCTAAATCGCGCCATGATGGGCGTTGCTGCTCTCGGTTTTGTAACTGGTTCACCCTCCGTATCAGCGGAAGGCGTTCTGAATGTAACCAACTGGGCGGAGTATATTGCAGAAGATACGATTTCAAATTTCGAACAGGAGTACAACATCAGGGTTACCTATGATCACTACGATTCGGTTGAGGCAATCGACTCCAAGCTGTTGGCAGGAAGTACCGGTTACGATGTGGTAAGCCATGCCAGCAGTCAGATCGCGCGACTGATTCCCGCCGGGATTCTGCAACCGCTCGACAAATCCAGGCTCGACAATTTCAGGCATATGCGTGGAGATGTGCTGCAACAGCTGGATACACACTGGGATCCGGGCAACCAGTATATCGTGCCGTACATGTTCGGAACTCACGGTGTGACCTATAACGAGGCGCTCGTCCGTGAAACCTACCCCGATGCGCCTATCGGAAGTCTTGATCTTATTTTCGATCCGGAGCACATGGAGAAGATCGAGGCCTGCGGTGTTTCTTTCCTGGATTCACCGACAGACGTGGTTCCGATGGCCCTGGCTTATCTCGGGCTGGATCCGAACACGACCGATCTGGATGATTACAAGGCGGTTGAAGAGATGCTGCTGAAGGTTCGGCCCTACATCAAGACATTCGATAACTATGCCTATCAGCGTATGCCTGAAAAGGAGTTCTGTGTAGCCGTTACCTGGGGCCCCGACGGGTTGCTTGCCATGTCCGGAGCAGCCGAGGCGAACACGGGGGTCGAGCTGGATTTCTTCCTGCCTCCCGGTCAGGGCGCGGCGAATCTCTGGGTAGACGGATGGGTAATTCCTGCTGATGCAGAGAACATCGAGAATGCCTACCTGTTCCTGAACTACATGATGCGGCCCGAGGTTGCGGCCAACGACAGCAGTTACACATGGTACGCCTCGGCAAACAAGGATGCATTCGACCTGATTGATCCTGCGGTTACCAGTAGCCCGGCAGCCTATCCGAAGGAAGCGGATGTTTCGAACATGTATACGCTGGGGGTAGTTCCGCCAAAGGTGGAACGGGCTCGAACCCGGGTCTGGACTAATTTCAAGGCAGGAAATTAGCCTGTAACGGGGGAAAGGCGCGTTCTGAAAGGATTCGCGACTTTCCCCTTCTTCATCGCGTCATGACCGTATCGGGGGAGATTCTGGACCAGCACTGGCTTGATTCCCGGGCGCGCCCATTTATTCATATCCGGGGAGTCACAAAGCAGTTCGGCGGTTTTACCGCCGTCAACAACGTGGATCTGGACATCTATCAGGGAGAACTGTTTTGTCTGCTGGGTGGGTCTGGGTGCGGCAAGACCACGTTGCTCAGGATGCTGGCGGGATTCGAGACGCCAACGTCCGGTGTTATCAGTATAGATGGTGTGGACATGAACGATGTTCCGCCCTATGAACGTCCTGTCAACATGATGTTCCAGTCATATGCGCTCTTCCCGCACATGAATGTCGAGAACAATGTGGCCTACGGACTGAAGCGTGACGGATTGAGCAAGGAGGAAATACGTTTGCGTGTTGGGGAAATGCTCGCAATGGTGGAATTGAGTGACTTCAGCAAGCGAAAGCCCCATCAGTTGTCAGGCGGTCAGAAACAGCGGGTTGCACTGGCCCGCTCCCTGGTCAAGCGCCCGAAGGTGCTTTTGCTTGATGAACCGCTTGGCGCCCTCGACAAGAGGCTCAGGGAGCAAACCCAGTTTGAGTTGATGAATATCCAGGACAGGCTGGGCGTGACGTTCGTTGTGGTGACCCACGATCAGGAAGAGGCCATGACCCTGTCAACGCGCATTGCGGTCATGGATGCGGGCCAGTTCGTGCAGGTCGGTACTCCCACCGAGATCTATGAATATCCGGCAACCCGCCGGGTTGCCGATTTTATCGGTTCGATCAACATGTTCGAGGGCAGGGTCACGGAAAATGACGCCGATCATGTTGTCGTTGATTCGACGGATAATGCGTTGCGGTTCTTCATGGACCACGGTGCTTCCGTCAGTGATGGAAGCCGGGTCTGGGTTGCGGTCCGACCGGAAAAGATACGGCTTTCAAGAACACCGCCTCCGAATGAAGCGAATCAGATCGAGGGAGTGGTTCAGGACATCGGATACCTGGGAAATGTTTCCATATACCGGGTACGCCTGGAAAGCGGGATGATCGTGGAGGTGACGGTACCCAATCAGACCCGTCCGCGTGACGGCAAGCACGCTGCCGGTTGGGAGGATCGGGTGTTTCTTGACTGGGAAGCATCAAGCGCGATTCTGCTGACGCGATGATCATCATGAAACCGACTGCGGTCAAGTCGACAGGAATCCAGCGGTATCAGCAGATGTTTGCTGGCGTTTCCCGCCTCCTCCAGCAACTCCAGGCACAATGGAAGTCCGTGGTGGTAACGGTGCCGTATTTCTGGATGTTGCTGTTTTTCCTTGCTCCATTCTTCATTATTCTGAAGATCAGTGTCGCTGAGTCGCTGATCGCCAGTCCGCCGTTTTCCGACTTGCTTGAATGGACCAGAGATGGAGCCCTGAGCATCCGCTTGAGTTTTGAAAACTACTCGTATCTATGGAAAGACGATCTCTACATCAACACCTATCTGGGTTCGGTGAAGATCGCGGGCATTTCCACCCTGCTGTGCCTGTTGCTCGGCTATCCCATTGCCTATGCCATCGTTCGTTCACCGCCCACCACGAAGAATATCCTTCTGATGCTGGTGATTCTGCCGTTCTGGACTTCCTTCTTGCTTCGGGTATATGCCTGGATGGGACTGTTGGCCGATCAGGGGCTGATCAATGACCTGTTGATATGGGCCGGAATCATTGATTCGCCCATACGCTTGCTCTATTCCCATTTTGCTGTCTATGTGGGAATCATCTATACCTACGTGCCATTCATGATTCTGCCACTTTATGCGAACATGGAGAAGCTTGACATGACGTTGCATGAAGCCGCGGCAGATCTCGGTGCAAGGCCGGCTGTCACGTTCCTGACGGTTACATTGCCCATGACCTGGCCCGGCATCGTCGCCGGCTCCCTGCTGGTCTTTATTCCGGCTACAGGAGAGTTCATCATTCCCGATCTGCTCGGGGGCGGCAACGTCCAGATGATCGGTCGTGTTCTCTACAACGAGTTTCATTCCAATCATGACTGGCCGGTCGCTTCGGCTGTCGCGGTAGCACTGCTTGTCCTGCTGGTCTTGCCGATGATGGTTTACCAGAAGGTGCAGGAAAAGGAATCGGGATCAGGATGGTGAAAAGAGGCAGTTCTACCTTCCTGCTTTCCATGCTGTGTTTTGGAATGGCCTTCCTGTACGTGCCGATGTTTCTCCTGATTGTCTATTCCTTCAACAATTCCAAGATAGTTCCGGTATGGGGAGGCTTCTCCACCAGATGGTACAAGGTGTTGTTTGAGAGCGAGGAGGTCTGGAACGCGCTTGCGCTGAGTGTCAAGATTGCCCTGGTCAATGCCTCGTTTGCCACGCTTCTCGGGACTCTGGCGGGTCTCGCCCTGGTGCGGTTCGGCAGTTTCCGGGGGCGTACACTGTTCGGCGGGATGGTTTCTGCTCCGCTCGTCATGCCGGAAGTGATTACCGGACTGTCCCTGCTCATGCTGTTCATTACCCTGAAGGAATTTGTCGGCTGGCCGGACAAGCGGGGGTTTGCCACGATCACCATTGCGCATATCACCTTTTCGATGGCATATGTCGCGGTTATCATCCAATCGAGGTTGACGGGCATGGGTACCACGCTTGAGGAGGCGGCCCAGGACCTCGGAGCCAGGCCGTTGCGTGTGCTGGTGGATATTACCCTGCCTTTGCTGGCTCCGGGAATGCTGGCAGGGTGGCTGCTCGCATTCACGCTCTCCCTGGATGACCTGGTGATAGCCAGCTTTGTCACCGGGCCGGGGTCCAATACCTTGCCGATGCTGATTTATTCCCGGGTAAGACTTGGCTTGCGCCCGGATATCAATGCCTTGGCGACAATCATCATTGTCACGGTCATGTTCGCAGTTGCGATTGCCGGGTGGATCATGATGCGCCAGCAGAAGCAGAAGGAGCGGGAGATGCAGTTGGCAACAACTGGCGACGCACAGTGATCTAGGGGTGTCGGCAGGTGCTACCCTGACATCTGACGATTCATTTCAGCCATCAGACCCGATGCCGGAGGGTGTGTCCGTCTTGAAACCGGAAGTCGTTCCTGAATCCGGCGGTGGAAATTTCTCACCCCGGATTCAAGTGCGGACAACTGCGGAGCGGGAAAGGCACTGGAATCCATGCCTTCCTGCATGTCCACCATGTACTGTTCATCTTCAGCTTCGGTTTTCATGTTGATTCTGCGGTTCAGATAACGTGCCGCAACCATGCCGGGACGGTCGTCCGGCAATGCATAGGCAGCACCCCGGTAAAGGGTTTTGTGGGGTGTCAGGGGCAGGGTCATGTAGAATTCCATGGAATCCGGATACAAGCCGAATACCAGATTCGGAAAAACGGCAGTATAGAGCCAGAGTTTCCTGTGTCCGGCCGGCAGGTGGTCCGCTTGCGGAAGCAGTTCCTGGTAATGGCGGGTACTCCATGCCCTAGAGGGCTTGTCGCTGATGATTCCCCGTGATACGGCTATTCCCCCGATTACAGTATCCTCATAGCTGTCGTCAAACAGCTGATGCAATGTCGGATGTCCGATGGGAATATGGTAGCCTTCGTTATCAATTTCATGCATCACCTTCCAGTTATATGGCCTGACCTGGGAAAATGCGGTGTGTTTCAGGGGCTTCATCTGCTCGATCCGATATGGTTCCATGAGGTGAGAAACCGGTTCCATCAGGTCGGCCATGCCTTTTCCCGACCCCTTGAAGCGGATAAAGACAAATCCCATCCAGATATCCACCTCCAGCGGAATCAATCGATTATGCTGCATGTCCAGATCGGGAAAGGTACTTTCGGACGGAACCTTCAGCAGGCTCCCGTCCAGCCGATAGGTCCATCCATGAAACGGACAGCTGATTGCATGAGCACGTTTTCCCGAAGGTTCGCGTTTTAGGCGTGCTCCACGATGTCGGCACACATTGTGAAATGCCCGGATAACTCCATCATCGCCGCGGATAACAAGTGATCTTTCATTCACGGCATTCAGCGTGAGAAAGTCCCTGGGATTCGGTATGTCGCTGACATGGCCGACCAGAAGCCAGTTCTTGCGGAACAACTCATCCTTTTCCAGTTCAAGGAACTCGCTGTTGCGATAGGTCCAGACGGGAAGGTGGTCCGTGCAATCAGCAGTCGGGGGGCTGCCAGACCTGGCTGCCGATGGATCGGCAATCCGGTCCAGATACCGCAGGCATTCGGATATTGCTGCTTCCGGACGGAATCTGGCGGGATCCAGAATCAGGTCATGCCAATGGGTGTCCATGATTCCTCTCAAGCCCTTTACGGATGCATAGGGAACCGGAACGGATATTCCCTGTTGTGCCAGGAGCCCCAGAATATTATCCGTCAGGAAATCTTCAATCAGAACATGCTGTCTGTTGCACAGCGCCTCAAGACGGGGATATGCGGCACTTTCCCTGCAAAAGGCATACCAGGCCGCCACCCGTTCGGCCGTGCACCAGGGTGCAGAGAAACAGGCGTTTACGAAGCTTTCCAGGATATCCCCTGGTTCGTCTGTACCACCCGGAGACATTGCCGTGCAGGCTCCAAGATCATCGCACAAGGCGCCGAGGGTTTCCAGCAACAGGGTTTCCCGGTTCACGAAGCAGTCATGCAGCTTGCCCGGGGGTAGCCCCGCCGCCTTCGCAATCCTTTCAAGGCTGGCATCGGCGAGGCCATGCCGACTGATCGTCCGTATTGCCGCACCGATCACGGTAACGGTTTCCTGGCTTCTGGCGATTTTCCGGGACATGCAGGGCAATTCGATTCTGTTCTGAGCGCATCATGGAATATAATACGATTCTGCTCAAGATTTTCCCTGATTGTCGCAATGTCTCGCAGAAGTACGGATTATCCGCTGGTAATCGTTGGCGCGGGCGCAGCCGGAAACGGAGCTTCGGAGCAGGCCACACTCCTGGATATTGATCATGTCGTCCTTGAGGCCTCACACCGTATGGGAGGCCGGGGGCTGACCGAGTATCTGGAAGGAGGGATTCCCATTGACCTGGGTTGTCACTGGATGCATTCCGCCACCCTGAATCCGTATGTTGCCATTGCTGACGCATGTGGTTTCGAGTATCTCAGAATTGATCATTACGATTATGCAATGCATTTCCATGGAGCCTGGCTCGACCGGACCCAGCGAAGTCGGTACGAGAACTACCAGCAGGAGTCCTTTGATCGGATTCTCGCATCGTACAAGGAGTTTCCCGGCCACTCCATAATGGAGGCGCTGGACCACGATAGCGAGTGGTTTCCATATGCCTGCTACTGGTGGTCCCTGATGCATTCCAATGATGTCGATCAGATTTCAGTACAGGATTTTGCAGATTACAACGATACATCCGAAGACTGGCCGCTCAGAAACGGTTATGGCGCACTGATTGCCAGGCAGTTCGAGACCGTTCCGCTATCTCTCAACTGTGCAGTTTCCTCCATCGACTGGAGTCGCTCTCCAGTACGCATCGAGACCGCAAGGGGAGTGCTGAGAGCCGGGAAGGTGATTGTCACGGTCTCCAACGGGGTACTTGCATCCGGCGATATCCGTTTTTTCCCGTCATTGCCGGAGACCACACTGACGGCTATCGATTCGCTACCCCTTGGCAACTCCAACTACCAGTTCTTCAGCATGGATCCCGCTTTCCTGGATGCCGACACTCCCGAGAACATACATTATCTTGACGGCGAATCCTCGATGGCGATCCGGATACGCCCCTTTGGTACGCCCTGCCTGTTTACCAGTACCGGAGGCCGATTCGCCTGGTGGCTGGAAAGGCAGGGTCAATCAGCATCGCGCGCATACTTCGAGGAGGCCCTGGTCAAGATATTCGGCGCAGGAATCAGGAAGTCTCTGCGGGAATTCCGGTGCAGTGCATGGGGATATGACCCCTGGATTCGTGGCGCCTACTCATCCCAGCTTCCGGGGCATGAGGATATGCGCCAGCGGTTGTCCGAACCATTGAACGAGTGCCTGTATCTTGCGGGTGAAGCGACCTCGCCGGATTTTTTCAATACTGCACACGGAGCCTATCTTGCCGGTAAGGATGCCGTAACCCGGGCCTTTGGACACGAGGTGCGGTAACGCTGAAACAGCAACTCACGATTTGCGTGCGGTCGCCATCTCGGCAGCGGTTCGCTGTATGCCGACTCGCAACATGTCCACCATTTCGTCTACCTGTGACCGGGTGATGATCAGGGGTGGGGACATGACACACTTGTTGACTATGGGTCTGACCAGTAACCCCAGCGCCTGGCAGTGCCGATCGACACTATTCCCGATATCTTCCTGGCTGTCGGGTCGGTCATCTGGATGAGTGCATTCAACGCATGCCATCAGCCCCATGCCGCGCACATCACGAACCATGGACAATTCCGCCAGTGTTGCGAGTTGTTGCTGGAAGTACGGAGCAATTTCGCGTACATGATCGAGTATCTGCTCCCGGTCGATGATCTCGATGTTCTTCAGGGCAGCGGCGCACGCGACCGGATGGCCGGAATAGGTAAAGCCGTTGGAAAAGACAATGCTGGGGTCTTCAGCGGTAATGGACGACAGGAGTCGATCGGAGACCATGAATGCGCCAAGCGGCACATAGCCTGAAGTTATGCCCTTGGCACAGGTGATGATATCCGGAGTGATGTTGAATACATCCTGTGAGGCAAAGTAGTGGCCCAGACGGCCGAACCCGGTAACCACCTCATCGGAAATATAGACAACATCGTATTTGCGACAAACCGCAAGGCAGGCGGCATGATATCCGTCCGGCGCCAGGATCACGCCGCCTGACGCAAGGATGGGTTCGGCAATGAATGCGGCGACACGATCCGGTCCAAGCTCCAGTATTTTCCGTTCAAGTTCGTTTGCCAGATGTTCACGGTACTGGAAGTCGTTCATTCCTTCCGGGCGGTTGAGCGGACCCGGGTCCGAAATGTGGTGAAAGGTGTCGGTGTCGGTGTCGAGGAGGGTCTTGTCCCGGGGTTTTCCGGAAGCGGATGCGGCGAGATATGTACTGCCATGGTAGGCATTGTGCCGGGAAACGATCTGTTTCTTTTCCGGCTTTCCCAGGGCGTTGTTGCGAAACATCACGAATCGCAAGGCAGAGTCGACTGCAGTGGAACCGCCCGTTGTAAAGAAGACATGGTTGAGGTCGCCCGGGGTGAGTTCCGAGAGTTTCTCCGCAAGCTGCGAGGCCGGGGTGCTGGTAAGGCTCCAGGGGCTGACATAGGTAAGTCGCATGACCTGTTCGGCAATCGTATCCGCCATCTCGCGCCGGTGATGACCGATATTCACGCACCACATGCCGGCCGGGGCGTCGAGCAGCGTATTTCCATCCGAATCTTCAATATAGACGCCGTCGGCAGTGTTGATCACTGTCCTTCGGTTTTTTCCAAGCGCCTTGATGTCCTCCCAGGGGTGAAGGAACTGATTGTCCTGCAATTGCGTGGTTTCGGTCGTGATTCGGGTCATGTGCGGTATGGTTGTGTATCCTTTGGGACGATGATACCTCATCATGGCTCGAATGGAAGCCGGATGTGCGGGGACCGGGCTAACGGTAGAAGGGGGGCTCGCCTGGCGGCCGGGTCTTGAATCGCTTGTGAGACCAGAAATACTGTTCCGGAGCCAGAAGAACCAGTTCCTCGATTGTCCTGTTCATGGCCGCGGCGTCTGATTCCCGGTCTCCGGTCGGAAAATTCTCAAGCGGCGGGTTGAAGACGATATCGAGCCTTGTGCCGTACCTGCTTACTGTCGCCATGCACGGGATGACGACCGCATCGCCGATCTCGGCCAGTTTGCCGAGAGAGGCATGGGTCGCGGCCTGGATTCCGAAAAACGGAACAAAAACGCCCCGTGAGTGGCCGGGGTCCTGATCCGGCAGGTAGTAGAAGGGGATACCGCTTCGAATCGATTTTACCAGCGGCTTGAGTGAACTCTTCTGTGGAAACAGCACGGTCCCGAACCGCCCTCTCTTCTGCCTGATGAGGCGGTCCATGAAGGGATTGTGATGACGCTGATACATGCTTGTCATCGGATATTGGCTGAAAAGCGTGATACCCAGGATTTCCAGGCTGGTGAAATGCGGGACCAGCAGTATCACGTTCCTGCCGGCCTGCAGGCAGTTGTCCAGATAATCACGATGTCTGAATCGGGCGAGTCTTTCCAGCCGTCTTCTGGAGGACCACCAGGCCACCGACATTGTAAAGAGCGCCATGGCCATGTGACGGAAATGCCTGCATGCCATGTTCCGTACCCGGTTTTCGGGAAGTTCGGGAAAACAGGCGGAGATATTCCGCATGGTGATTTTCCGTCTTGATGCATGCAACCGGAATATCATTTCTCCACAGATTGATCCGGCCAGACAGAGCAATGGCAGTGGCAGGAGACTTGTGAGCCGCAACAGCCCGACAAGGGCATGAACTCCGAGTTTTGGCAGCGGTCCCGGCTCCTTGAGGGATTCTGGAGTGCGCTTTCGGTCAGGCATGAGAATAATCTGGGGAGTATGCTCCGGCAAATCCTGCCGGCCCGGGATCTCTTGCCCCGGCAATCCGCATGATGTTATCAGGTTACGACAGTGATGATACTATGGATGCCGATCCTTCTCGATGAAATCCTTCGATTTTCTGGAAAATAATCTTTAATATACAGAAGGATAGTGGTAAAATCTGTAGCAGGATATGAATCTTTGGTATGTGGGTTCTCCCTGTCGGGTTCCGAGAGGGCCGTTTGTCTGTATGGGGGAGCGTACATGTTTCTCGGAAGTGGTCTGATCCAAGTGCTGGACATGTAATCCGTGTTGCAGTTGACGTATGAAATCGCTGGCGTCCTTGCCATATTGCTTGTAGCCATATATCTCTTTGCGTTTGAGATTGTGCG
>JAJDVC010000150.1 GCA_022826305.1 Gammaproteobacteria bacterium | reverse complement strand
CTTCCAGCCGTTGCAGATCTGCCGGGTCAGTGATGCCTCGCTCCGGCCGAAGCGCCAGTTCCATTCATCTGGTTGCAGGCCGGTTTCGAATTCGCCGCGAAACAGGGGATCGAATCTTGCCTTGGCCTGATCAACCTGCCCGGATGAAAGGAATCCCCTGACGATCAGGTAACCGTCGTCATTGAAGCTTGCAACCTGATCGGCATCGAACATTGGGCTGTAACCTTGATTGTTGCGACCGGTACATGATCCGGTGAAACGTGCGGCCCCGGGGCGGACTATCCGCGGGGAGCAGGAGTACGGGCATGGATCGACCGGCGCGGTGATTATAGTCAGCGGGAATACAATACTCAATATTCGGACCTGTCCGACTGCACGGCAAACCTCCTTGCGTCGCACGCCGACGAGGTGGTGCAAGGGCCCGCACGAAACCGCAAGACCTAAAAGCCGCGCAAAACATATGTGGTATCATGGACTTGTCCGTACGGGAAATCTTGTTTAGGGATGCAGAAATTCGATGTCCTCATAATCGGCAGCGGTCCGGCGGGAAAGACTGCGGCCATCCAGGCAGCCAAGCTCGGCAGGCAGGCCGCGATCGTGGACGGCATGGCGGGCGTGGGCGGCGTCTGCGTGCACACCGGGACGATTCCCAGCAAGACGATGCGGGAAACGGTGCTGAACCTGACCGGCTGGCGGGAGAGGGGTTTTTACGGGCGCGCCTACCGGGTCAAGTCGGATATCCAGGCGGTGGACCTGATGCAACGGCTACACCTGACGCTGCAGAGCGAGGTGGATATCCAGCAGGATCATCTGGTGCGAAACGGAGTGACTATCGTCCAGGGGTTTGCGCGCTTTGTCAACGACCAGGTCGTGGAGGTCAGTACCGCGCAGGGGGACTCGGTCTTCCTGTCTGCCGAAAGGTTCATTATTGCCGTGGGAACGCGGACGTACCGACCGGACCATGTCCCGTTCAACGGTACCACGGTCATTGACTCCGACGAGGTTACCCGGATGACCCGGTTGCCCCGGACCCTGACGGTGGTCGGGGCGGGTGTGGTCGGCGTGGAGTACGCGACAATATTCAAGACGCTGGACATCAACGTCACCCTGATCGAGGAAAGGAACACCATGCTGGAGTTCCTGGATCAGGAGGTCCTGATGCATTTTCGCCACGAGATTGTCGATGACGGTCTGCGGCTTCAGTTCGGACAGAAGGTAAAGAGCATCAGGACTCGCAAGAGTGGTACGTGCATTGTCACCCTGGAAAGCAACAGGGCCATTGCGTCGGACATGGTGCTGTTCGCTGCGGGCCGGGTCGGGGCAACCGACAAGCTCGGCCTTGAAAATGTCGGCATCGAGGTGGACGAGCGTTCCCGGCTCACGGTCAACGACAGGTTCCAGACCAGCGTACCCCACATCTATGCGTGCGGCGATGTCATCGGATTTCCCAGCCTGGCGTCAACGGCGTTGGAACAGGGGCGTATTGCGGTACTGGACGCCCTGGGCGAAAAGATCTACCGGAAGCCCGAGTACTTTCCCTACGGCATCTATGCAGTCCCCGAGATGTCCAGCGTCGGCATGTCGGAGGAAGAGGTCATCGAAAGGAAGATTCCCTATGAAATCGGCCTGGTTCAGTTGCGTGAAACCTCCCGCGGGAGAGTCATGGGCCTCAATTCGGGCATTATGAAGGCGATTTTTTCGAACAAGAGCAGGAGGCTGCTCGGAGTGCATATCGTCGGGGAGGGGGCAACAGAACTGATTCATATCGGGCAGGCAGTGCTGACCCTAAAGGGTACCCTCGACTACTTTCTTGAAAACGCATTCAACTACCCTACGCTCGCCGAGGCGTACAAGGTAGCGGCGCTGCATGCGCATAACCGCATGATGGCGCTGGAAAGCTGATGCCGAAGTTCCGGGAGAGCGCGTGAATATCCTGAAGTCCCTGCTCAAATCCCGCGTTGCCAAGCAGAAGGAAGGGCGGGTGCAGTACCAGGGCTATACCATCCGGCCCTGCCCACAGAGCCGGGGACAGGGCTGGACGACCGAGGCGGTCATTACCCTTGAAAGGGCAGGACAGACGCTTACCCATCACCTGATCCGTGCGGACACCTCATCCGATCAGGATGATGCCGCCCGGCTCGCGGTGTCCAAGGCGCAACGGCTGATCGACGAGGTCGGGGAAAAAATGTTCCGGAGGTAGTTTCCCGGCCTGATGGAATCAGCCGTTCCAGCTGACGGAGCGCCCGGAACGGAGAAAATCGGACAGCACTCTTCCGGGACTGCGACAGACTGTTTCTCGCGACACGCCTGTCGTCGGAGGATATGCACTGTGAGCGGCGGAGAAAGCTGAAGCACTATCCCGAAAATTGCATGAAGGGTGTGCAGGAGTGGATATTACCCGTATCCGGTGACGGATGATGAGCAGCCGGTTTGCCCGGTGTCTTCTGCGCGACAGGCAGCTGCACAGGGCGCCGGCATCAGGCCTCCGGACCCCCGGCAACGACCGTCTGGATGCCGGTTGCCGACTCTCTGAAGCCCCTTTCACCGTGAAAAATACCGGGCAAACCCGTTGCGTATCGTCGATACGAACCTCACCGTCTCCTCCGTGCTCGTGCAATGTCCGGGTTAAGCACAAATCTCACAAATTGCAGGTAACGTTAGCGTGAAAATTGGCCCATCGCTTGACATGTGTGTACTCTCAGCCGTTATCGTTTCGTAATCTTTGGGCCAACATAAACGATATAAACTGACTTGCCGTGCTCTACAGGCCATGAGAAATGCAAGCGCAAGTTTGAGCGAGCAACTTTCCCATGCCAAGGGCAAAATATTCGTTTGGATGAATTCTCCGGATGAGCAAAGGTCATTTCATTGCAAAATCGCTGTTTTTCAGTATTCGATGAGTCGGAAAACAGCGCACGTTCACCAGTGAAATAATCCAGATACATTTTGTGTCCTTCCGTGTTTCTTGATCCATCCTCATCAAATGCACATGCAAAGTGTTCAAGAGTGCCAAGTAAAAAAATTATACGCTCTGCAGCGCTCTTCGAAAATGGAACTCCCGAAAGTGGCGTAAAACATTCGCTGGTGAATGTGAGATTTGGAAAGCGAATTGCAGAAATTTCACGTAACTCCTCCCACGAGCAGGTTGGTTTCTTTGCATTCTGGAGCACTTTCTCAAGTGAATTCACATTCCAGACATTCGTAACACTCGAACATCGGTTATCCCTGCCTTCATGATCCGGACACCACGTTACTACCAGAGGCGTTTTGAGCCAATCCGATGGTGTAACACTGACCACACCGCACTTGATGCCATGCAAACTGCGAAATGCGGCCTCACCTACGGCAGTATCCGTAACGATTTCGCCGAAACACTCCAGCCAATCATCTTTTCCATGTTGTCGAATATCATCCCAAAAGGGACCGGATCGCGTCAGCCAAACCATAATCGCCCGGCGTTCACTCACTTCCTTGAAGTTTCCTACCGCTTTTTGTAGCGGCATGTCCGGTATAGGCGTGGAATTTATAAATCTCCGATTGCAATGGAGTTCTCGACCGAAACGTTTTGCAAGGGCGCGTACTGCCATCAGGTTCATTAATGCATCACGAAATTCTGCAGGATTATCGAACTGTTCATGAATCGACAAGTCGTTGGCCAAGAACTCCATGTCAAATCCAGCCAGCAAGTACGTTCATGTCATGATCAAATTGATCAAAGAAGCCATCCGGCCAACTGTCGATGTTGCCGTTGGCACTCATTACTGGACTTTCAACCTGTGGCCAATTTGTTTCCGTCCGGGGTCGGAAAAAATGCAGTGCTACACTCTCGCTATCCAACACACCGTTCTTTACTGCCCGGCGAATACCGTTTAGGACATGGTCACTGTGCGTCTCAACCAGTACCTGTACTCCTGTAGAGGCAACCAATGCCAGAAAATTCCCCATTGCTCCCTGTGCAGCTGGGTGCAAATGAACTTCTGGATT
>JAJDVC010000158.1 GCA_022826305.1 Gammaproteobacteria bacterium | reverse complement strand
CTGGAAGGCTTCGGAGCGGCTTCTCGCATGGACCAGTTGTGCACGGACTGCGGCGATCAGGGACCGTACACGGTCATCTCCCCCCCGCGTCTCAAGGGCATCGTAGAAATCGTTCATGTTGCCTGCAGACCAATCAATTGAATCGCAAATCCGGCTTGCGGGGAGTTTTCCGAAACGCGCGAGCCGACGGAACTCAGGCGAGCCAGCGCTTTCTCCGCCGATAATGCTTCACATCCCTGAAGCTTTGCTTGCTGCCTCCGCTGATTCCAAGATAAAACTCCTTGACATCCTCGTTCTCGGCAAGCGAGGAGGCCTTGCCGTCCATCACGACCCGGCCATTTTCCAGAATGTAGCCATAGTTTGCATAGCGCAATGCGACGGTCGTGTTCTGCTCTGCAAGCAAGAAGGTGACCTTTTCCTTCTGGTTGAGTTCCCGGATTATTTCAAATATCTCCTCTACCAGTTGCGGAGCAAGTCCCATTGAAGGCTCATCAAGCAGAATGACTTTCGGCCTTGCCATCAGGGCACGTCCGATGGCAATCATCTGCTGCTCCCCGCCCGACGTGTAGCCGGCCTGGCTTTTGCGACGGAGTTTCAGTCGAGGGAAATAGGTATACACCAGTTCCAGATCTTCCTGGACATGCTTCTTGCCGTCCTTGCGCGTATAGGCGCCGGTAAGCAGATTCTCCTCGACGGTAAGATGCTCAAAGCAATGGCGTCCCTCCATGACCTGTACTACGCCTCTTCGAACCAGTTCAGTCGGGGTCAGGTTCTGTATCTTCTCTCCCAGGAATTCTATTGACCCCTTGGTCACTTCACCACGTTCGGTGCCGAGAATATTGGAGATCGACTTGATGGTGGTGGTCTTGCCGGCGCCGTTTGCACCCAGCAGGGCCACGATACCCCCTTCGAAAATCTCAAGCGATACGCCCTTGAGAACAAGAATCACATGATCATAGATGACTTCTATATTGTTGACCGACAGGACGGTCCGGCTATTGTCGCTGGTGGTTTCCATGATTTGCGGTACCGGCAGAAAGGGCGCCCGGGCGGACAGGCCGGCCCGGGCGCCACATCAAGGACGGTTATCAGCCGCAGTCCCGCGGTGTGATATTGTTTTCCGCGGCATACGCGGAGGAGTCCTCCTCGATCAGCGCATCCACGACCTCACGGTCTGCGCCGGTAAAGTCCGTAATCAAAGACCAGGATTTCGCCGAAGCGTCCCACTGCTGTATGGCGCCGAGACCGGGGCCTCCATGATTTGCACAGGTGACATTGATCTCCGGCCCGAAATTCGGCAGGCCGAGTTCAGCCATCCGCGCCTGGTCGATCTTCAGCGCTTCCATGCCATCACGCATCTGGCTTGCGTTGATGTCGGCAACGCCGTGTATCTCCTGCGCGGCGCGGACCGCCTCGACTGCCAGCATGGCCGCATACATTCCCCGGTTGTACAGTACCGTACCCAGGTTTGATCCGTCCCCGGCGGCCTTGCCTGCATCGATCACGTACTTGCGAATATCGTCATACACCGGGTAGCCGTCACCCACGCCATGCATGGCAATAGCCTTGTAGCCATTGGCGGCTTCGCCGACCGGAATCACGTCGTTTTCAGATGCCGACCACCAGACCCCGATAAAACGATCCATCGGATAACGTATGTTGGCAGCTTCCTGTATGGCCACCTGATTCATGACGCCCCAGCCCCACATGACCACATAATCAGGACGCTCCCTGCGAATCTGCAGCCACTGGGATTTCTGTTCCTGGCCCGGATGATCCACGGCAAGCAGCGTCAGCTTGTAGCCGTGTTTCCTGGACAACTCCTCAAGCGTGCGGATCGGTTCCTTGCCGTAAGCCGAGTTATGGTAAACCAAGGTAATGGACTTCCCGTTCAGGTCTCCGCCCTCCTGGTCGGACATGTGCTTGACGATAATCGAGGCGGCATCCCAATAAGTGCCCGGATAGTTGAATATATGACTGAACACCCGTCCGTTTGCGGCCGAGGTCCGGCCGTATCCCATGGAATGGAGCGGGATATTGTCAGCGGTCACCTTGGGGATCAACTGGTAGGTGATGCCGGTCGAAAGCGGCTGGTAGAGCAATGCCCCCTCGCCTTTTGTTGATTCGTAGCACTCGACCCCCTTCTCCGTGTTATACCCTGTTTCGCAGGGCAACACCCTTACCGGCACACCGCCGATACCTCCGTCACGTTCATTGACCAGTGTAAAGTAGTCTGCATAGCCGTCGGCAAAATGTATGCCGTTCGGTGCATATGGTCCGGTCCGGTAGTCAAGCGACGGGAAAACCAGGTCCGCAGCGGCGGACCCGGCCCCGATGCTCAATACCAGCGCGAACGATGCGGCAATAGTCTTTTGAATGTTCATATCTCCTCCACGGAAACGATTGATGTCCAAACGGACAATTTACGGCCGCCCTAATGCGGAAACGGCCACAGTCTGAGCTTTTCTTTCGTGACTCGCCACAACTGTGCCAAGCCGTGTGGTTCCACAATCAAGAAAAACATGATCAACCCCCCGATCAGTATAAAGATCAGGTGGGCCACAAGGTCGGTGGGCCAGCCCAGGCCGCCCACCATGATATTCTTGAACAATACCGGCATCAGGAACATGAACGCGGCACCGATGAACGATCCGAGTATCGATCCCAGGCCGCCGATAATGATCATGAACAGTACCAGAAATGACTTGTCAATACCGAATGCCTCTGTTGGCTCCACGGCGCCAAGATATACAAGAAAAAACAGCGCCCCGGAAATCCCTATATAGAATGAACTGATTGCGAATGCGGACAGCTTGGTCCTGAGCGGCGGCACACCGATGATTTCCGCAGCAATGTCCATGTCACGGATTGCCATCCAGGACCGTCCTATCCGACCGCGGGTCAGGTTCTTGGCAATAAAGGCAAAAACCACCACAAAGACCAGGCAGAACAGGTAGGTCGCCCACGGCGGAGCATTCGGCCCGGATACCGCTATCCCGAAAACGAACCGCTCGGGGGCGCTGATCTGTCCGGATGCCGAATAGTTATAGAACCAGGGCACCTTGTTGAACAGCCAGACCAGGAAAAACTGCGAGGCAAGCGTCGCTACGGCCAGGTAGAATCCCTTTATTCTGAGACTTGGCAATCCGAACACGATACCGACCAGGGCCGTTACGCCGCCCGAGAGCAAGACCACAAGGAACATGTTGAGTTCCGGAAACATCGTGGTCAGCTTGTACGACGCATAGGCGCCGACGGCCATGAATCCCCCGGTGCCAAGGCTGACCTGTCCGCAGTAACCGGTCAGGATATTCAGGCCGATGGCCGCCATGGACCAGACCAGCACGGGAACCAGTACCGATTTTTCCCAGTAGTCGTTGATGAGAAACGGAACAACCAGGACGGCAAAGACGCAGACAACCGCCACGAACCAGCGGTCCAGGCCGATCGGAAATATCTGCTGGTCCTGGATGTAGGATGTCTTGAAGTCTCCTGATTCTCGGTAAAACATGCTTTTTTACCTATACCCGCTCAATGATTCTCTCCCCGAACAAGCCTTGTGGCTTGAACATGAGGAAAAACAGCGCCAGTACATAGGCGAACCAGTTTTCCGTGGCCCCGCCGACGAGCGGTCCGATCCAGAATTCAAACAGTTTTTCGCCGACACCGATGATCAGGCCGCCGACAATGGCTCCGGGAATGGACGTAAATCCACCCAAAATCAGTACGGGCAGGGCTTTCAGTGCGATCAGGGACAGTGAAAACTGCACGCCGGACTTGGAGCCCCACATGATGCCCGCAACCAATGCAACAAATCCGGCAATGGACCAGACGACCACCCAGATGGCACGCAGGGAAATCCCCACCGTGAGAGCGGCCTGGTGATCGTCTGCGACGGCGCGCAACGCGCGACCGGTCTTGGTGTACTGGGAAAACACCGACAGTATGACCACAAGCGCTATCGCGATAACTGTCGCCCATACATCCAGCACGTCTATATACATGCCGTAATAGTCCGCCCCCTCGGCAGCCCAGGTACGGGTCACATCCTCCCACCAGAATGATCCGCCTGACGGAATGCCGACGTCCAGAGTCTTGATGTTGGCCCCCCACATCAGGTCCCCCATCCCCTCCATGAAGAATGCCAGCCCAATGGTTGCCATGAACAGGATAATGGGAGCCTGATTCACGAGATGCTTGAGCACAAGTTTCTCGACCAGCCAGGCAAAGAACACCATCACAGCCATCGTCAGGACAATCGCGAGCAGATTGTTCAGTCCCTCGCCCCAATGATGATACTGGGTGCCGAATATCACGTTGACAAGATGCGCAAAGGGAATCTGGCCGGTCTGGAAACCGACCAGCGTCAAGGCCGCGAACAGCGCCATGACGCCTTGCGCATAATTGAAGATTCCCGATGCCTTGAATATCAGCACGAATCCCAGCGCGACCAGAGAGTACATGATCCCGGCCATCAGGCCATTGAGAATCACCTCCATCGTATTCAGCAGCTCCGGGCTCATGATTCAGGAAAACGGTCAGTGGAAAATTGTCGATCGTCTTTCTGTCTTGTCGAAACCGTCCCGGCTCCGGGGAATATCCAGGATAGTCGAACGTCACACAAGAGCAGACAATCATGCATGACTGACCCCGAGATAGGCATCGATCACCGCCTGGTTGTCCCTGACCTCGCCGGGCGTACCGTCTGCAAGCTTGCGGCCGTAATCCAGTACCACGACCCGGTCGGAGATATCCATCACCACTCCCATGTCATGCTCGATCAGCGCGATGGTCGTCCCGAACTCGTCGTTGACATCCAGGACGAAGCGGCACATGTCCTGCTTCTCCTCAAGATTCATGCCGGCCATTGGCTCGTCCAGCAGCAGCAGCTTCGAATCTGCAGCCAGGGCACGACCCAGTTCCACTCTTTTCTGCAGGCCGTACGGCAATCGCCCGACCGGGGTCTTGCGAATGGACTGTATCTTCAGAAAATCGATTATGTGCTCAACCCGCTTGCGGTGCTCCACTTCCTCCCGTTCGGCAGGACCTTTCCAGAGCGCCTGCCAGAACAGATTGGTCCGCATGCGGATCATTCGTCCGGTCATCAGATTATCGAGCGTGGTCATGCCCTTGAACAGGGCTATGTTCTGGAAGGTCCGGGCAATGCCCAGCCTGGCGACCTGATGCGGTTTCATGTGGTCCCGGACGGCACCCTCGAACAGAATTTCTCCGTCCTGGGGATGATAGAAACCGTTGATCACATTCAGCATGGAGCTCTTGCCTGCGCCGTTCGGACCGATGATGGCCCGGATCTCTCCCTTGCGAATATCAAAACTGATGTCCTGAAGCGCCTTGACCCCGCCGAACGACAGGGAAATATTTCGCACTTCAAGCAGGGTGTCGCCTTTTTTTACCTCAGCACTCATTTCAGCAGTCGACTGTATCGGGACCCGGGACCATTCCTGTCAACCTGCCTTGCGAACCGGCTCGAAGCACCGTACGTCCTCAATGGCAAGATCCCCTTCGATGAATCCCTTGCGCCCATCCTCGAAAGTTACCTCTGTGCTCACGTGACATGCCGTGGCACCGGAGTACAGCGCCTCGATCAGCACGCTGTACTTGTCTGCGATAATCCGGCGGCGAACCTTCCTCGTACGCGTCAGTTCCCCGTCATCCGCGTCCAGTTCCTTGTGAAGGATCAGGAACCGGCGAACCTGGGAACCGGACAGCTTCGGATCCTGCGAAAGGTCGCGGTTCACTTCCTCTATGTTGCGCACCATCATTTGATAAACTTCCGGGCGTGCGGCCAGTTCCTGATAACTGGCATAGGGAATGTTGTTGCGCTCCGCCCAGTTTCCCACGGCATCAAGATCGATGTTTATGATCACCGAAACATAATCCTTCCCCATGCCGACGGCGACTACTTCCTGGATCTGGGGAAAGAATTTCAGCTTGTTTTCAATATACTTGGGAGCAAACAGGTCTCCCGTGTTCAG
>JAJDVC010000037.1 GCA_022826305.1 Gammaproteobacteria bacterium | reverse complement strand
TCCGTCAATACACAGGACATGCTTCAGGTCCGGAAGTCGCTCCCGGATCGGATCAAGCTTTTCCACGCCCGAGGCATCTGTAATGACTGCCCTTGCCGCAGAATCGGCAAGACGGTATTCCAGTGCCTCTTCACCGAACAGGGTGAACAGCGGAACAGAAATCCCGGCCAGTTTCCAGACGGCGATATGCGAAACCGCAGTCCACGGATTCTGCGGAAGAAGGATTCCCACCCGGTCCGACCGGTCAATTCCGATTTCCGACAACAGGTTTGCCAATCGATTCGACCTGCGAAACAGCTGGCCATAGCTGATCTCCTGCAAACCGTCACGGAGCTCGTGGATCAGGGCAACCCGGTCTGCATGCTCCGGTATCCAGCGGTCGCAGACATCCACGGCCATGTTGTAGCGGGCTGGCACCCTCCAGACGAATCCGTCCCTCAACTCCCTGATGGTTTTCGGCCGCACGCGCGGGACCCTTGAGAGAAGCTACTTCTCGTAGTCATAGAACCCCCTTCCGGTCTTGCGTCCGAGGTGGTTTGCATCAACCATCCTCACCAGCAGCGGACAGGGGCGAAACTTGGATTCTCCCATCTCGTCGTGCAATACCCGCATGACGGCGAGCACCACATCGAGACCGATCAGATCTGCCAGTGCCAGCGGACCTATGGGATGGTTCATCCCGAGTTTCATGATTTCATCAATGGCCTCCGGTTCCGCTATGCCTTCCTGAAGCGCGAAAATCGCTTCGTTGATCATGGGGCAAAGAATGCGATTGGCGACAAATCCCGGGCTGTCGTTGACATGAAACGGCACCTTGCCCAGCTTGACAGCCAGTGCTGCAGCCAGTGTGCAGACCTCGTCGTCCGTCTGCAATGCCCGGATGATTTCCACCAGCTTCATCAGCGGTACGGGATTCATGAAATGCATGCCTACAACCCTGTCTGCCCGACCAGTACAGGCTGCCAGCCTTGTCAGGGATATGGATGAGGTATTGGAAGCGATTATCGTCTCAGGGCGGCAGATACCGTCAATCTCCTGCAGCAACGAGGACTTGATCTCGGGGTTTTCGGTCGCCGCTTCCACAACAAGATCAGCCGATTCCAGACAGGACAGGGTCAGGGATGGCTGGATATTGTCCAGCGTGCTGTCGCGATCGGTACCGGAGATCACGGATCTGGCCAGCAACCTGTCCAGACTGTCGGAAATTCTCCGCAGACCTGCATCCAGCGCCTGCTGGCAGACATCCGCCATGGATACCCTGTACCCGGCAGCGGCAAAAACCTGAGCAATACCGCTACCCATGGTTCCCGCCCCGATTACTCCGACATGCCTGATTTGTTCAATATTCATTTGCATGGTGTTGATAACTGTTCGGATTTGCAGAGCATTGTCCCTTTACATGCTCCTTCTATACTGCCCGCCGACTTCGTACAGCGCCCCGGAAAGCTGTCCTAGCGAACAATACCTGACCGCCTCGACAAGTTGCTCGAAAACATTCTCTCCATTGATCGCAGCTTCCCTGACCCTTGCCAGAACCTCCTCGGTGTTGCGGGCATGGCGCTCCTTGAACTCCCTCAGCCTGGTGATCTGCCTGCGTTTCTCCTCCTCCGTGGAACGGGAAAGTTCAACTGGCTGGATTGATGGCGACTCCTTGCGGTCAAGAAAGGTGTTGACGCCGACAATCGGCAGACTGCCGTCATGCTTGCGGCTTTCATAATACAGGGACTCTTCCTGGATCCTTGCCCTCTGGTAACCGGTTTCCATTGCGCCGAGTACGCCCCCCCGCTCGGAAATCCGCTCAAACTCGGCCAATACGGCATCTTCAAGCAAATCGGTCAATTCATCGATGATGAAACTTCCCTGATTGGGGTTCTCGTTCATCGCAAGCCCCCACTCGCGGTTGATGACAAGCTGAATCGCCAGGGCGCGCCTGACCGAATCGTCCGTAGGAGTAGTAATCGCCTCATCAAAGGCGTTCGTGTGCAGACTGTTGCAGTTGTCATAGATTGCGATCAGTGCCTGCAAGGTAGTGCGGATGTCATTGAAGCTGATTTCCTGTGCATGCAATGAACGCCCGGAAGTCTGGATATGATACTTGAGCTTCTGGGAGCGCTCGTCAGCACCATACCGGTCACGCATTACAATCGCCCAGATGCGGCGCGCAACCCGACCCATTACCGTGTATTCAGGACACATTCCATTACTGAAAAAGAACGACAGGTTCGGCGCAAAGTCATTGATATCCATGCCGCGCGCCAGATAGGCTTCAACATAGGTGAACCCGTTGGCAAGCGTAAACGCCAGTTGGGTGACCGGATTGGCTCCGGCCTCGGCAATATGATACCCGGAAATCGATACCGAGTAGAAATTGCGTATGTTGTGCCGGACGAAATACTGCTGGATGTCTCCCATCAGCTTGAGGGCAAACTCGGTAGAGAAAATGCAGGTGTTCTGTCCCTGGTCCTCCTTCAGGATATCGGCCTTAACCGTACCGCGCACTTCTGCAAGGGCCCTGGTCCGTATCTGCAGCGCTTCCTGCTCGTCTGGCTCCCTTCCCTGATCCGCCGCGAACCTGTCCATCTGCTGATCGATTGCGGTATTCAGAAACATCGCCAGAATAATCGGAGCGGGTCCGTTAATTGTCATGGAAACGGACGTTGACGGATCACACAGATCGAACCCGTCATACAGAACCTTCATGTCATCCAGCGTGGCGATCGAGACGCCCGAGTTTCCCACCTTGCCGTAGATATCCGGCCTCTCGTCAGGATCACACCCATAAAGTGTCACGGAGTCGAACGCCGTCGATAGCCGCTTGGCATCAGAGTGTTCCGACAAACGCCTGAATCTCTGGTTGGTTCTGAATGCGTCCCCCTCCCCGGCGAACATCCGGGTCGGATCTTCATGATCGCGCTTGAACGGGAAGACACCGGCCGCAAAGGGGAAATGGCCCGGCAGGTTTTCCAGCATCATCCAGCGGGCCAGTTCACCCCGATCATCCCACTTCGGCAAGGCAACCCGGTTCACCCGGTTTCCCGAAAGCGTCTCCTTTTTCAGCGCATTGCGAATCTTTCGACCTCTTACCGCATGAACGTGCTCGTCCTGGGCATATGCCTCCCGGATCTCTGGCCACCGGCCAAGCTCCCGGGCAAGTGCAGGATCGAGTTCCAGCCGCTTGTCGGTGATCATCTGCCGCAATGTTGCCGGGACCGCCTCACCGGTTTCTTCGAGCATGCTGCACGTGGACTCGATCTGCTGGATGGAGCGGGCAACCCCTGATTGTCTGATCGCCATTGATCTGTACTGCCTGACAGTCTCCGCAATATCCGCCAGATACCGGACCCTGTGTCCCGGAATGATTCCATGCAGTTGCGTGGATACCCTGGTGCCGGCTACAGGCAGACGGCTTTCACACGCACCCAGTCCGCAAGCGCGCAGACGCTCCAGGATCTCCTCGAACAGCGCAGTCATGCCATCGTCATTGAACCGGGAAGCAATGGTTCCGAAAACCGGCATGCTCTCCACGGGCTGGTCAAAGGCTTCCTGATTGCGCTGCACCTGCCGGCAGACATCCCGGTACGCATCCTGGGCGCCTCTGCGGTCAAACTTGTTGATCGCAACAACATCCGCAAAGTCCAGCATGTCGATTTTCTCCAGCTGGGACTGGGCGCCGAATTCCGGGGTCATGACGTACAATGCACAATCCGCGAGTTCGGAGATAGCTGTATTGCCCTGTCCGATGCCCGGCGTCTCCACGATTATCAGATCGAATCCGGCGCACTTGCATGCCCCGATCATGTCTTCCATGTGATCCGGAATTCCCAGAGGGCTTCCCCGCGTCGCAATCGACCGCATGAATATTCCCGGATGGTCTATCGCATTCATGCGGATCCTGTCCCCCAGCAGGGCTCCTCCGGTCCGCTTGCGCGTGGGATCGGTCGCCAGAATGGCGATTCTGAGCGTATCGTCAAGCCCGAGCCGGAAACGGCGTACCAGTTCATCGGTAAGCGACGACTTGCCTGCTCCACCTGTACCGGTAATGCCGAGAACGGGCACCCTGCGATCCGGTTTCGATGCATGACGCCTTACCTGCTGCAGAAGATCAGGATGCGCCGAGCCGTTTTCCATGGCTGTCAGGGCATGGGCCAGCGCCCCCGGTTTCCCATCCCTGATCGACTGAAGGCTAACCGGAGCACCTTCAGCCGGATCGAACCTGCTTAGCGCAATCGTGTTCTGAATGATGCCCGACAGACCAAGCTTCTGCCCGTCTTCCGGAGTATAGATGCGGGTCACCCCGTATCCCTCCAGCACGGCCTTCTCCTCCGGGATAATGACCCCGCCTCCCCCGGCAAACACGCGAATCCTGTCCCCGCCCTGCTCCCGCAACAGGTCCATCATGTAGCATAGATACTCGACATGCCCGCCCTGGTAGGAACTGATCGCAATTCCGTGCACATCTTCCTGCAAGGCAGCGCTAACCACCTCCGCTACCGAGCGGTTGTGTCCCAAATGGATTACCTCCACGCCCTGTGCCTGGAGAATCCTGCGCATGATGTTGATCGCCGCGTCATGACCATCAAAAAGACTCGCCGCCGTAACGAATCGCAGACAAGTCCCTCCGCATGCCGGACTCCCGACAGGTGTTTCCTCTATCTTTCCCAAAGTACTATCCGACCGGGTGAAGTGGACATTTCATCCGTTTAACGTTACATTGCGTTTACGTAAACGTCAACAACCCATCATACACGATACTCCCTCTCATGCCATGAATGACAAGTCGATTTATACCATATCGGATTTGTCAAGACGTTTCGACCTGACATCACGCACCATCCGTTTTTACGAGTCCGAGGGATTGCTGACGCCTGAACGGGAAAACAATCGCCGCATCTACAGAGAGCGGGACATGACAAGGCTGAAACTGATCCTGCGTGGAAAACGGCTGGGATTTTCCCTTGCAGAGATCAAGAAGACCATGCAGCTGTACGACATCCAATCGGATGAAATCGCCCAGTTACATTATGTGCTTCAAACCATTCAGACTCGACGGGAGGAACTGAAACAGAAGCAGATCGACATCATCAATACGCTTGATGAAATGGAAGAGGTCTCGCAGCGTATACGGGATACCCTGAAAACACTGGAGCGGCGCACCAACCAGCAAGAGCCATGAGAGTTCCGGCACCTTCCAGGCAACCATTCCCTCCATGTAACACACGAAACGAACCATCATGAGCAACTATACGACCCCTCACCGGGACATGCTTTTCGCTATTGAGCATCTTGCCGATCTCGAGGGGGTGTCTGCACTGCCGGGACATGAGGAAGTCAATCCGGAACTGGTGCGGACGATACTCGAAGAGGCCGGCAAGATCGGGGAAGATGTTCTGGCTCCATTGAACATGGTCGGCGATCACCAGGGGGTCCGGCTTGAAGACGGCGAGGTCATCACGCCTGACGGATGGAAGCAGGCTTATGAACTGTTCATCGAGAGCGGCTGGAACAGTTTGCCCTTCGACCCTGATCGGGGTGGCCAGGGGCTCCCCTGGCTTGTTGCCACGGCAGTCCAGGAAATCTGGCATTCGTCCAATATGGCTTTTTCGCTGTGCAGCCTGCTTACCCAGGCAGCTATCGAGGCCATCCGGTTACACGGATCCGACGATCAGAAGGAAACCTATCTGTCAAGGCTGATACATGGGAGCTGGGCGGGGACCATGAACCTGACCGAATCACATGCAGGCTCTGATCTTGCCCTGATAAAGACCTCCGCAATCCCTGAGGAGGATCACTATCTGATACAGGGACAGAAAATCTTCATCACCTACGGAGACCACGATCTGACAGACAACATCATACATCTTGTACTGGCGCGACTGCCTGATGCACCGCCGGGCATCAAGGGTATTTCACTGTTCATCGTGCCGAAATTCCTGCCGGACGAGGACGGGAACTGGACGGTCAGAAATGACGTTGAAACCGTTTCCCTGGAGCGCAAGCTGGGTATTCACGCCAGCCCTACGGCAGTGCTCGGCTACGGTACCGGGAAATACCGCCAACCTGCAGGGGCCATGGGTTATCTTGTGGGAGAGCCCAACCAGGGCATGGCCTACATGTTCACCATGATGAATATCGCCCGATTGGCAATAGGCATAGAAGGAAACGGCGTTGCAGAGCGCGCCTATCAGCTGGCGGTCGGTTTTGCCCGGGAGCGCATACAGGGCGTATCGACGAAATCACCGTCAGAACGCGTCACCATCATCCACCACCCCGATGTCAAGCGCATGCTGATGCTGCAGAAGTGCCGGATCGAGGGGCTCAGATCACTGGGACTGGTGCTCGGGGCCGCAATTGACAAGAGCCTCAGACATCCAGACAGAGGGCAGCGGGAATTCAATTGTGCGATGGTCGACATGCTGACGCCGATCGTAAAGGGCTATACGACAGAAATCGGTCTGGAGAATGTCTCCCTTGCACTGCAGGTGCACGGCGGAATGGGATTCATTGAGGAAACAGGCGCAGCGCAACACTACAGGGACCAGCGAATTACCCCGATATACGAAGGCACCACCGGAATACAGGCGATGGACCTCATCGGACGCAAGACCATCCGTGATCGTGGCCGCCAGGCCGCTATTGTAATTGATCACATACGCCGTGATCTCGGTGCAATGGAACAACCAGGCCATACATCCATGCACGACAAGGCAGCATCCGGCCTGGAAGTGCTGGAATACGTGATCCAGGCCATTCTGGACATGCCGGACCCTGACCAGCCCGCAGCTGTGTGCGATCCCTATCTGAGACTCTGGGGAATCATCTGCTGTGGCTGGCAGCTTGCCAAGGCTGCCGGTATTGCCAGGACACTTGATGATGGGTCAGATCCCTTTTTCACAAACAAGACCATGACGGCCCGGTTCTTTTTCGACTACGAGTTTCCCAAGCTCGACGTGTACCGATCGAACATTCTGGACAGTGCGGCGACAATTTCCGCCATGGACAGCGAAATATTCACCACACAAGTGTGAAACAGGTATTCCGAAGACCTGCACAGGGGCAATGATACGCTGGTAACCGATCCTTGCACCCCGGCCCCGACTGGCCGTATGCGCATTTTCAGCTGTCTTCAGCCACCCAGGGCGGAGCCTGCCTGTCGAAAAAACCCCGGATACCGGCCTGGGCTTCCTCGCTTTCCCACGCATCGGCCAGCATCTGCGCCGTATACGTCCGGTTCTGCTCCGTTGTCTGTTCACTGACCTTTCTTATCAGTCTCTTGGTTATCGCGATTGCCCCGGGAGCGCACGCGAGGCAACTCGAAATTTCCTGTTCCACGGCCTGATCCAGTTCTTCCGGTTCGACAGACCGATGTACAAGCCCCAGTTGCACGGCTTCATCCGCTTCGAAAAAGTGTGCATTGAGAAGGATTCTGCGTGCATTGCTGACTCCCAGCCTTGCAACTATGTAAGGAGAAATATTCGCCGGAGTCAGACCGAGCCGCGTTTCGGTCAGCGAAAACCGGGCATTTCGTACGCTGATCGCCACATCGCAGGCACAGATCAGTCCCACCGCGCCGGCATAAGCCTGTCCGTTCACTCTTGCTATGGTAACCTTGTTCAGATTGTTCAGCGTTTCGAGCATATCGGCCAGCTGCTCGCTTTCCCTGACCCGTTCTTCACGATCCTTCTGGAAGCTGTCTTTCATCCAGCCAAGATCCGCGCCTGCGGAAAAACTCCGGTTTCCTGCACCCGTGAGCACGACGGCGCGTATGGAATCATTTTCCTCCAGTTCCCGGCATGCCGACCGGATCTCCCTCATCATCCGGCTACCCATTGCATTGTGCCTCGCTTCCCGGTTCAGGGTAATACGGGCGATATTACGCTCGTCAATCTCAAGCCTGATATCTGCATATGCCATGACTGACTACTCGTATGTCCGGATATCCTCTATCACCAGCCCATCGTTGCGTATCGAACCGGAGGGCACCAGCCTGACTTCTCCGCGGACCTTGCACAAATCCCGAATGGTATTTGCTATGGCACCTTCCAGGCCCTCTGCGCGGCTGCCGGTCTCGCAGAACAGCGTCATCCGGTCCCGCTCATCGACCCATTCGATCACAAGCCTGGCCTTTCCGATCTCGGCATGGCGTCCGACAACCGCGTGCACCTGCTCGGGGTGAATGAACATTCCCCGCACCTTCGCCGTCTGATCGGCCCTGCCCATCCATCCCCTGATGCGCCGGTTGGTACGTCCGCATTCGCTGTATCCGGGCATGATGGCAGACATATCGCCGGTGGCGAAACGGATCAGGGGATAGTCCGGATTGAGGGAGGTAACCACCACCTCGCCGACCTCGCCGTCCGGGACAGGATCTCCGCTTCCCGGGCGGACGATCTCCACATGCACGCCCTCGTCAATCACCAGTCCCGCGTCGGGAACGGTTTCATAAGCGATACTTCCCAGATCTGCAGTTGCATATACCTGGAGAACCTGTATCCCGTGTTCGAGGAAACCGGCCCGCAATGGCGCCGGCAGCGCTTCCCCGGAAACCAGGCCTTTCGTCATGGAACTGATGTCCGTTCCTGCCCCGGCAGCCTTCTCCAGAAGAATCTTGAGAAAGGAAGGTGTACCGACATATCCATCCGGCCTGAGATCCCCGATCGTCTGCAGTTGCATATCCGCCTGTCCGACACCGCCGGGAATCACGCCGCAACCCAGGGCATGACAACCGCCATCGAGCATCATGCCGGCCGGGGTCAGGTGATACGAAAAACCGTTGTGTACCAGATCCCCTTTCCGGAACCCGGCGGCGAACAGCGCCCTGGCCATTCGCCAGAAATCGGGCCGGCCCGTACATGCCTCATAGATGGGCCCCGGAGAAACATGTACATAGCGGGTCTGGTCCCGTGCAAAAGCATTCAACCCGCCGAAAGGCGGATTGCGCCGCTGCAGCTTCATCAGTTCGGATTTCCGCAGAACCGGAAACCGCTGCAACTCGCCAAGATCTGAAAATCCTTCGCAATCAAAACCTTCCAG
>JAJDVC010000023.1 GCA_022826305.1 Gammaproteobacteria bacterium | reverse complement strand
GATGCCGACATGCTCGGCCAGGGTGCGCACGCTCCAGTGGGTTGCGTTGGGCGGTCGTTCCTGCAGGGCGGTGTTGATGACCTCGGCGACGCGCGCGTCGTCGTGGGTGCGCGGGCGTCCGGGGCGCTGTTCGTCGTGCAGACCATCGAGGCCCTGTTCGAGATGCCGCCGCCGCTACTTGCCGACCGTGAAGTTGCTGACGCCCAGGCGGCCTGGGTTTCACCTTCGGCGCAGGCCAGGACGATGCGCGCCCGCCGCACGACGCCATGGGGCAGTGTGCGGGAGTTGGCAATGCCGGACAACTGGTTCTTCTCGGTGCTCGTGCAATGTTCGGGCTAAACTGCTTCTGCCGTCACTGCATGCCAGAACCACAGATGAGAGAAAGAATGCACAGAGGCATACAACAAGCACTACAAGGGCATGGACAGGATATCGCCCCAGGAAATGCAGTACGGGTACAACCAGAAAAGGTGGAATTCCCCTTGCGGAATTCAGGCGCATTCAGGCACCGCTGTTGCGCTATAATGAGTTGCATGGATCCCACGCAATCCGAGTTGCCTGTCAAGACCCAAACGATGCCGGTGGCGAGCGATCGGCATGCGGTGTTAGCACTGTAGGTCACAGTCCATCGTTCAGGTTTCAAGCATGCCCGACACCTCCCTTTTGAATCTGTTCCACCCCGGCACCGGCAGGATTCCGCCGTATCTCGCCGGTCGTGATGTCGAGAAGGCCCGGTTCGACGCTGTGGTGAGAAATCTCTCAAATGGTGTCGCAGCCGATGGAGACATGATTGTCTACGGACCGCGGGGCAACGGGAAGACGGCGATGCTCCGTCATTTCACGGACAATTGCGTGTGCGATGGCATACGGCCCTCGTTCCTGTGGATGACGCCGAAGAACATGCGTTCCCTGGAAGACATGACCAGGAGAATGGCCAACCAGGACAAGAGCTTTCTGGACAGATTTTCCCCGATTGCCGCATCGCTTGATCTTGGGATCGCCAGGTTCAGCACCGAAGTCACGGTCTTTCAAAGATCATCCTTTTTCCAGGAAATTCTCGAAAACCGGTGTTCCAGAACTCCTGTTGTCCTGATTGTCGACGAGGCGCACAATCTGGATCCAGGCATCGCCGGCGATCTCCTGAACGCCAGCCAGGAGATACGAGCGAACCCCGATACGCCATTCTTCCTCGTGCTGGCGGGCACGCCCGGTCTTGTGCCGTTACTTCAAGAGGCCGACGCGAGCTTCTGGGAAAGGGGTGATATCGTCGAACTGGGCCGCCTGTCTCCGGAGGATGCTGCGGATGCCCTGGCGCTGCCCCTTGCCGATGCCGGCGTCTCCATCGACAGGGAAATCGCCGCCGAGGTTGCCGGCCGGGCACACTGCTATCCGTATTTCATCCAGGTGTGGGGCGACGAAATAGCTTCCTGTTTGCACGACAGCAAGGAAAGCGTTGTTTCCGCCGACACCGTTGCAAAGGTCGAAAACAAAGTAAATAAAAGGATCAGCACCATATTACAGTGTGCGGCTGGATGAGCTTGTCAAGATGGACCTGTTCGATATTTCCGTGCAGGTTGCCAGGCATTTTATGGAGAATGGTAAAGACAGGTTATCGTTCATCGGCATGAAAACCATCATTCGTCAAGTTCACATGGACCTTGGCATGGATGCCAAGGACTCTTCTGTGGCAGATACCAGAACCAGACTTGTCTCTATTGGTTTTATCTGGAAAACGACTCCGGGAGATTCCACGCTCACCTACTACGAACCGGGCATTCCCAGCCTGATGAATTATGTCGTGAATGAATCCCTGAGAGCGGATGTGGATGAGAGTCTCAAAAAAAAACCATCGGTCAAGCCCCGAGGCTTCAAAAGAAGACTGTGAACAGGGACTTGCCTGTCAACTTACAAGTATGTCGAGAGTGCCAGGAACCAATAAACCGATAACCGGGTTGTTTCTTCGATGACCGACATCCTGTACTTGGTGTAGCCAATCTACCCCCTGTTCCTGTAAATACTGTTTTTGCGCTATATTATTGCCATGTGGTGCCTGCAAATTGACGCATTACCATGACTGCCTATACTGAAATACGGGCCAGGATTGACCCGGATACCAAGACGCGTGCTGCAAAAGCATTGAATGAGAGAGGGCTTTCTCTTGCGGACGGCGTCCGTCAGTCGCTTATGATGATTGCAGAGGGCGAACGTCTGCCGACAGCCCTCGAGATTCCGAACCAGACAACCCTGGACGCGATGAAAGAACTGGAGATGGGCGGTGGCAAGCGGTTCGATAGTATCGATGCACTGATGGAGGACCTGAAAGCCTGACATTGATCCTGGTCAGATCCAACCAGCTCATACGGGACATGAAGCGTGCTATCAAGCGCGGCAAGAACAAGTATGACAATTTGCTTGCTGTTTCCCAGGACGGGGACTGGACCAGATGGATTGAATTTTTCCTGGGTGCCTTGAGAGCGCAAGCCGAGGACAATTTGCGGAAGACCCGAAAGATTCCCGATTTGTACGAGGGGATGAAAACACAAGTCTCCGAGATGATCCGTTCCCAGTACGCGATCCGAATCCTGGACTGGATATTTGAGCGACCAATTTTCAGGTCTACTGATTTTCGTGATGCTGCGGGTATTCCACAACCCTCCGTTCAGCGGATTCTTCGAGCTTTGCGTGAGGGCGGTATTCTGCAGGTTATCCTGCCATCCGGTGGGCGGCGACCCGCTGTTCTCATGTTTCCCGAGTTGCTGCACATTACAGAAGAACGAAAAATACTTGATACTCACAAATGATGCACAATCTTTCTTGTGAATCACAAACTGCCAGTATGTGAGCGACAAAATACTCCTGATCGACTGTATTGACCTGCAACAAGCAGCTTGACTGATCTATTTGGTCATAATGGTTCCGGAGGTTTCGGATATGGCTTTCCGGAGCAATGTTGCGATGAGCATGGTTCCTGCGGCTGCGACAGTCAAGCGTTTGAACTTGCGATGGACGGTAACGAAACGACCGGCTTGCCTGAAACTTCCTGCCGCAGTATCCCGCTACCCGGGCCGAAGAGTCGTCAGGATGTTGTGGAGAGACTTCGGGATGCGTTCAAGTGCTTCAAGACGCCGGAACCTGGAGCGGCGTGATGACCTTCGAAACTTGCGGCGCCACAATCGCCGAGATCCTGCATGGTAGAAAATCCCTCCGATCCATGCCAGACAATTGACCCGTTGACAGCCTGGATACTCACTTGTCACTGGACAACGCCAAAAATGGTAATGACAGTGTATTGAGAGTACAATGGAACCGTCTGGTCTACCTGTGACGGCCCAATGGCAATAAGAGATATCCTGACCTATCCGGATCCCCGGCTTCGAAAGTCATCGGAACCTGTCCGGGAATTCGATGACGATCTGCACCAGCTGATCCGGGACATGACGGAAACCATGTATGCGGCTTCCGGAATTGGTCTGGCGGCTATTCAGGTCGGGGTTGCAAGACGCGTGATCGTCATGGACATATCGCGTGATCGGAACGATCTTCAGGTTTTCATCAATCCGGAGGTCATCGATTTCGAGGAAGGACAGGTTGAGTTCGAGGAGGGGTGCCTCTCGGTGCCGGGAGTCAACGCTACGGTGGCCCGTTCGGCAAGGGTGATCATCAAGGCCCAGGATGTTTCCGGGATACCGTTTGAACGGGAAGCGGATGAACTGCTTGCCGTATGCATACAGCATGAAGTCGATCATCTGAACGGCAAGGTCATCGTTGATTACCTGTCTTCGGTCAAGCGGGACAGAATCAGGAAGAAGCTGAAGAAGGAACTTCTTTCGATGGAAAACCAGGCAGCCTGAATCCTGTCTGCCGCAGCCCGATGCGTGTCGTATTTGCTGGTACGCCGGAATTTGCTGTGCCATCGTTCCTGGCAGTGGCGTGTTCTCCCCGGGTGGAACTTGTCGGTGTCATGACCCGGCCGGATCGGTCTTCAGGAAGGGGTCGGAAGGTCCGATTCAGTCCCGTCAAGTTGCAGGCTCTGGAACAGGGTATCCCGGTTTGCCAGCCGGAAACCCTGACAACACCGGACGCCAGGGAGTGGTTTGCCCGCCTGATGCCCGACCTGCTTGTCGTCGTGGCTTACGGGATGCTTTTCCCGGCGGAGTTTCTGGAAATTCCGCGACAGGGATGTTTCAACGTGCATGCCTCGCTGTTGCCCCGGTGGAGAGGTGCGGCTCCCATCCAGAGGGCCATCGAGGCGGGTGATCAGGTGACAGGCGTCAGCCTGATGCGAATTTCCGCCGGCCTGGATGCCGGTCCGTTGCTTGCCACGCGATCTGTTGCCATGGGAAGCCGGGAAACCGGCGGCAGCCTGCATGACACACTGTCCTTTCAGGGGGGAAAGCTTCTGTCGGATAACCTTGAAGGACTGATGTCCGGCAGTCTGAGGGAGACCGAGCAGGATGATGCCCGGGCAACCCATGCTCCGAAGCTGAGCAGGTCCGAGTGCCCGGTCGACTGGAATCACCCCGCAATCCGGCTGGAAAGGAAGGTCCGGGCATTTTCCCCCTGGCCCGGCACAACGGCGGATTTCGGGGAAACGGTGATGAAGATTCACAAGGTACGCGTGGTGGAAGGTTCCGCATCAGCGGTTCCGGGAGAAGTGCTGGTGGCGGACAGGTCCGGAATTGTCATTCAGACCCTTGACGATGCCCTGGTCATGGATACCCTGCAGAAACCGGGCGGTAGGGTCATGTCTGCTGCAGAGTATCTGAATGGCCGTCCGTTAAGCCCCGGGACCGTCCTGCCGTCATCCACAAGGGTTGCGCCGTGCACGTGAATATGGCTGCAGCGCGGGTCCTGCTCTCGGTTGTCGACAGGGGCCAGAGCCTGGATGCTGCCCTGGAGCGGCTTTCCACGGCACCCTGCAACGCCATGCCGACCCTCAGGGAGATCTGTTACGGGAGTTGTCGTTACTATGTGCTCATTGATGCCTGGCTCGGCGGCATGCTGCACAAGCCGATCAGGAGAAAGGAGCGACTGGTGCACTTTGTCATGGTGGTCGCCATGTACCGCTTGAGGTACATGCGCACCCCTGACCATGCGGTGGTCAACGAGTCCGTGAATGCACTGGGTGATGCCGGACTGGGCTGGGCCGGCAGACTCGTGAACGGTGTGCTGCGCCGTTATATCCGGCAGTGCAAGGAGTTGATGCAGCAGCCCCGGAACGAGCATGTGGCGTTCGCCTTTCATCAATATCAGTTTGATCGTCTCAGATCGGACTGGCCGGATCACTACCGGCGGATCGCCGAGGCATCCAATTCACGACCGCCGCTGACCCTGCGGGTCAACCGGCGCAGGGTCACGAGAGAATCGTACCTTCTGGATCTCGACCGGTCCCGGATCGCGTATACCCTGACCGCAGACAGCCCATCAGGCGTGGTGCTCTCGCATCCTGTCCCGGTGCAGGAGGTGCCCGGGTTCCATCGTGGCATGGTATCGGTACAGGATGAGTCGGCGCAACTGGCCGCCGGCGCCCTCGAACTTGCCGGATCCATGAGAGTGCTGGACGCTTGTGCCGCACCCGGAGGAAAGACCGGTCACTTGCTGGAGATGATGCCCGATGAGTGTGAATTGACCGCTCTGGATCTAGAACAGCGAACAGGCATGATCCGGGACAATCTCCTGAGACTCGGGGTATCCTGCACGGTGACTGGCGGGGATGTCCTGAAACCGGATGCCTGGTGGGATGGACGACAGTTTGACCGTATCTTGCTGGATGTGCCCTGCTCCGGCAGTGGGGTGATTCGCAGGCATCCGGATATCAAGCACCGCAGAAGGGAAGAGGACTGCGAACGCTTTCATGAACAGCAGGTGCGCATGCTGGAATCCTTGTGGAAATTGCTCCGTCCGGAGGGTATCCTCTTGTATGTGACCTGTTCCGTGTTTCGCAGGGAAAACGACGAAACCATTGAAACCTTCATTGACGGCAGACGGGATTGTCAGCCTGCTCCACTTGCTGTTCCCGGAATCCGGACGGAGTACGGAGTGCAGAGACTGCCGGGTGTTCATGACGGTGACGGCTTTTACTACTGCAAGCTTCGCAAGGCAATGAATGCTGAGGCAAGAGACGCATGAAAATCATCATTCTCGGCAGTGGTCAGGTGGGGTCCTCCATCGCCGAGATCCTTTCCCGTGAAGAGAACGACATCACGGTCGTGGACCGCAGGCAGGATATCCTCAACTCCATACAGGACAGGATGGATATCCGCACATTCCGCGGGGACGCCTCTTCTCCGGAGACCTTGCGGCTTGCCGGGGCAGAGGATGTTGACCTGGTCCTGGCCGTCACCAATTCCGACGAGGTGAACATGGTGGCCTGCCAGGTCGCCCATACGCTGTTTCGTACCCCGACCAAGATCGCAAGGGTCCGATCCTCGGATTTTCTCGATCATCCCGAACTGTTCCGCAAGGGCGCCATTCCGATCGATGTTCTGATAAGCCCCGAACAGATAGTCACTGACCAGATCAAGAAGCTCATCGAACACCCCGGGGCGTTGCAGGTGATCGATTTCGCGGATGGGAAGATTCGTCTGGTGAGCCTGAAGGCCTATTACGGAGGAGCCCTGGTAGGCCATCAACTGCGGGAGCTGAAGGATCATCTGCCTTCCGTCACATCCCGGGTCGCGGCGATCTACCGTGGAAACCAGGCGATTCTGCCCACCGGAAAGACGGTCGTGGAGGTGGATGACGAAGTATTCTTCATCGCCACGCAGGAGGATATCCGCAAGGTGATGCTGGAGTTGAGGAGCCTCGAGGAGGTCGGAAAAAAAGTCTTTATCGCGGGGGCTGGCAACATCGGCATCAACCTTGCCCGATCCCTGGTGCGGTCCGGCTATCAGGTGAAACTGGTCGAGCGGGACATGGATCGGGCCCGCTGGGTATCCGAGCAGCTCGAGGGGGCCATCGTGCTGCAGGGAGACGCTGCCGATGAGGAGCTGCTGCGGCAGGAAAACATCGACAGCATGGAAATGTTCTGCGCCCTGACCAATGAGGACGAGGCCAATATCCTGTCCGCCATGCTGGCGAAACGGCTGGGTGCCCGCCGGGCCATGGCGATCGTCAACCGTTCGGCCTATATCGACCTGATCGAAAGCAGTGTACTCGACATTGCCATCTCACCCCGGCTGTCGACAGTCAGCGCCCTGCTTTCCCATGTGCGCCGTGGAGATGTCGTTGCGGCGTATTCGTTGCGAAGGGGCGTGGCGGAAGCCATCGAAGCGGTCGTCCATGGCGATCGCAAGACCTCCAGGCTGGTCGGACGCCGGCTCGATGAAATCCGGCTTCCGCAAGGAGCAACCCTGGGTGCGATCATGCGGGGGAATGCATTTCTTGATCTGTCCGAGGACATCGTGATACAGGATCGTGACCACGTGATCATCTTCGTGATCGATAAAAGGCACATTCCGGACGTGGAGCGCCTGTTCCAGGTATCCGCCTCCTTTTTCTGATCCTTCGACCGCCTCCCATCATGATGAATCATCTGTGCGTGATCAGGATTCTGGGCGTACTGATCATGTACTTCAGTTTTACCATGTTGCCTCCAGTCGCCATTTCCCTGATCTATGGAGACGGGAATCAGCATGTCTTCCTGCTGGCTTTCGTGCTGGCCTTCGTGTTCGGTCTTTTTTGCTGGTTGCCCGTCAGGGACAGGAAGGAGGAACTGCGTTTCCGGGACGGCTTCCTGATCGTGGTGCTGATCTGGCTGGTTCTGTCGGCCATCGCCGCCGTTCCGCTCATGATCTCCCAGTACCCATCGGTCCGCTGGATCGATGCCTTGTTCGAGTCTACATCAGGACTGACCACCACGGGAGCGACCGTGATTTCCGGCCTTGATCATCTGCCGCAATCCGTCCTGTTTTACAGGCAGCAGTTGCAGTGGTTCGGGGGCATGGGGATTGTCGTGCTGGCAGTCGCGGTCATGCCGGCGCTCGGGATAGGCGGCATGCAGCTGTATCGTGCGGAGACCCCGGGGCCTGTGAAAGACCACAAGCTCACGCCCCGGATCACCGAGACCGCAAAGGCCATATGGCTGATCTACCTGGGACTGACGGCCTTGTGTGCAATCGCCTATTTCCTGTCAGGAATGAGCGTGTTCGATGCCCTGTGCCATGCTTTCTCGACGGTGGCGATCGGTGGATTTTCAACGCATGATGCCAGTCTGGGCCATTTCCAGAGCAATACTGTCTATCTGGTAGCCTGTCTTTTCATGATCCTGGCCGGGCTGAATTTCGCCCTGCACTTCGCGGCGATTCACTCCAGGCGGATATCATCCTATCTCAGGGATCCGGAGGCCCGGGGATATTTCATCCTGCTTGGCGGGGCGGCGGTCATTACCGTATTCATGCTGATCACTCACCGCACCTATCCCGGCATACCCGAAAACCTTGTAAAGGGATTCGTGCAGACGATCTCGATCGTCACCACCACCGGTTTCACGACGGACGACTTCTCCCTGTGGCCGACCTTTGTTCCGCTTTTCCTGATTGTCCTGAGTACCGCCGGGGGATGTGCCGGCTCGACGGCTGGCGGCATGAAGATCATCCGCATCATGCTGCTGTTCCGGCAGGGGGTGAGGGAGATATCGAAACTGGTTCACCCCAATGCGCTGATTCCCATCAAGCTGGGCAGCAAGCCGGTTCCGGATGATGTCATCAATGCCGTATGGGGATTCCTCTCGCTGTACATATTCGGATTCACGGTGTTGCTGGTGGCGATGCTTTCAACCGGGGTTGACCTGATCACCGCCTTTTCCTCGGTTACCGCCTGTCTGAACAACCTGGGGCCAGGCCTGGGGGATGTCAGCCGGAACTATGCCGGAGTGTCCGATGCGGGAAAGCTGATCCTGACATTCGCGATGCTGCTTGGACGGCTGGAGCTGTTTACCCTGCTCGTGCTGTTTTCGCCGGTTTTCTGGAGAGGATGACGATGAAGTATCCTACTGAACGGAAAGCCAGCCGTTCACTCTCCGTATATCCTCCTCGTCAAGCTGGCCGACCGCGCCTTCGAGTTGCA
>JAJDVC010000097.1 GCA_022826305.1 Gammaproteobacteria bacterium | reverse complement strand
GCCACTCGGGCGGCGGTTGAACCCTGCAGTGCTTCGACAAGGCACTACGCGGTGCTCCGGTCAGTCTGAATGTGGCGGGCAGCGAGACGCGCCTGCCGGAAACCCGCAGAACGATCAGGTTGAGGTCGAAATGACTGGAGGAAAGCTCCGTGACATCGACGGATTGAGGCCCACCTTATCCTTGCCACTGCCCGACGGCCGCCGCCCGGGAAACGTTGCTTCAGTTCCGTTTCCGGTTGTATCAGGCGTTGTCCTTGCGCCTCGGAATCTCGATAGTGGCCCTGGAAATCTCGTGGGTGCCTTGTCTCAATAATTCGTTCTCGTATTCAGTCAGCATTCGGGGAGCGGGAGAGCTGCCCAGCTTCCGATTGAGCAAGTCTATCGAAGGCGTGGCTGAAGCAGTCTTGCCACCATCGCTCAAGGGTTTGTCAATGGATCTTCCTCAACTCCTCCTGCTGATCATCAAGTGGGTGTGAATCTGGCAGAACAGGGCTTGCCGGTTAATGAAAAGATGTCGGGCCTGTCAAGCGGCCGCGCCATGCAGAGCGATGTGCCTTGTCAAGCCAGGCATGGCATTCCCATTCATTCCGTAGCTTTTCCCTGACTTTCACTGAATTGTTCGAGCTGCTCGGCCGTAGCCTTTTCCTGATAAGCGGACTTGTATGCATCATAGGGCATGCCATAGACAATTTCCCTTGCCTGGTCATAATCCAGGTCGATACCCCTTGATTGTGCAGCATTCATGTACCATTTCGAAAAGCAGTTGCGGCAAAAATATGCCAGATTCATGAGTTCTATGTTCTGAACCTCCGGATATTTCTGGAGGTGCTGCATCAGTTTTCTGAACAACTCTGCTTCTATTTCGGTTCTGGTAGATGGTTCGATCTGTCTTGAGTCAGCCATAATGCACGCTCTGGAATTCATCAGGGTATCAGGTTTCAGGTTTCAGGGATCCCGGTCTTCCCGATGCTACCATGTTATCGAGCAGGAGCAACCATCCCGGTATCCCCGGCAATCGTAACATACCCCCGTGACCAGTCTGTCGTGCTCCAGGAGATCTGCAGCTATTTCCTGATGCACAGGATACGTATTGTCCCGGTGCATGTTGCAGTACATATGCATCGGGGCGGGGTTGATCGGCAGAAATTTTTTTCAGAATCGAAATGCAGACAGTGCGTTTCGTGCGGTTGTCCGCAGGGACAAGGGTGTCTGCGACAGCTGACCCCCGATCATGGAATCTGTCTGGTGAAGTGGGAAGCGTATATGCCCTGTTTTCTTCCAATCCACCGGGCAGGAGCCTCGCAGGTTTCTTGCCGGGCTACTCCGGCGTGGGTAATGCCGGGGATTGCTCGGTCAGCGGACAGGCATGCTGAATGCACGGATTCACCTCGGGCTGTAATCTGGCCTTGCCGGGGAAGACGGATTCATGGCACAGGAGAGGGAATTCCCGGCGCCGGACAGCGTTCGTCAGTAATCCGTGGTGCGCCCTGCCGGGAATGAGCGCTGTTTTCCTGCCGCCCAATGTCACGAAATCAATTTGTTATACTAAAGACAAATTTCTCTATCCCGCAATGTCCAGTCAGGCATCTCAAGAATCAGTACTCAGTTACGCCAGATCCGTGATTGAAATCCAGGCCAGTGCGGTTTCAGGGCTGGCTACACGTATTGATGATGGTTTTGACAGGGCCTGCGACCTGATTCTCCAGTGCAAGGGTCGTCTGGTAGTGATCGGCATGGGAAAGTCCGGACATGTAGGCGGAAAGATCGCGTCTACACTGGCAAGCACCGGGACTCCGGCGTTCTTTCTCCATCCAGGGGAAGCCAGCCATGGAGACATGGGCATGATCACGGTTGATGATCTGACATTGATTCTCTCCAATTCCGGAGAAACCATGGAGATAGTTACCATCATACCCATTGTCAAGCGGATCGGTGTCAGGATGATCGCAATGACCGGGAAGATGGATTCTACATTGGCTACCGAATCCGATGTCTGTCTTGATGTTGGCGTCGCCAGGGAAGCCTGTCCTCACAATCTGGCTCCGACTGCAAGCACTACAGCCGCGCTGGTCATGGGGGACACATTGGCTGTTGCCGTACAAAAACAGCGCGGATTTTCCGTGCAGGATTTTGCTCGAACCCATCCGGGCGGCATGCTGGGAAAACGGCTGTTGCTGTATGCGCGTGATATCATGCATGCGGGAACGGAACTGCCATTGGTGGGACCAGAAGAGACGATGGCTGAATTGCTGATTGAAATGTCTTCAAAGTCACTGGGCATGGCAGGAGTGGTAGACAAGCAGAATCGATTGCTCGGAATGTTCACCGATGGCGATCTGAGAAGATCACTGGAACATGGAATCGATATCTATACAAGCAGGGCGAAGGACTTGATGACACGCAATCCCTATACGGTCACACCTGACACACTGGCGGCTGAAATCGTAGGAACCATGCGGGACTATGCACAAAAAGGACCACATGCCATTAATGGACTGTTTGTTCTGGACGGGGAGAATCGGGTTGTTGGAGCGCTCAATACCCATGATCTGCTGCGCACCGGAATAATCTAGACCGCCATGCGATTCTCCAGGGAGAACATTACAGCGGTTTGTCTGTTTGTATCCATTGTGACCCTGTCCGCCTGGCTGCAGTTCCGGCTTCTGGAAGAATATCAGAACGGGACAGTCGATCCTGCTGATCATGAACTGGATTACTATATGGAAGGTGTTACGATGACGGGAGCGAATGATCGGGGTATCAGCTACCACATCACCTCAGATCGTATGGAGCATTATCCTGTTGGGGACCGCATCCTGTTCGATAATCCGGTTGTTACAAGATATGATCGGTCTGGGTCTCCACAAGCGATGTCTGCGGATTCCGGCTGGTTCGATGGCATTGCTGATACAGTGTTGTTGACCGGCAATGTCCGTATCGTCCAGATACAGGCGCAGGGTTCGGAGGCAATAGCCACATCACAAGAGATGATGATTCGCCTTGATGGTCAGGAGAACTGAAATGCTGATGAGGATTTTTCTGCTACTTGTCCTCGTCTGGTCAGCCTCCCACGCCCTGAAAAACGATTCCGAACAAGTTGCAACCCTTGATGCGGACGAAATCGAATTCGACTTCAAGTCTGGAGAACGTATTTACAGGGGCCATGTCGTCTTTAGCCAGGGGAGCATCCGGATTACATGTGATCTGCTGACAACGCATTATGATGATGACGGAGAACTGAAATCTGCCGTGTGCGAAGGTGCGCCGGGAACTTTCAGACAAAGGCCGGAAGGGAGTGACCATGATGTGATGGGGGAGGCTCTGGAGATCATTCTTGAGCAAGCTGATCGGCTGGTTATCATGAAATCGCGGGCTCGAATCGTACAGGAAAATTCCAGCATGTCCGGCAACCTGATTACCTATGATCTGGATGAAGAAAAAGCGGTTGCAAAAGGAGGTTCATTGTCCGGTCCGAAATCCGAGGAAGAAGAGAGTCAAGTCGGGAACAGGGGCCAATCTTCAAGACCCAGGATTGTTATCCAGCCCCGAAAACCCGATGCCTGAGTTGTTCAGCGACCAATATGCTGATTTGTGTCTGATCTGATCGGGGCCTCCATGGAATCAACGCAATCTCGGAATAGATCGCTGCTCGCACAAGATCTTGTGAAGGCCTACCGATCAGTGAAGATTGTCGACAAGGTGTCCCTGGCTGTCACTGGCAACCAGATCGTAGGATTGCTCGGAGCAAACGGGGCCGGAAAATCAACCTGTTTCAACATGATTATCGGGTTGGTGAATGCTGACAAGGGCTCGGTGCTGCTGGATGGAGAAGATTTGTCCAGGCTACCCATGCACGAGCGGGCAAGAAAGGGAATAGGCTATCTGCCACAAGAGCATTCCGTATTCAGGAAACTGACGACAGAAGAGAATCTGCTGGCCGTCCTTGAGGTTTCGGGAAGGCACAGCAAGTCAAGACAAAGAGAAATATGCAATCAGTTATTGCGGGAATTCGGGATTCTGAAATTGCGCTCGAAACCGACCATCCAATTGTCCGGAGGAGAGCAAAGACGTGTTGAAATTGCCAGGGCATTGGCACTGGAGCCTGCGTTTGTCCTGCTTGATGAACCCTTTGCGGGAATCGATCCGATCGCCGTTCGAGAAATACAGCAGATCATTCTTGATCTGAGGCAGCGTGGTATAGGTGTGCTGATTACCGACCATAATGTCCGGGAGACGCTTGGCATCTGTGACGAAGCCTACATTCTTCACTTGGGCAGGGTTCTGGTATCTGGAACTCCTGACGAGATATTGGCAGACAGCCAGGCCAGGGAGGCATATCTTGGACGTGATTTCAAACTGTAGGCCCGAGGAGGATTTGCGGATGCGAATGCCCCGATATCTACCCTGTTTTAAGGTAAACTTGAGTCGTGAAGGTTGATTGGCCCGTATGAAACAGACACTCGCAAAGCAGCAGAGTCTGCGTTTGTCTATGACCCCTCAGTTACGATGGGGAATCAGGTTGCTTCAGATGTCTTCTCTTGATCTGTCGGAAGAGCTCCGCAATCTGCAGGAACTGAATCCGTTGCTTGAAGTGTTCGAACAGGATGATTCTGTCGGGGCCGGCAATTTCGAACTCCCTGATGTTGCACTGGACTTATGGGAACGGTCGACTCAGAAGATGAAACAGGAATCCCTGTCAATCAGGAAACCGGCAGGCAGGGGCCGGGGACAACATGATCATGTGGATTTGGAGGGATCGAAATCCTCCCTGGAATCCGTGCGGCGAGAAGACAGCATTGCCGAATCTCCGATATTGCTCCGGGAATCGCTCAGGCATCAGGCACTGTTTCTGTTTCTTGATGCTGATCAGCAGCGTATAGCCGATCTTGTCATAGAGAATATCAACGCAGCAGGTTATCTGGAGGCATCCCTGGAGGAAATACATGCTGCCCTGGGAGGGGTTGGGTCATTGATGGATGTTGAAGGGGTTCTTGCAAGAATCCAGACCCTGGAGCCATCGGGTATCGCGGCAAGAACGCTGCAGGAGTGCCTCGGGTTGCAACTGGATTCCCTGGAGAACACGCAACCGGGAAGACAGGTTGCCAGACAGATTGTCGCATGCTGTCTGCCCTGCCTGGCAAGGAAGGACTATCACGCAATCCAGAAACGTCTGGGTTTGTCTGCTGAAGAGATTGCCGGGGGGATAGGGTTGATACGACAGCTTGACCCATACCCAGGCTACAGGGAACAGGATGACAGTGTTCACCATGTTGTCCCGGATGTGCTGGTTTACCGACGGCAGGGGTGCTGGGATGTCAGGCTGAATCTGGAATCGTTGCCGAGGGTTTCAGTCAATCAGGATTATCAACAACAGATTGAGCAGGGCCGTGGGACGGAGTACAAGGCCCTGAAAGAACAGCTCCATCAGGCCAAATGGCTGGTAGAGAATGTCAGGAAACGATACAGAACGATACTTGAGGTTGCCGGGAAAATTGTGGAGTATCAGCAGGATTATTTCGATTTCGGTCCAGGAAAAATCAAGTCGATGACATTGAGAGATGTCGCGGTGTCTCTTGGCATTCACGAATCCACCGTCTCGCGTGTTGTGAACAACAAATACCTGTCCGGGTCAACCGGAATCCGTGAACTACGTTATTTTTTCTCTTCCCGTGTCGTGAACGTTTCGGGGAATGCGGACTCTTCCCTGGCTGTAAAGGCAGAGATTCGCCGCATCGTGGAGGGTGAAGATTCGACACTGCCGGCAACGGACAACCAGATTTGCCTGCACTTGCGGGACAAGGGATACAGGATTGCCCGAAGAACCGTAGCAAAGTACCGGACATCCATGCGAATTCCTCCTGTTGCAGAAAGGGGTGTACAGAATGTCCGTATCCGTAGTGCCCGGGGGCAAAGTTGCCTGAATCAGGCATGACTACTCAAATCATCACGGAGAATACAAATATGCAAATATCCATCAGCGGCCATCAGCTGGAAATTACCGAGGCGTTGCATAATCGGGTTTCCGAGAAAGTGGAGAAAATCGTCCGTCGATTCGATCATCTGACCAATACCAATGTTGTATTGCATGTCGAGAAATCCCGGCACATTGCAGAAGCTACCGTGAGTACCAAAGGCGCCATGATTCATGCAACCAGCACAGCGGATGACATGTACACCGCGATTGATTCGATGGTGCACAAACTCGATCGTCAGGTGATCAAGCACAAGGAAAAGCTGACTGATCATCACAGGAACCATAACTCGACCCCAAGGCATTCTGGATGATCGAGCCCGTATTGTCCGTTGAGATGGACCATGGGTCGAAAAACGCAGTCCTGCCCCGAGACTATCTGGATCCTGCGCATGTGGTGCTTGACCTGCCTGTTGCAAGTCGCAAGCGATTGTTTGAGGAACTTGCTACTGTTCTGACATCCGGGCAGGAGGAAGGTGATGAGGAGGAACAGGAACAGGCCTGGGAAAAGGTGTTCGAGGTTCTTCTGGAGCGGGAGCGGCTTGGTTGTACAGCACTCGGGCAGGGCATAGCGCTGCCGCACGGTCGTCTGAATGGCTTGAGAAGGCCCGTAATCTCGATTATCCGGCTTAAGGATCCTATTGACTATGATGCACCGGACGGGAAGCCGGTCTGGCTGGCAATCTGTCTTCTGGTGCCGGCCGATGCCAATGAGATTCATCTTGGTCTGCTTGCCGCCCTGTCTTCACGACTCAGTAACGAGTTGTTTGTGGAGGGAATCCTGTCGGCACAGTCTGCAACTGAAGTATATCGGCTGTTTTCGGGAGTTCAGACTTGATGGCGGGCATGTTTTCCTTCCTGTTGCGCTTTGCCTGCCAGACAGGTGATGGAAACAGGGCTGCGGGATGCTTCATATCCGTATAGCCTGTCCGGGGTAATTGACCAATCGTAATGATCAGGCAGCAACCCGTTCTGGACATGGTTCTGATCAGTGGTCTCTCAGGGTCGGGGAAAAGCGTGGCGCTCCAGTCCCTGGAAGACGTCGGGTACTATTGTGTGGATAATCTTCCCGCAGTGTTGCTTGATGAGTTCTCAGGGCGGCTGATCGATCAGATTGATGATGAGGGAGATGCCCCAACTGGTGCGGCAGTCAGCATTGATTCCCGTAACAGGAATTTCTTTTCAAACCTGGACTCCAGTCTGGCAAGGCTTGAGAGTCAGGGGATTCACTATCGTATCCTGTTTCTTGAGGCCGAGGAGCACAAGCTGATCATGCGTTACAGCGAAACCCGTCGAAGTCATCCGCTTGCTGATGGGCAGACCTCTCTTCTGGAAGCAATCCGGAGGGAAAAGGAGTTGCTTGAACCCTTGCGGAGCAAGGCCGAAAGGGTGCTGGATACTACCGGCATGACCCCACGGGAGTTGCGTGAAAAGGTGCGGGATTTTTTGGGCGGTGCGACCTTTCCCCGTCCGCTTTTGCTGATCGAGTCGTTTGGCTACAGGTTCGGACCCCCCAGGGAAGCGGATTTCGTTTTTGATGTAAGATGCTTGCCGAACCCGTACTGGGATGACACATTGAGGAAGTACAATGGTCTTGACGCGCCTGTAGTGAGATTTTTCGAACAATACGAGGAGGTTTCGGAGATGACAGGTCAGATCTTTACTTTCCTGAATTGCTGGCTACCCAGATTTGCCAGTGAGGATCGAAGCTATATTACGGTAGCCATTGGTTGCACAGGTGGTCGGCATCGGTCTGTGCATGTCAGCGAAAAGCTCCATGCCCGGTTTCTGGAACATTCCGCAAATGTTCAGATTCGTCACCGCAACCTGTCCACGTGAGATGTATCTTGCGCGTTGAGTGCAATATCCAGGTGATCAACAAGCTGGGACTGCATGCCAGAGCGGCAGCCAAGCTGGTCAAGTTGAGTGCGGGGTTTGAAAGTTCCGTGGTCCTGAATAACGGGAGCGCGTCTGCCGATGCAAAGAGCATCATGCAGGTGTTGATGCTTGCTGCATCACAGGAAACGCATCTTCTGTTAACGGCAGAGGGAAACGATGCACAACTGGCGGCATCCCGGATAAGCAGATTGTTTGAAAACCGGTTTGGCGAGGACGAATAGTCGATCCATGTTTACCTTGCATGGCAACGGTGTTGACGCAGGTATTGCTATCGGGCGGGCGAGGTTGTTGCGCAGTCTGGGTGAGGACATCCTGAAATACAATATTTCTGTCGACGAGGTGGAGCAGGAGATCAGCAGACTGCAGGCCGGTCTGGGTTCTGCACAGGATGCGCTACATCAAACTGCCAATCAGCTTGGCGAGGAAGACAGTGCTGAAGTCAGGGGCATCCTGGGCGCGCACATCACCATGCTGGAGGATCCGGTACTTGTTCAGGAACCTATGGAGATCATCCGTCGGCAACACATTAATGCCGAGGCCGCATTACAGATGCATGCTGAAAATCTGGAAGGGGTATTCAACAGGATAGACGATCCCTATTTGAGCGGAAAATCAGCTGATGTTGTCCAGGTAATAAGCCGCATTCAGGGCGAACTTCTGAAACAGAAGGAATCCACGGGGCGGAGTGAAGAGGAGATATTCGATGGAGAGATCATTGTGGCTAATGACCTGATGCCAGCCGACACGGTGAGGCTGAGCAGCCATCAGATCAGCGCCTTCATCACTAACCTGGGGGGACCCATCTCCCATACGGCTATTCTGGCACGCAGCATGAAGATTCCTGCGATTGTGGGTTTGCATGGAGGGATTCATTATCTCAGGACAGGAGATCTCCTGATCATTGATGGGAAACGTGGTGTCGTACTGGTAAATCCGGATACGCCGATCCTGAAAACCTACCAGAGACGCAGGGAAAGAATCCTGCGTACTCATCAGCGGTTGGATGTCCTGATCGATGAAAGGGCTTCTACTCTGGACGGCCATGAGATAAGCCTTTGCGCAAACATAGAATTCCCGGAAGAGATGGCTGAAGCCATGTCCCTGAACACGATGGGAGTGGGGCTGTATCGCACTGAATTCCTGTTCATGAATCGCTGCCGACTACCCTCCGAGGAAGAGCAGGTCAGGGTTTATGCCAGCGTGCTCAGGCAGACAGATCGTCCCGTAACGATCCGGACACTTGACCTGGGATCCGACAAGCAGGTGGATGGTGGTCGACTGCATGGCAGCCAGATTGCCAACCCTGCACTGGGGAGAAGGGCAATACGCTTGTGCTTGCACGATTTGTCTCTTTTCAAGCCCCAGCTAAGAGCAATTTATCGCGCTGCCGTATATGGACAGGCGAGGATCATGATCCCCATGCTCTCCAATATAGACGAGGTTGACCAATTGTTCATGTTGCTGGAAGAGCTCAGGCAGGAACTTCACGATCAGAAGATACGATACGACCCGCATGTCCCGATAGGCGGCATGGTCGAGGTTCCAGCTGCAGCGGTTGCAGCAGACCTTTTTGCTGACCGACTCGACTTCCTGTCGATCGGAACCAATGACCTGATCCAGTATACCCTGGCCATTGATCGTATCGACGACGAGGTTGATTACCTTTATGATCCCGTTCATCCGGCAGTGCTGAGGCTGATAAAGGCTACGCTTGATGCCGGCAGTGTTGCCAACATCCCGGTTTCCATGTGTGGCGAAATGGCTGGGGACCCGCGTTATACGCGGATCTTGCTGGGAATGGGGTTGCGGGACTTCAGCATGGATGTGGCAGCCATTCTGGAAGTGAAACGCCGGATTCGGTTGACAGATATCAGCAAGGCCCAGCCTCTGGTTGAAGAATTGCTGAAGACCGGGAACCAGAAGCGGATTCGAGAACTGGTGGAAGAGATTAACCGCTAGAAGCCGCTGTCTGTCTGAAGTTTCGCGAATACAGCCGGTATTGAACATCCAGGGAATTGATCGTGGTACCATCTTGACACGAGATGTGAATCTTTGGAGAGCGGTGGTTGCCCGTGCGGACGCCTGATGCGTTTTCCTTTGGAACCGGAGGTATGTGATGGGAGTAGCCAACAGGGAAATCATGTATTCCTGTGAGGGAGTTGAACACAGGGGTTTCCTTGCATGGGATGAGGAAATTCCAGAAAGCAGCCCCGGAATCATGGTCATTCATGAGTGGTGGGGAGTTAACGACTACATCAGGCAGAGATGCAACATGCTCGCCGGGCTTGGATACTGTGCCTTGGCCATTGACATGTATGGAGGTGGGTATGCTGCAGAGAATCCGGATGAGGCAGCTACAGCCATGAATGATGTGCTTGGAGATATGGAAAGCGGCACCAGAAGACTTGAAGCCGGTTATGAGACCCTGCTGGCGCAAGATCCGGTTGATGTGGAGCGGACTGCAGCAATTGGCTATTGCTTCGGTGGCGCCATGGTCTTGCATATGGCCAGGACAGGTATGCCGCTGGATGCTGTCGTCAGCTTCCATGGCGCATTGGGATCATTCCATACTCCGCATGCAGGCGATGTCAGGGCAAAAGTGCTTGTATGCCATGGTGAGGAGGATGCCATGGTCACGATGGATGCTGTTACAGCATTCAAGGCTGAGATGGAGAATGCCCGGGCAGATCATGAGGTCATGGTCCTTGCCGGGGCACGGCACGGTTTCACAAGCCGGGATGCTGATGAAAACGGCAGGAAATACGGGCTTCCTCTCGGGTACAGTTACAGTGCAGACCAGATATCCTGGCAGGCCATGCTGGATCTCTTTTCCGTGGTTTGGCAATCTGGCTGAAGGTTGGCCGGGGACTTCCACGCGAATCCGGACACTCCTGTCTTGCCACGGCCGCGCTTCTGTCCGAAATTGCTGATTTGGAGGATTTTCTTCCTGTCGCCGGGATTTCATGGTTCTGCAAGGCGATATGCCTGGCCCGGACATTGCACAATGGCCAGCAGGCAGTGAACATTATCCGTTTGCAAGACATGGTTTCTCCGTGCATGGGTGAGGTGCAGGGGATTTCATGAGCATGGTTCGGCGAAAGGGTTTTCAGCAGGTCGGCATCGGGCATCAGGGCCGTCGCCACCCCGGTACCGGGTGCTGTACCGCAAGGTTGTCCTCCCCTGATGACAAGCAGCGATGATGGATAGAACAAGATATCTGGAAATACTGCGCGGACTGAAAAGCAATGTCAAGACTGCAAAAAACCTTCCAGACCGCAAACGCCCGCATCAACCAATCATGTTGCTCATCGCCTTGTCCAACCTTGCACAGGGGAGACCACGGCTTCAGGACTACAGTTCGCTGGAAGCTGGATATAACCGGTTATTCAAGACATATGGACTGCCGGACAGATCATCCCATCCGGAACAGCCTTTCAGGGCTCTGTACAAAACCGGTCTTTGGGATATTCCAGAATGGAAAAATCTGGATCATGGCAACAACGGCACTCTGAGGGTTGGCCAACTCAAGCAACAAGGAATCAAGGGAGGGTTCAGGCAGGAAGTTCATGATCTCCTGAACTCGGACAAGGCCGTCCTGTTCAAATCCATTTCAATGCTGCTTGACGATTTTTTCCCCTGGATACTGCATGAAGATATCCTGAACGAGCTGAATCTGGAAAATGCCTCAGGCGGTATCGACCTGTCTCATGACTCGTCTCAATTCGCTCTGTACAAGAGACGTATCAGGGACCCCAGGTTCGGCAAGAAAGTTCTTCAGGCATATCGGCATCAATGTGCCATCTGCAAATACAGGTTGACTATAGGGGGTATGGGGTTCGGACTCGAAGCAGCGCATATCAAGACATACTGTCATGAGGGGCCGAACCGGCCTGATAACGGTCTGGCCCTATGCACTCTTCACCACAAGGCGTTTGATATCGGTGCGATCGGTCTTGAGCAAAGCGAAGAATCCTATTGTGTGCTGGTATCGCCGCAGGTACAGGGAGATCAGACATCAATGAGAGTCCTGACCGACTATCAGGGCCATCAGATAGCAAGGCCTGCACAAGATTCCCTGGCCCCCAACCCGATGTATGTCAACTGGCATCGAGGAGCAGTTTTCCGCGGATGATGTATTGCAGTGAGGTGAACTGTCAGCACATGTATCAGGTTCTGGGAATGTCCTGTGTAGCGCAGTACACCCACCGATTGGTACATGACTGCGGTTCCGCCGGGAAGGAATCGGGTCGCTCCCCGGGAATACGGTCGCGAGTTTGCAGGCAGCGCAATGAGGTTCAGTGACTGTTCCGACGGCTCAAGAGCTTCCGCAGGGAATTCTCTCGGTTCGCAAAACCTGATGTCATCTCATCCTCGACTCATCGCGATAGAGTTGACACACCGTGGTTGGTAAGCATGACCTTTGGTGCGGCACACTCTCCTGCATGAATCTGCCTGAACGCTTCTGCTCCCGATTCAATAGGCAAGGTCCTCAACCACTCCAGAGTACCGAGTGCTCCGCTATACAGCTTGTTCAGGGCGACCTTGAGATCGAGGGGAGAATAGGTATAGCACCCGATCATGGTGATTTCCTGAAGGGTCATGCGGCGGGTATCCATGCCGCCCCGGTTGTCCATAAGCCCAATATGCATGAATACACCGCCCGGCTTGACGCATGAGATGCCGGTTGATCGGGTTCGTGCGTTACCCACTGCATCAAACACGAGATCAAAACCAGAGTCGGGCAATACGGAAGCTGTCGGGTCGACAACCTGACAATCGGTATATTCCAGTACAGTATGCCTTCTGAGCGGATTGGTTTCCGATATCAGCACGTGTGCGACGCCCTTGTCCTTCAGTATCAGCGCAGTGAGCAGCCCCACCGAACCGGCGCCAAGCACCAGTGCAGAACATTCACTGATCGGTCTGAAACACGATCTTTCTGCAAGATTGACAGCATGCAGGGCTGTTCCGCCCGGTTCCATCAGTGTCGCCTTGCTGTCTTCCATGTCTTCCGGTATGTCGATAAGGTTGCGGTCCGGTATTGACACCATGTCTGCAAAAGCGCCGGGGCGATACATGCCGATAATATTCCGTTCCGGACACAGGTTCTGTCTGCCTCCCATGCATTCATTGCATGACCCGCAGGTGATGAGAGGGTTAATTACTACCCGGCGCCCTGGATCTGTACCGTGGAGGATCTTGCCCGCTGCCTCATGGCCAAGTATCAGAGGTGGAGCACGTCTTGAGTCGTGACCCTGATAGGCATGCATGTCCGAACCACAGATACCTGCTGTCGTGACGGCAACGATGGATTCTCCGTCAGAAGGTTCGGGGTCGGGTTCATCCCGGTAGGTCAATTCATAATCGGCGGTATATACAAGTGCTTTCATGATTCAGGTGATTCATGCAGACAGTTTGAGATTATCCTGCTGTAAATCCTCCGTCAACAAAGATGGTTTGCCCAGTGATGTACCCGGAAGCCCTGGATGCGAGGAACACGACGATACCAAACAGGTCTTCAAGTCTGCCGTTACGACCTATCATGGTGCTTGTGGCGGCCCATCGTGCTTTCCCCGGGTCGTCGAAAACGGGTTTGGTCAATTCTGTCGGAAAGAATCCCGGTGCGATGGCATTGCAGGTAATTCCGTTGCCCGACCATGAGCGGGCCATGGCCCGGGTCAACTGGCACAACCCTCCCTTTGATGCGCCATAGGCCAGGCTGTCTGCAAATGACCTTGCAGATTGCAGGGATGCGATATTGATCACTCTGCCAAACCCCTTTTCCGACATGGCCGGCACGAATTCCCGGGAGAGGAAGAACGGTGCGGCAAGATTCAGGTCGAGTGTCTGTGTCCAGCTTTCAGGGGATATGGTCCCTGTCGGTTCGCGAAGATTGATTCCGGCTGCATTGACAATGCCATCGACGGTACCGAAGCAGTCAAGAGCGGCTACAGCGATATCCGGCGCATGTCGCAAATTCCCCAGGTCTCCGCAAACATGTTTTGCAATGCCTCCCTGGGCCTGGATATCCTGAACCAGCTTCTCGAGTGCCGTTTTCCGGCGGGCAATGCCGATCACCGATGCACCGGCTCGGGCCAGGAATAATGCAGTTGCATGACCGATGCCGGAGCTTGCTCCGGTAACGACGAATATGCTTCCATCCAGAGAGAAGTCGTCAAGCGAAACGGTTTGCGTCGGATTCATGATCTGTGGATTGTCGGCTGCACGAGGCAGGAACATGTCGGACCGTACATCATGCCCTGAGGCCGGGATTGTAACGTTTCGGTGGGGCAGGGCTCAGGGCCGGTCTGCAGGGACCGACCAATGATACTGATCGGAGCAGGATCAGGAGCCTCCCTCAATGCCAAGATCAAATTCCTCGCCGGGGAAATACTTGTACAGGCGCTCGTCTCCGCTTCTGGCATGACCTTCCATTCCCTCGTAACGGGAAATTCTGGCTGCAGCGGAGCCCACGCTCCGATTTGATTCTCGTGTCATGCGCTGGTAGGTCAGGACCTTGATGAATTTGCTGACGCTGAGTCCTCCCGTGTAGCGGGCGGCTCCTTTGGTGGGCAGGATATGATTGGTTCCGGAGCACTTGTCTCCATAGGTGACTGTGGTTTCCTCACCCAGAAACAGGGAACCGTAGTTGTTGAGGTTGGCCAGCCACCAGTCCAGATCTTCGCATTGGACTTCAAGGTGTTCGGCAGCGTAACGGTCACTGGCGATGACCGCCTCTTCGCGGGAATTCACGACCAGCACTTCGCCATAGTTTTGCCACGCAGACTCTGCGGCGGACCGGTTGGGCTCTGCCAGACGGTTGATGTACTCGGGCATCAGGTCCATGACTTTCCTTGCGACGGTTTCCGAGGTGCTGACCAGCCATGCCGGAGAATCCGGGCCGTGTTCAGCCTGGCTTGCAAGGTCACAAGCTATTATATCGGGATCTGCCTGGTGGTCGGCTATGACCAGGATTTCCGTCGGGCCTGCAAACATGTCAATTCCAACGCGCCCGAACAGGATGCGCTTGGCTTCTGCAACGAAACGGTTGCCGGGGCCTGCCAGCACATCGGCAGGACTGCCGGTAAACAGTCCGAACGCCATCGCGGCAATGCCCTGGACTCCGCCAAGATGCATGATCGAGTCTGCTCCGGCCAGATTGGCGGCATACAGAATTGCCGGATGGACCCCCCGGGTTCCGTGTGTCGGTGAGCAGGCGATAATGCTCCGGACTCCTGCTACCTTGGCGGTGGTCACGCTCATGATGGCGGATGCGATGTGTGCATAGCGTCCGCCAGGGATATAGCAGCCGGCAGTCTGCACGGGAACCAGTTTCTGTCCGCAGACAAGCCCCGGAGAAACTTCCGTTTCAAATTCATGCATGCTATCGAGCTGTGCTTCGGCAAACGACCGCACCCGTTCATGCGCGAATCGGATGTCTGTCTTGACCTTGTCGGGGAGAGAGTCCGCAGCCTGCTTGATTTCGTCACTTGTGACGACGATGCTCTTGTTCCACCCGTCCAGTTTCCGGGCATAGTCGAGTACAGCCTGCTCTCCCCTGGCTTCGATTTCCCGGAGCATGTCACGAACCAGGTCGTGTGTCTCCGTTTCTCCGGACACAGGGGTTTTCAGGGCGGTTTTCAGATATTGCTCTGCCATGGGTAGGGAATCGGGTAAAGGGATTACAGGCTTGCTCTGTGCAACGCATCCAGATATTCGGGCAGCCACAGCGCGATCTGCGGAAACAGTATGATCAGGATCAGGCCGATCAGCTGAATGACCATGAACTGCATCATGCCGCCATAGATCGCCTTCAGGTCCCATTCCGGCACAACGCCTTTCAGGAAATAGGCCGAAAGCGCAACCGGCGGGGAAAGCCATGCAGTTTGCAGGTTGACCGCCACAAGGATTCCGAACCATACCAGATTGAATCCGAGTTGATCGATCAGGGGCAGCAGGATTGGAATAATGATCAGGACGATCGGCACCCATTCCAGCGGCCAGCCAAGGATGAAGATCAGGGCCATGACCATTGCGAGGATCATGTAGGGAGACATGTCCAGCGTGAGCAGGTATTCTGTCAGCATGGTCGGTGTGCCGAGCCTTGAAAAGACTGCACCAAAAAAGTTTGACGCGGCAACCAGAACAAGGATCAGCGCGGAAATTTCCAGGGTCTTGATCAGGGCATCCTTGAACCCTGGCCAGGTAAGCTTTCTGTAGGCCCAGGTGAGTAAAAATGCACCGAATGCTCCCATGCCTGCCGCCTCGGTAGGTGTTGCCAGACCGAGCAGAATGCTGCCCAGTGCGAAACCGACCAATGTCGCAGGAGGAACCAGACCGAGAAAAAACTCCTTGAATACCTCTCCCATCGACTCCGGCTGCATGTCTTCAGGCAGGGGCGGACCGAGCGCCGGATTCATCTGACATCGGATCAAGGCGTATCCGGTATACATGAACGCCAGCATGAACCCGGGAATGATGGCTGCTGCAAAAAGGTCGGTAACCGGAACCTCGAGGATCGGTCCCATTACCACCAGCATGATGCTCGGCGGAATCAGGATACCCAGGGTGCCGCCTGCAGTGATTGTTCCTGCCGCCAGCTTGACATCATATCCGGAACGGTTCATGGTCTTGGCTGCCATGATTCCGAGGATGGTGACCGAGGCTCCCACAATGCCGGTGGCTGCTGCAAAGATAGTGGACACGAATAGTACGGCGATGTACAGGGCGCCTTTCGTTCTGGACAGGGTCAGTTGCACCGCATTGAAGAGACGCTCCATGAGACCGGCCTGTTCCATGAGAATGCCCATGAAGATGAAGAGCGGTACGGCCGCGAGAGTCTGTTCAAGCATCACGTTCGAGAACTGGAAGGTCATCAGGTAGAACACCAGTTGTCCAAACCCCCACAGGCCGAAGACCATACCAAGAAAGATAAGCGTGAAGGAGATGGGGAAGCCGATAAAGATGGCAAACAGCATGCAGCCGATCATCACGAGGCCGATCAGTTCCGGCTGCAGGTTGGCTAGCGCTTCGAACATTCTAGACAGGCCATTTGCCGCGTGTCGCGGCATAGAAGCTTTTCAGGAATTCGGATACACCCTGTATCAGTAGCAGCAGGATGCCAAGTGGCAGCACACTCTTGATTGGTCCCATATACGGCATCCATGCAGTATCCATGCCACGTTCCATGCGCATGATGGCGGTCAACGCATAATCTATGGATGCCCACATGAATATCAGCAGACCGGGAAAGTAGAAAACCAGATACAGCGTCGCATCAATGGCGCCCTGTGTTCTTGCAGACCAGTTGCGGTAGATGAAATCGGCGCGAATGTGTATGCCACGATACAGGGCATAACCGGCGCCCAGGGTAAACAGGGCACCGTACAGCATGCGACTTACGTCATATGCCCACATGGTGGGGGCGAGGAAGAATTTTCTGGCGATCACTTCATATACCATGGCCAGACACATGGGTATGAGCAGCCAGCAGACGATACGCCCGACCCAGTGACTGAACCGGTCGATTTGGGTAATGCAGGTCGCCATCCAGGCAGGCATGTCCGCTGGCAGTTTGCCGGGTTCCGTTGACCTGCGTTCTGCAATCAGTTCATCGGCGACCTCCAGTTCTTCCGGCTTGATTTCTTCTGCCATGGCTTCCCGGGTTTGAAACCTGTCAAAGGAAGCGAACCCGAAGGTCCGCTTCCTTGTTCAGCTTGCCTGCCATGCGGCTTGCATGGACAGGCAGGATCAGGTGTGCTCCTGGATCAGAGGGATTTTGCGTAGGCCTGGCCGAGCTGCGCATTGGAGGACTGTGCACCGGCCCAGAAAGGAACAGCGATTCTGGCGAACTCCTTCTGGGAATTCCAGACCTCGGCAAAGAACTCGTTTTCCTGCGCATTCTTTTCCAGACTTGCGCGTGCAGCGTTCATGTATGCCGGGAAATAGTCTGCAGGCGTGTCATGCAGGATGACTCCGTGGTTTTCCGTGAGATCCTTGAGTGCCTTTCCGTTTTCATAGATCCGATAGCTGAGTGACCGGATCAGCGACGCATCAGCGGCGATGTTCATGGCGGTCTGCTGTTCGGGCGTCAGGCTGTTCCAGACATCTCCATTGATATACATGTCGGCATTCACGACCACCTGATGCAGGCCCTGGAGATAGTAATGCTTGAGAACCTTCTGGAAGCCGAAAACGCTGTCTGGTTTGGGGCAGCACCACTCGGCTGCGTCAATCGTGCCCTTTTCGAGTGCCGGCAGGATATCGCCGCCGCCCATCGCTACCGAAGCGACTCCTATATCCTTGTAGGTCTGTCCCGGAATGCCGGGAGGTGTGCGGAATCGGTACTTCCGGAAATCATCCATGCTGTTGATCGGCTCCTTGAACCAGCCCAGCGCTTCCGGGCCAACAGGCTGAAGCATCAGACCGTGGACATTCAGTCCCATTTCGTCCCAGAGGCGGTCATACAGTTCTCGTCCGCCGCCGTTCATGAACCAGGAGACAAATGCGATGTTGTCGATTCCGACACCCGCACCAGCCACCGGAGAACCGAACAGCATGGCAGCCGGGTGTTTGCCGGACCAGTAGTGCGTCCAGGCGAAACCGCCTTCGACAAGTCCCTTGTCAACAGCGTCTAGGATGTCCCGACCACTGACGATGGCTCCGTCCGGCAGGACCTCGATCTGGACTTCGCCGTTGGTCAGTGCAGCGACATTTGCTGCAAAATCCTTGACCATGACGATTTCATCAGCTTTGGTGGGTAGAACGGACTGTATCCGTATCTTGACTTCTGCCACTGCAGCACTGCTTGCAAATAGGCATGTTACAATGAGCGCCGCAGCACCTGCTTTGATATTTTTCATTTTGGATGATTCTCCCAACAGATTTGAGAAGTTGAAAAAACTGGTTCGAGCTCCTTTATCTCCGAATCTCTTCCGTTCTTGATGCAAGATGCGTACCGAACCGACGAATAACGCCCGATTCTTACATAGTTGACGCCCGATAAGCAAAAAATATTGGGAATTACATGCTTGACCTGATGTAAGCAGGCTGTTCTGCATGGTGCAAGCGGGTTCGCAGTGTTTTTCATCTTCCCCATGCGACGGGATGTTTCCTCGCTGCGCTCACGTCCCGGCCTCCACGCGACCGCAATGGCTGCATGGTACGTCCGCCTGGATAGCAGCAGCTTCCTGTCCGTCTCGCAATACGCCCCGATGCGCTCCCGAGCGTACCGATGCTTCAGAAAGGCATCAGTGCCGCATGCCCGGATCTGGACAGCCTTTGCCATGCGCGCCGGAGTGATCATCATCAATCCATTGTACTTCGGCATGTTGAACAGCATGATTCCCTGGCTTGGGCGGCGGATTCAGTTGGATACGGAATGATTGAGGAGCGTCAGAATCATGCTCCTCTTTCCTTTTGTACTGACAATCCTGAGTGGTGCCAGCGAACCTTCAGAGTCAAGCCAGACGGTAACCGAGCGATTCTTCTCCGAACGCTTGTTGCGGATTATTTTCCATGTCAGGTAGCGGTTTCCGTCGAGATCGATTTCTTCCCTTACGGGTGTCTCGTAGATGTAGTAACGGGATTTTTCAGGTGTGAGTTCGCGGACAGTCAGGCCCCCGATGCGCGCTATCTCTGTTGTCATGAGAAGGATCGGGAAATCTGAAGCACCAAGAAGATCATCTTCCAGGATAGGCTGATCCGCCGCGGTCAGGAACCGGATCATTCGACTCTGTCGATCAATCAGGTAGCCCTTGTCGATCTGGCTGCCGTCCTGACCATGCAAATTGCCTCGCTCCAGAATTACCGTATCCCCGTCTATGCGGTATCGGGTTTCGACGGTCTGTTCCGGGAGGAACAGTCTTGCGATACCCCTGGGACGACTGGTGGTTGTCGTTCTGAGCATGTTGTCGACGTTCTCGATGACCACTTCCAGTTCCCCCGCATCGATGTCACCGTATTGCAGGGAGTAAAGCAGTGCCTGATTGCCTGGCACCCTGGCAATCAGGGGCTGGCTGACTACCAGTAAAAGGAGCGCCAGGCATCCGCATGCCGGCATGTGTCGCAGGAACTTCTGTTTGTTCACGGGCATTGCGGGCGATCGAAGCTGATGCACCCTTCGATGAATTGCCTGATTGCCTCGGGATAGATGGCATGCTCCAGATCCAGTACCTTCCTGCTTAACGAGTGAACCGTATCCTCAGGGCTGACAGGAATGCCTGCCTGCAGAACAATGGGGCCATCATCCAGTTCCCGTGTAACAAAATGCACGGTAGCGCCATGGGTGCGCTCACCCGCGTCGATCACTCGCTGGTGTGTATTCAGTCCCTTGTATGCTGGCAGTAGCGATGGATGGATATTCATGATGCGACGGTCGAAACGCCTTATGAAACCCTTACCCAGTACATGCATGAATCCGGCGAGCACTACCAGGGAAGGATTCAGGTCCGCCACCGTTTCTGTCAGGACGGATTCCCACAGTTGCCGGGTTTCGTGGGAATTGCGTCTGACCACCATGGTCCGAATTCCTGCATGGCGGGCCCGGACGATGGCGTAGGCAGTGTCGTTGTCGCTGATCACTGCGGCTATCTTCGTTTTTATCCGGCCATCCCTGACATGATCGATGATGGACTGGAGATTGGATCCGTTCCCTGAAACCAGTACCACGATCGATGAAGGTCTCATGTGGTTCCGGGAGCCTGATCCATAAACACCACCCGATTTCCCCGGGGCACGAATACTTCACCTATCACGACCGGCATCTCGCCAGTTGATTTCAATGACTGAAGCGCTTGTTCGGTGTCTTCGGGCGCAATACACAGTGTCATGCCGATACCGCAATTGAATGTGCGGAGCATTTCGCGGGTTTCGACGTTTCCCTTGTCTTGCAGCCACTCGAAAATTGCCGGCATTTCCCATGCAGAACGGAAGATGCGGGCGCCAAGATGGTCCGGTAGCGCACGTGGCAGGTTTTCCGTCAAGCCTCCGCCAGTTATGTGGCAGATCGAGCCGATCCTGCACTGACCGATCAGGTTCAGGATGGACTTGACGTAGATACGGGTCGGATGCAGCAGCACCGATCCAAGCGTCGAATGATCAAATGGCTGATCGAGGTCGATCCCGGATCGGGCAATAATCTTGCGGACCAGGGAGTAGCCGTTTGAGTGGAGCCCGGATGACCGGAGACCGATCAGCATGTCTCCCTTGCGGACTCTTTCGGGATTGATGATGTCCGATTTCTCAACGATGCCGGTTGCAAACCCGGCCAGATCGTAGTCACCGGGCTGATACAACCCCGGCATTTCCGCCATTTCGCCCCCGGTCAGGGCACACCCGGCGATCTCGCAGCCCCTGGCGATCCCCCGAATCACCTGTTCGGTCAGATCCGGATCGAGTTTTCCGGCGGCAAGATAGTCCAGGAAATACAGGGGTTCGGCGCCACATACCACGATATCATTGACGCACATGGCAACAAGATCTATGCCAATCGTATCGTGACGGCCAAGCATCTTGGCCAGTATGAGTTTTGTGCCAACACCGTCTGTTCCGGAGACCAGTACGGGAGATCGAAAGCGTTCGATCGGCAGTTCGAATTGTGCTCCGAATCCTCCGATTTCCTGCAGCACTCCCGGCAGAAAGGTTTTTCGCACGATCGGTCTTATGCGTTCTACCAGCCGGGAACCTGCGTCGATGTCCACACCGCTGTCCCGATAAGACAGTGGGGGCGCTGATTGCTCGGAACTTGACATGACTGGTTGTTACGGACGGTTGTGTATCGACAGGACGGGAGGTAACGAACCCGGAGGGATATCCTTGTCCAGTTGCAGAACGGATTCTAGCATAGCCGGGCATCGGTCGAAGTGACCGGCAGTGATTGATCCTGTTTCCTGTTTATGTTTGGGGATTCTTTTTGTACTATTGAGTCGTGGATGCATCCGGGAAGGGGCATTCCTGATACATGGACGGGATGATCTCATGCTGCGCTTGCGCAAGGAGTCTTGTTTATTGGAAAAGTACTGATCCGTTTGTATTTGACGTGTCTAATTCTCCGCACAGATTGATGATTTATTCCCAGATCCCGAATCTTCTCACGTTGATCCGTATTGCAGCATGCCCTGTACTCGTGCTGCTGCTTTATGATGAGAACTATGCGATCGCACTGTACGTGTTTGTTGCGGCAGGGATAACAGATGGTCTGGATGGTTTCATTGCCAAGCGATTCGGATTTGTGACCGGCTTCGGAGCCGTGCTTGATCCGAGCGCTGACAAGCTTCTCATAGCCTCGGCATATATCATGCTGGCAGTTCTGGGTGATATTCCATTCTGGCTGCTGATTCTTGTCATGTTCAGGGATCTGGTAATCATCGCGGGATACCTGATTCTGAAGCTCATGGGCCATTCCGTGCCGATCAGTCCTGCATATATAAGCAAGATCAATACCTTTCTCCAGATATCCCTGGTGGTAGTGATACTTACCGAGAAATCAGGCATGCTGACGTTGTTTGCCCTGACTGACCTGCTTGTTTACGGGACCTGCATGACCACCGTGGCAAGCGGTGTCCAGTATATCTGGTTCTGGGGAATCAAGCAGGATATGGAAGTCCGTGCCGGTCAATGACCCAGCAGACCATACTCCCCATAGATTATGACGATCAGCTGGTTCTGGATACCTTCTTCGACGCAGGAAACCGGTCTCTGGTCGAGGAACTGGTGAAATTGGCGCAAGGGAACAGGGATCGGCGTGTTCTGTATCTCTGGGGTGATTCCGGTTGCGGGAAGACACATTTGCTGAATGCCTGTTGCACGGCAAGCAGGGAGGAAGGAGGTCGCAGCGTGTATCTGAATGCCGCCCAGCATGCAGGCTGGCCGGAAGTTGTGAGATCAATCCATGACCAGGTTCTGGTATGTGTGGATGATCTCGAATGGATTAGCGGAAACCCTGATGCCCAGGAGTCCCTGCTGGTTATTTTCGAAGCCGTGTCTCGGTGCGATGGTGCGATGCTGGTTTCCGGAGGAGGTCCTTTGGACAGGCTGGGGCTTGAACTTGAGGATCTCCGGTCGCGTCTGACCAGCGGGGGAGGTTATCGATTGCACGCATTGAGCGACAGGGACATGAAACCGATGCTGATACAACGTGCACGGTACAGGGGATTCGATCTGGAGGATGCGGTCGTAGAGTTCATCCTTTCCCATCTTGCCCGCGACACCCGTTCGGTATTCCATCTGCTGGACAGGCTTGATCGGGAATCACTGAAGAGTCAAAGGAAAATCACGATACCGCTTGTCCGGAAGCTGACCGATGACCAGTTGCGCTAGAGGCTTCCGTTTGAGACCAGTCTGGCGCAGTTTGCCACTCGCTTGCCAAGTACCCGGGCAATCTCCTTTTCATCTCCGTCGACCGGGCGAAGATCCTCCGGACCAGCGACATGGCTGGCGCCGTATGGCGTCCCTCCAGTCCGTGTATGGCCGACCGGTGTATCGAAATAGGGAACACCGATCATGATCATGCCATGATGCATGAGGGGAATCATCATGGACAGGAGGGTGCTTTCCTGGCCTCCGTGAAGGCTTGACGAGGATGTGAAAACCCCGGCGGGCTTGTTGATGAGTGTGCCTTTCAACCATTCCGGTGCTGTTTGGTCGAAAAAGTGTTTCAACGGCGCAGCAATCGTTCCGAACCGTGTCGGGCTGCCCAGAATGAGCCCGCTGCACTGCTGCAGGTCGTCACGGCAGACATATACGTCACCTGTTTCCGGTACGACAGGTTCGGTAGC
>JAJDVC010000184.1 GCA_022826305.1 Gammaproteobacteria bacterium | reverse complement strand
GCCATCCACTCCGGCATGTCAGCGGGTCTGAGCCTTTCAAACTCTTCCGCACCAAGGTCTGACCTGATACTGGAGCCGTCTTCGCGTTCACGTGATCGTTGCCAGGATACCAAAGGCCAGAAAGAGCGAGACCTGTCCTCTCGCCTGCAAACTGAAGTCGGTGCTGATTCGGGGTGTGTATCATTTTGACAGTGACGTTTCCGATCTTTATCGAGCGGCTGGAAGCACTCGTGTGGAATACAGGTGCTTGCAGGCATCTGAGTATCAGGCTTGGAGCAGAGCCTCGCGGCTTCTGCACCATCCACCTGAACGGTTTCATGATTGTTCCTGGCGGTGATCTCCACTGCTTTGGAAGCTTCCGGCATGACATCTCCGACGAAGCGGCTTTTCCTGGACGAACAAAAACACCGCGAGCAAGACTCATGATCTTTCCTTTTGCAATCAGGCGTGCGTGAGAGTGCCCGATCAGCGGCTCCATGCGGTCCATGCCTCAGAAAGAGCGGACTTGCAAACGGCTTGTCCCTGGGTAGTCTCCGCAAGCTGGTTCGAATAGCTGATGACTTTACAGACATGTCTCAGCAGGAGAAATTGACTGTTCTCAACCCCAAGGCGCCGTCAAGGCAGAACCTGACTTGACGGGCATTTTTCACTCACTGGAACATTTTCATGCAGATTGAAAAATAATTGTTTGGCAATGTGTAGAACTGCACGATTCGTTTTCCAAATGCTGTACCTTGCGGCGGGCTTGACCTGTCTGCTTTCCGGCGACTCCCCATGGCAATTGGTTCACAGTTTGCATACTGGCTTGAGACAGAATTCCAGGACTGCCCAAACGATATGTCATCGAACTTGCCAAGGCCGCCCGTGCCTGATCCACCTATCAGGAAGTGCGGAATGAAGCGCAGTGTCTCACTATTCAGTGGGGCGATGGGGTTTGGCCCTGGATTGGAAGGAACTGGCCTTGATATTTCAGGCCCAGCCGCAATTCAGGGACCATCTGGACAGGCGTCTCAATTTCAACCGGGGAAATCACGGTCTCGGCACCTGCGCGGGAACTGTCCTCGTCAATGCCTGAAAACCCTTGAGGTGATTCCGGAGTCGGCTGAACCCACCCTCTCATTGCAAAAGGCGCGCAAGGAGTTCTTCGAGGAGACCTCTCCGATCATCAGCATCCATTCCAAAGCTCCTCGGTAAGCTGGCTGGCTGATATTTCCTTGCAGCCTGACCTGTTTTGCCCTGCCCACAGTGGCGTGAAACCGGATGATGAACAGGACTCCGCTTTCTGCCTCAAGGGAGCGAGCGCTATTGACGAGTACGGAAACTCGGGGGCAATTTCACAGATATCTCCCAGTTCCTCCATTATCCTGTTGCGTATCGCCCTTGCCGGGCGCCCGGAAAAGATATTGGTGATTGCCGTTTTTCGCGCCTGGTCCTTCAAGGCTGTCCGATGGAGCGAACCGGTTTTGGCTTCAGTGCAGAGCAGGTAGCTGGTCCCGGACTGGATTCCTGAGGCGCCGAGATGCAGCATGGCCTTGATATCCTTGCTTGAACTGATGCCGCCTGCGGCCACAACAGGAACCTTCAGCCTGTTCGTCAACTGGGATACGAGCGCAAGGGTTCCCATTTGAGTAGAAATGTCAGCGGTCAGGAACATGCCTCGATGCCCGCCTGCCTCATAGCCCTGGGCAATGACGATATCTGCACCGTTTTCCTCCAGCCAATCCCCTTCTTCAACGGTAGTTGCGGAAGAAAGGATCACAGCACCCCAGGATTTCATGCGCCTGACAAGATCCCGGGCAGGTAGCCCGAAATGAAAACTCAATACAGGTGGTGCGTAAGGCTCGATAAGATCTGCCATCCGTGAGTCAAACGGGAGTCTGAGCAGGCCTTCTCCGGATGGGGGCTTGACGTTCAGTTCCCGGTAATAGATATCCAGACGCTTTTCCCATCCAGCCATTCTAATGTTGTCAGCAGCAGGCACCTTGTGGCAGAAGTAATTGAGATTGTATGGCTTGCTGGAGTGGGTCATGTAAGATTCAATCTCGATCTTCACCTGTTCTGGATCAAGCATGCCGCATGGAATTGACCCAAGCCCTCCTGCTTCCGACACGGCCAGGGCGAGTTCCCAGTTCTGGGTGCCGGCCATTGGAGACTGGATAATCGGGATATCAATTCCGAGTCGGCTTTCCATCAGCATATTTCGTCTTTTATCTGGCAGATCCCGGCGATATGACCATGTTCCATCATGCAAGGATGCGAAGGTCCGGTACGATCCGAATGTGATGACTTGCAATCGAATCCGCCGGCAAGTTCACACGGCACTGCAACCGACGCGAATGCTCCTGATCCCCTCACGTTATTTCCGAGACAGGCTGTATGAAACGACGGGTTCGGTTCATCTTGCATTACCGGGCAGAAAGATGTAGGGAACTGCATATGTTCACCGACCGCCTGTTATGATATCGACTTCTCATGGAACCGTACAGTTACTATCTCGTAATTGCCGCCACGTTTCTTTTCGCTGGAATGGTCAAGGGGGTCGTCGGTATGGGGCTACCCACCATCAGCCTCGCCATTCTGACGTTAGCCATTGATCTCAAGTCGGCCATGACCTTGTTGCTGGTGCCGTCGCTGGTGACAAACTTCTACCAGGCGGTCTCAGGAGGTAGCGGTAGAGCGATAATCAGAAAATGTGGCATGTTTCTGCTACTGGCCGGTGCATTGGTCGGGTTGGGTGCACAGGTTCTCAATAAGGGAAACCTGGATGCCCTGGCCTTGTTGCTGGGTACGCTGCTGATCGGATATGCCTTGTCAGGCATCGCGGGAACAAGACTGCTTCTGAGTTGTTCACGCCAGTTATGGGTCGGACCTGTTGCGGGCGCACTGAATGGCTTGTTGACAGGCATGACGGGTTCTTTTGTTGTTCCCGGAGTGCTGTATCTTCAGTCCATTGGGCTGGACCGGAATCAGCTTGTCCAGGCCATGGGAATGCTGTTTTGCATCTCCACCGTCTCCCTTGCCATATCGTTGAGTGCTGTTTCACTGGTTACCCCCGAGATTGCCTTGCATTCGCTCCTGGGTGTGGTTCCGGCCATCATGGGCATGATGGTCGGATCCCGGGTTCGCAGAGGACTCTCCGAACAGAGGTTCAGGATGGTATTTTTCCTTGCCGTACTGTTGCTGGGGCTGGCAGTTATCGCCGGTTCCCTGCCTGGGCTCCTGCAATCCTGAGTTCAGGGCAGGGCCGTCAGGCCGCCGTCCACTACGAGTTCCGTCCCGGTTATGCATGCAGCTTGGTCGGATAGCAGGAACAGGCACGCGCTGACCATGTCATCGACTGCACCCAGACGCCCCAGGGGAATACTGCCGGCTACCTGCTCGCGGCTCTCGGGCTGGTTTTCCCACCGCTTCTGCATGGGCATCATGACGGGGCCGGGAAGAATCACGTTGGATCGGATGTGTTTGCCGGCATACTGGATGGCCGGGGATTTGGACAATCGTATCAGAGCAGCCTTTGAGGCACCGTATGCATCCTGGGGTACCGGATCCCCGCGCAGCGCGTCAATGGATGAAAAATGCACCATTGCTCCCTTCCCGGCCTTTTTCATTTCAGGGACCGCCTGCTTGAACAGGATTACGGTCGCACGGAGATTGACGCTGAAAACCTGGTCCCAGATAGCCAAGTCAATATCCTCGGCAGCCACATCTCTCCCGAACCACAGTACGCCCAGAGTATTCACGAAATAGTCAATTCCGCCAAACTGTTCAATGGTTTTGCCAACAAGTTCCCTGGCGCTTGGCTCCTGGGCCAGGTCGCACCGGGTGTAGGACCATTCTGCCGGTCCATCAGGGGCGTTGTCAGGTTCCGGCTTGATGTCTGCCATCGAGACGTTCACGCCCTGTTCGACAAGGCATCGTGCGACTGCCAGCCCCATTCCGCCACCGGCACCTGTTACTACGGCGGTTTTCCCTGAAAAACTCAGCACGGGCTGACTATTGGCTGGTTGGCATTACAGGAGTGGTGCGGGTAACCGGACCCTTGCTTGACAGGCATGTCTCGGTCAGGGCGCGTTCTTCATGATTCATGCGCCACGACAGCATTTTCTGCGCATAGTATAGAACCAGATGGCGGTAGTCGGGATTATCGGCAACATTGTTGAATTCTCCGGGATCCTTTTCGAGGTCAAAGAACAGGGGCGGCAAGGCTGTGAAGTGGACGTATTTAAATCGCGCGTCGCGTATGACTCCTAGTGTACATTGATGCTGTGTGATGTTGAGGCGATGTTCCAGGCTTGGGTCCAGGATATTGCGGAAGTCGTATTCCCAGTGTACAGCGTCCCGACGGTTTGCAGGGGACCCGGTGCTGCGCATCCGGGGCAACAGGGACGTACCGTCACACTGGCTCGGAGGGCGGATCCCCAGCCAGTTCAGCATGGTCGGCATAATATCAATGTTTTCGGTGAAGTCGGATACCGTCGTGCCCCGTGTCAGGTCGGAAAGGGGGTTCGGGTCGCGAATGATCAGGGGTACGTGATAGGTTGCGTCAAAGTACCCGCACTTGCTCATCAGCCAGTGATCTCCCATCTGTTCACCATGATCCGAAGTGAAGATGACAAGGGTCTTATTCCACTGGCCGATGTCGTGTATGGTGTTGAGGAGGTCACCGATGCAGTCGTCCACTTCGCTCATCAGTCCGTAATAGCTGCTCTTCATTCTGGCCAGCTTTTTCATATTGTCAGGCGCCCTGAACCTGGCCTGTCCAAGCTGCCAGGCAAGCCAGGGATGCTGGGCGGCCTCTGTTTCAAGCGATTCCCGTCTGAAGCAACTGCTCAATTCCGCAGGATCATAGTATCGGTTGTAGGGTTCCGGCGCGACGAACGGCGGGTGTGGTCGAAAGAGCGAGAGGTGTACGACCCAGGAACCGTGCTGCTTTCTGATCCAGTCGATACAGCGATTGACCGTATAGCGGGTTTCGTGATGATCCCGGCGTATGGCGGATGGAAGCGGGTATTTCCCGCCTTTTTCCCATTGCATGCCGGATGCCTGAAGACCATACAGGTCATGGGGATTGGAAGGAATGGTGTAGCCGCGGTCCTGAAGAAACCTGACCCAGTTCAAGGGGGTCTCGCTCTGATAGACGGTATCTGCCTCAAGGCCCGGCAGAGGTTCCGTGTAGTGTTTCAGCCTCTTGTCGTCCGGGTCCATGCCAGCAGGGTCCACGGCAGTATCGGTATAGCCGAAAAGATATGGCCTGTATCCCGCTTTGGACATCTCCAGTGCCCAGTTCGAATGCCGGTTCTGAAGAGGGGTTCCGTTTATGCAGACCCGGTTATTGTGAAGGTACATCCCGGTATGCAGCGAAGCCCGGCTTGGTGCACAGGGTGATGCCTGTGCATAGTGCTGCTCAAACATGACTCCTTCTCGGGCCAGCTGGTCAATGTTGGGCGTTCTCAGTATCGGATGACCCCGGGCAGATAGGCATTCTGCACGCCACTGGTCAGCGGTTATAAACAGGATGTTCATCAGCGAAAAAACGGGAAAACTCTGATATGCAGGCGACCGTTGAACTCTCTTGATTGTAATTCCGAATATCGGTCCAGTGCACCCGGAATCGGATTGAACATGATTTCCTGTATTCGAGTTCATTTGCTGATTCCGGTCACAGTCGGGTTTGTCGTGACAGGTGTCCAAGATGGGAAGAGCAGGCATGGCATAGCACCCTTCCCGGAATGAAGGGGCGGATCCGGCGGGGTCATGCTGCGGTGAAAGCCTGCCCCGGTTTCATCCTGTTGCGGGTAACGGTATATTTCGGCATATTGTGCCGGCCACGGCAGTTTTACTTTAGAACGAGACAAGGCATGACAGATCAATTACCTGACAAGGCAAACGTAGTCGTAATCGGAGGGGGCGTTATCGGTTCCAGTGTTGCATATCACTTGGGAAGGCTTGGGTGGAACGACGTGGTGCTGGTCGAGCGCATGCAGTTCAGTTGTGGGACGACATGGCATGCAGCCGGGCTGATTGGTACCATGCGCGCAAATGAGAACCATGCCAAACTGGCCGAATATTCCATGTCCCTTCTGGCGGAGATCGAAGAGGAGACTGGCCAGTCGACCGGATTCAGGCAGGTCGGTTCATTGTCGATTGCGCACAGTGTGGGACGTTTTGAAGAACTGAAGCGCGTGGCTTCGATGAACAACGCATTCGGGGTGACGCAGGTTGACATCATAACTCCTGAAGAGGTCAAGACGCTTTATCCCTATCTGAAAACCGATGATCTGCTGGGTGGCAGCTGGGTGGCGCACGACGGTTACGCAAGCCCGGTGGATGTGACCAGCGCCTATGTGAAAGGGGCCAGGAAGCGGGGCGTAAGGTGCCTGGAAGGCGTCAAGGTAACCGGGATCAGGATAGAGCAGGGAAAGGTTGCAGGTGTACAGACGACTCGAGGTGACATCCAGACCGAGTACATTGTCAACTGCGCAGGCATGTGGGCCCGTCAAATCGGGGAAATGGCCGGCGTCAATGTGCCGTTGCATGCCGCAGAGCACTATTATGCGGTTACCGAGAAACTGGAAGACCTGCCTGCCGATCTGCCGGTCATGCGGGATCATGACAAGTGTGCTTACTACAAGCAGGATGCCGGAAGCCTGCTGGTTGGACAGTTTGAGCGTAACGCCATGCCGTGGGGACACAACGGCATCCCGGAAGATTTCTGCTTCGATGAAATCGACGGGCATTTCGATGAACAGATGATGCCGATTCTCGAAGAGGCCATGCAGAGGGTCCCGATGCTGCAGGAAATCGGGTGGAGGAAGTTTTTCTGTGGTCCGGAGAGCTTCACGCCTGATGATCAGTTTCATGTCGGTGAAGCGCCTGGAGTCAGGAATTTCTTTGTTGCGGCAGGGCTCAACTCGATCGGCATACAGAGTTCCGGCGGAGTGGGCAAGGCGCTTTCCGAGTGGCTCCACCATGGCTATCCGCCGCTCGACCTGTGGGGAAACGACATCCGAAGGGTATACGCATTCCAGGGCACGCGGCTGTATCTTGAAAGCCGGGTCCGGGAAGCCCTGGGCGTCCTGTACGACAACCACTGGCCATACAGGCAGATGGAGACAGCGCGAAATGTTCGCCATTCCCCGATCCATGAGAGGCTGTGTTCGCATAATGCCTGTTTTGGAGAGGCAGCGGGATGGGAAAGGCCGAACTGGTTTGCGCCGGAAGGTGTCGAGCCGAAGTACGAATACAGCTTCGGCAAGCAGAACTGGTTTGACTACTCTGCGGCCGAGCATCAGGCTTTCCGTGAAAATGTGGCATTGTTCGATCAAAGCAGTTTCTCGAAGTATCTGGTTCAGGGCCGGGACAGCTGCAGGGTTCTGCAGCGTATCTGTACAGCCAATATTGATGTTTCCCCGGGCAGGATGGTCTATACCCACTGGCTGAATGAGCGTGGAGGGATAGAGGCCGATCTCACCGTGACCAGGCTGGAGGAAAACCGGTTTCTGGTTGTCAGTGGTGCTGTGGTGACCGGCAAGGACCTGGACTGGCTGGCCAGAAACACGCCCGATGATGCGTGCTGTACCGTTACCGATGTAACAAGCAGCTGGGCGGTACTGGGAGTGATGGGACCTGCGAGCCGGGCGTTGCTCAGCCAGGTCCTGGGGATGAGCATGGCCACCAGCGACTTCCCGTTCGGGACTGTCAGGCCAGTGGAAATTGGCTGTGCCGTGGGTCGGGCCGCCAGGGTTTCGTTTGTCGGGGAACTGGGGTGGGAACTTTACGTCCCCGCCGACATGGCAAGACACGCTTTCGATCATCTTTGGGAGACCGGGCAGTCCTACGGACTCAAGCTGGCGGGTATGCATGCACTGGATAGTGGCCGGATAGAAAAGAAATTCATCCATTTCGGACACGATGTGGCCGATGAGGATACCCC
>JAJDVC010000188.1 GCA_022826305.1 Gammaproteobacteria bacterium | reverse complement strand
ATATTTGCCTTTTCGATCAGCTTGATAGCTTTCTCATCGATCATCTCCGAGCTTGAAACCAGAACCTCTCCTGTTTCCGGATCATAAAGATCCTCCGTGGGAAACCGTCCCAAGATCCTGTCTGTAAGGGGAACAACGACTTCACCACCTTGCACCTGGGCCTCTCGAAGCAACCCGTTTCTTGTACCACAATCTTCCGCGGTGACCACAAGGTCCTGACATACGTCAACCAGACGCCGGGTAAGATAACCGGAATTTGCCGTTTTCAGTGCTGTGTCAGCAAGCCCTTTTCTCGCCCCATGTGTCGAGATGAAGTACTGGAGAACATTTAGACCTTCACGAAAATTGGCGGTAATGGGTCTCTCAAGTATGGAACCGTCCGGCTTGGCCATAAGCCCTCGCATGCCAGCTAACTGCCGAATCTGGGCATTCGAACCACGTGCCCCAGAATCAGCCATCATGTATATCGAGTTGAACGAGTCCTGTTCGACAACTTCTCCTTTCGAGTCCTTGACCTTCTCCACGCCAAGCTTTGCCATCATGGATTCGGCGACCACATCACTGGTGCGATGCCAGATGTCAATAACCTTGTTGTAGCGCTCACCATCAGTCAGCAGTCCTGCCGTATATTGTCCCTGTATCTCCATTACGTCCTTTTGCGCCCGATCCAGAATCCGCGCCTTGTTATCCGGGATCACCATGTCATCCACGCCTATCGAGACCCCTGATAGTGTGGCCATCCTGAACCCCGTATACATGAGTTGGTCTGAGAAAATGACTGTATCCTTCAAGCCTGCTTCCCGGTATGAGACATTGATCAGATCCGATATCGTTTTTTTCTTCATGGGCCGATTGATCAGACCGAAATCAAGTTTCCTGGGCAGAATTTCGGAAAGCAGGGCCCTTCCTACGGTCGTATCCACGACTCGATACTCGTGCGTATCCTCCCCCTGTTCGTCAAAAACGGGCATGCGAACATTGATACGCGCATGCAGATGAGCCTGCTTCGTATCAAAAGCCCTATGCACCTCGTTCACGCTTTCAAAATACATTCCTGTCCCCATTGCCCCCGCATTTTCCCGGGTCATGTAGTAAAGCCCCAGGACTATGTCCTGCGAAGGCACGATGATAGGATCCCCATTGGCTGGAGACAGGATGTTATTGGTGGACATCATCAGGGCCCTTGCCTCAAGCTGGGCCTCAATCGACAAAGGCACGTGAACCGCCATCTGATCCCCATCAAAGTCGGCATTGTAAGGAGTGCACACCAACGGATGAAGGCGAATAGCCTTGCCTTCGATCAGAACGGGTTCAAACGCCTGTATACCCAGTCTGTGCAGGGTTGGCGCCCTGTTGAGCATAACCGGGTGCTCCCTGATCACTTCTTCCAGGATATCCCAGATTTCCGGCCTTTCCTCCTCCACGATTTTCTTGGACTGCTTGATGGTGGATGCATATCCGCGCAGTTCAAGCTTGCTGTAGATAAAGGGCTTGAACAATTCCAGAGCCATTTTCTTCGGCAACCCGCATTGATGCAGTTTGAGCGTTGGACCGACCACGATCACAGACCGGCCGGAGTAATCAACCCGCTTGCCGAGCAGGTTCTGCCGGAATCGCCCCTGCTTGCCCTTGATCATGTCGGAAATGGACTTCAGCTGACGCTTGTTGGCTCCAGTTATCGCCTTGCCACGTCGTCCATTATCAAGCATGGCATCGACTGCCTCCTGAAGCATGCGCTTCTCATTACGCACGATAAGGTCGGGAGCATTGAGGTCCAGCAATCGCTTCAGACGATTGTTTCGGTTAATCACCCTGCGGTACAGGTCGTTCAGGTCGGAAGTTGCGAATCGACCACCTTCAAGGGGCACCAGGGGACGCAAGTCAGGCGGGAGTACCGGCAACACATCCATTATCATCCAGGCCGGGTTGTTTCCAGAATTGATGAATGCCTCCACGACCTTCAGCCTACCGGTGAATTTCTTGATCTTGGTATCTGAACGAGTAGAGGCAAGTTCCTCACGGAGCAGATCCGCTTCCTCCTTGAGATCAATCTCCCTTAACAGGGCGCGTATTGCCTCAGCCCCCATCCCTGCATTGAAATCATCACCAAAAGTTTCTATGGCATCAAGATACTGTTCTTCGGTCAGCAACTGACCCCGTTCAAAGTCCGTCATGCCCGGGTCGATGATGACATAGGCCTCGAAGTAAAGTACCCGCTCCATTTCCCGGACGGTCATGTCCAGCAGAAGCCCCAACCGGGAAGGGAGCGACTTCAGGAACCAGATGTGCGCACATGGAGCAGCAAGCTCGATGTGCCCCATGCGCTCGCGACGAACCTTTGACAGTGTAACCTCGACACCGCATTTCTCGCAGATGACTCCACGATGCTTGAGCCGCTTGTACTTGCCACACAGGCATTCGTAATCGCTTACCGGCCCAAACAACTTGGCGCAGAACAGTCCATCCCGTTCGGGGCGAAAAGTACGATAATTGATAGTCTCCGGTTTTCTGACTTCGCCGAACGACCAGGAACGGATCTTGTCCGGTGAGGCAATACTGATCCGGATGGAATCAAAATCCTCGACGGTATCCACCTGCTTGAATAGATTAAAAATATCTCTCATGTTCTCTGTCTCGGTTCAATTGCGGACATGAAACGGCCAGGATCCAGGCCAGTCATTGGCAGCGTAATGATCTATTTCAGTTCAAGATTCAAGCCCAGGGCCCTGATCTCCTTGACTAAAACATTAAACGATTCCGGCATGCCGGCATTCACACCATGTTCCCCATGTACAATGTTTTCGTAGATCTTTGAGCGACCAGTTACATCATCCGATTTCACGGTGAGCATTTCCTGGAGCGTGTAGGACGCACCATAAGCCTCAAGAGCCCAAACCTCCATTTCGCCAAAGCGCTGACCACCGAACTGGGCCTTGCCACCGAGTGGTTGCTGTGTGATCAGACTGTAGGGTCCGGTCGAACGGGCATGCATCTTGTCATCCACAAGATGGTTGAGCTTCAGAATATACATGTAGCCGCAGGTAACCGGACGATCGAAGGCCTCGCCGGTGCGTCCGTCATACAGGACTGTCTGCCCGCTGTCCGGGAGTCCTGCCAGTTTCAGCATATCCTTGATCTCACTTTCCAGAGCACCATCAAAGACGGGGGACGCCATGGGCACCCCTTCCTTGAGATTCCTTGCCAGTTCCTCGACTTCTTCGTTCGACAATTCCTGCAAGGCAGCAGCTTTCCCTGTCTTGTTGTAGATTTTCTCCAGATATTTACGCAATTGCTGAGGAGGTTTGCTGCTGAGAACCATCTTCCTGATCTGGTCCCCGACATTCTTTGCAGCCCATCCAAGATGAGTTTCCAGAACCTGCCCCACATTCATCCTTGAAGGCACGCCGAGAGGATTGAGACATATGTCCACGGCAGTTCCGTCCGGCATGTACGGCATGTCTTCAACAGGCACGATTTTCGAGATGACTCCCTTGTTTCCGTGTCGTCCTGCCATCTTGTCGCCAGGTTGCAGCCTACGCCTGACAGCCACGAAAGCCTTGACAATCTTCAAGACCCCTGGAGCCAGGTCGTCGCCCATCTCGATCTTTTCCTTCTTTTCCTCAAATCGCCTGTCAAAATCTTCACGCTGGACTTCCATCTGATCACGAATCTTCTCGATTGCCACGTTGGCATCCTCATTACGCAATCGAATCTCAAACCACTTCGATCTGGGCATCCCGCCAAGGTAGGCTGCTGTAACCTTCTTCCCGGCATCCAGCCCGTCAGGGCCGCCCTCAGCAACCTTGTTCAGGAGTATTTTCTCTATTCGGTCGAAGGCATCCCCTTCGACAATTCGCAACTGATCGTCAAGGTCCTTGCGAACCGCAGCCAGTTCCATGCGATCATTTTCCGTTGCACGAGCATCCTTTTCGAGACCTTCACGGGTAAACACCTGAACGTCGATGACCGTACCCTTCATCCCTGATGGCATCCTCAAGGATGTGTCCTTCACATCGGAGGCCTTCTCGCCAAAAATGGCGCGCAGCAGTTTCTCTTCAGGGGAGAGTTGAGTTTCCCCTTTTGGAGTGATTTTTCCGACAAGGATGTTACCCGGACGCACCTCAGAACCAATACTCACGATCCCCGACTCGTCCAGCTTCGAAAGCGCTGATTCACCAACGTTCGGGATGTCCCGGCTGATTTCCTCGGGACCCAGCTTCGTGTCGCGGGCCACACATGAAAACTCTTCTATATGGATAGAGGTGTAGACTTCATCCTTGACCAATCGCTCCGAAATCAGGATTGAATCCTCGAAGTTATAACCATTCCAGGGCATGAACGCGATGAGCACATTTTTCCCAAGAGCCAGTTCTCCCATATCCGTGGATGGTCCATCCGCCAGCACATCGCCCCGATTTACCACGTCCCCCATCTTGACAAGTGGCCTCTGGTTGATAGTCGTGTTTTGATTTGATCTGTGATACTTGATCAGATTGTAGATATCGACACCGGGCTCTCCCTCTATATTCTCATCATCATTGGCCCTGACGACAATTCTGGAGGCATCAACCGAATCAACTGAACCACCGCGTTTGGCCAGGACCGTTACCCCGGAGTCAATGGCTACCGTCCGCTCCATGCCGGTGCCGACCAGCGGTTTCTCGCTCTGCAGCAACGGGACAGCCTGTCGTTGCATGTTTGCGCCCATCAAGGCCCGGTTTGCATCGTCATGCTCAAGAAACGGCACCAGCGACGCCGCTACTGAAACAATCTGCTGTGGCGCCACATCAATATATTCGATCTGATCGGGCTTGGCCAGGGAGGATTGGTTCTTGTGACGGCAGGACACCAATTCATCAGCAAATTTCATGTTCTTGTCCAGAACGGAATTTGCCTGAGCAATAACGAACTTATGCTCCTCAATGGCAGACAGGTATTCGACCTCGTCTGTCACCTTCCCGTGCAGAACCCGGCGGTATGGCGTCTCAAGGAAACCATATTCGTTGGTCTTTGCAAAACAGGCAAGGGAATTGATCAGACCAATATTGGGTCCTTCTGGCGTTTCAATTGGACACACTCGGCCATAGTGGGTAGGATGAACATCACGAACCTCAAATCCCGCCCGTTCACGGGTTAGCCCGCCCGGACCGAGTGCAGAAACACGACGCTTATGGGTTACTTCAGACAACGGATTGGTCTGGTCCATGAACTGGGAAAGCTGGCTGGAACCGAAAAATTCCCGCACAACCGCAGCAACCGGCTTCGCATTGATCAGGTCCTGAGGGGTAAGATTCTCGCTTTCAACCAGATTGAGTCGTTCCTTGACCGCGCGTTCGACACGAACGAGCCCTACACGAAACTGATTTTCCACCAGTTCTCCTACCGAACGAACACGGCGATTTCCGAGATTGTCGATGTCGTCCACCTCTCCCCTGCCGTTTTTCAGAGCAACGATCATGCGCATCACATCAACGATATCCTGTTTGCTCAAAGTGCCCGGTCCCTCATCGGTTTTCCTGCCCAGCCTGCGGTTCAGCTTCATTCGTCCGACCGCAGACAAATCATAACGCTCGTAATTGAAAAACAGGTTACTGAACAACGCTGCCGAAGCTTCCTTTGTCGGTGGTTCACCAGGACGCATCATGCGATAAATCTCGACCTGCGCCTGTTCTTCAGACCGAGAGGTATCCATGCGCAGGGTATCGGAGATGAATGGTCCGCAATTGATATCATTGGTATAGATGGTCTCAATCCGGGCAATTTCATTTTCCGAGAGAATTTCAAGTACTGAAGATGTAATTTCCGTATTTGCCTCAACCAGCAATTCACCGGTCTCGGAATCAACAATATCCTTGGCCAGAGTACGACCAATCACATAGTCTATCGGCACCTTGACCTTGCTGATGCCGGTCGCCTCGAGTTCCCGGATATGCCGGGTAGTGATCCTCTTGTCTGCCTCGACCAGAATCTTGCCACGTGCTCCCTTAAGTCCAAAATCGAGCCTTTGCCCCCGCAAACGTTCTGGAACCAGTTCGAGTGTGGCCTCCTTGTCAGCCAGTTCGAAATGATCATTCTCAAAAAACATCGACAGGATTTCTTCCGTGCTGTAGCCAAGTGCACGCAGGATAATCGTGGCTGGCAGCTTTCTTCTTCGATCAATCCGAATGAACAGGAGGTCCTTGTGATCGAACTCCATATCCAGCCAGGAGCCACGATAGGGAATGATACGCGCCGAAAAGAGCAGTTTCTGGGAAGAGTGCGTCTTTCCACCATCATCATCGAAAATCACTCCTGGAGAACGGTGAAGCTGAGAGACAATTACGCGTTCTGTTCCATTTATCACGAAGGTTCCGTTATCAGTCATCAATGGCATATCCCCGAGATACACTTCCTGCTCGATGATGTCCTTGGGTTTTTTCCCGCTACCACTTCGATTGAAGATCACAAGCCGCATGACAACCCGCAGCGGACAGGAGAAAACGAGCCCGCGTTGCTGGCACTCCAATACATCAAAGCGTGGCTTCTCCAGACGATAGCTGACAAAATCAAGAATCACACTGCCATTGTAGCTTTCGATCGGAAACACGGACTTGAAAGCAGCCTGGATGCCCTGATCAATGCGCTGGTCCGGCGGTGTGTCCGCCTGCAGATACCGCCTGTAGGATTCTTTCTGTGTCTCCAGGAGGTAAGGAACCTGGAAATCGTCGGAGCGCTTGCTGAAATTCTTGCGTATACGCTTTTTTTCAGTAAATGAATAACCCATGTCTACCTCAGGTACAACCTGCCGTCAAACAGGTTCAAAACGATGAACGGAATATGCGGATGCGTGACCAGGGATTTCACCGCAGACAGGGACAGAACCGGCATATGCACCGGTCCTGTCCGCATGGTGGATCCCTTGCTTCAATGCCGGTCTTACTTGAGTTCGACCGAACCACCTGCTTCTTCGATCTGCTTCCGCAATTCTTCTGCTTCTTCCTTGGTCACTCCTTCCTTGACCGCATTTGGAACACCTTCCACGAGGTCCTTGGCCTCCTTGAGGCCAAGCCCCGTAATCCCGCGTATAACCTTGATTACAGCAACCTTCTTCTCACCGAAACCGGTCAGCACCACATCGAACTCGTTCTTTTCCTCTTCAGCAGCTGCTCTGGCGTCAGCATCGGCATCCGGTGCCGAGGCAACTGCAACAGCGGCCGAGGCTGAAACACCGAACTTCTCCTCCATGTCCCTGATCAGCTCAGACAGATCAAGTACGGACATTTCGGAAATTGCTTCGAGAACTTCTTCTTTACTTAAAGCCATGATAATACTCCTGATGACTGGACAAAAATTATGAACAAACCAAATACGATCTACGCTGCTTCCCTGGACTCCGCGACTGCCGCTAACGTACGCACCAACCGGGCTGGCACCTCATTCAGCGTCAAGACCAGTTTCTGTACTGGCGCATTAACTGTGCCAACCAGTCTTGCAAGCAACTCGTCACGACCGGGCAGTTTGGAAAGACGCTGAATCATGGACTGGTCCATAAAGGCCCCGTTCATGGCTCCAGCTGTAATCCTGAAATTCTCATAATCCTTCTCAAATCCTGCCATGACCTTGGCTACTGCAACCGGATCCTCAGAGAGTGAGAACAGAACCGGACCGACAAAATAATCGGCCAAACAGTCAAATTCCGAATCCCTGATCACACGCTTGGCGAGGCTGTTCTTGACCACTCTGACCCATACGCCACTACTGCGCGCATCACGACGCAGAGCAGTCAGTTGCCGAACATTCAATCCCCGATACTCGGCGAGTACACCTGCACGGGCCGATGCAAGAACATCGGACACATTCCGGACTACCGCCTTTTTCTGTTCGATACTCAAACTCATCAAGCATGCTCCCAATCAATGGTGTCCTGCATCAGAGTTTCCTGACTCGGGCCACCGTCTGCACAGGCCGAAACAGGAAACCGGCTTTCGCCGTTTCTGTAACACTTAAGAACCATCATGTTCACCTGCGGTCTTCGACTCATCCCTCCAGGGGTCGCTGCCCCGGTGGGATCCCCAAAAATATGTCAGCGGATCGCGACTATGCTCTGTCGATCCACCTTTACTCCCGGCCCCATGGTGCTGGATACAGAAACCCTTTGAATATACTGGCCCTTTGCCGTTGCAGGCTTGGCCTTTATCAATGCAGATATCAACACATTCAGGTTCTCCTCCAGATCCTCAACCGGGAAGGATACTTTGCCGATCGGACAGTGAATCACCCCGGCCCGGTCAATACGGAACTGGACCTGGCCGGACTTCGCTTCACCAACTGCTCGGGCCACGTCGGTTGTTACCGTACCGACCTTGGGATTCGGCATTAGTCCACGCGGCCCGAGAATCTGGCCCAACTGTCCGACCACACGCATCGTATCCGGAGTGGCGATACATACATCAAAACCAATCTCACCCTTCTTGATTCGCTCGGCAAGATCTTCCAGGCCGACATCATCCGCCCCCGCATCATTGGCGATCTTCGCATTATCACCATCGGCAAAAACCGCGACTCTCACAGTCTTGCCCGTACCTTTGGGCAACACGGCAGCGCCCCGCACATTCTGATCGGACTTCCTGGCATTAATTCCGAGATTGACAGCCACATCCACAGACTCATCAAATCCAGCGCCGGCCATCTCCTGCACCAGGCCAAGCGCATCCGTCAGCAGATATAGCCTTTCCCGATCAACCTTTCCGACCATAGAACGAAATCTTTTCCCATGTCTGGCCATTCACCCTTCCTCCGTTTCTAGACCCATGCTGCGCGCACTACCCGCAATGATCCGCACCGCCTGATCCATGTCATAGGAACTCAAATCCGGCTCCTTCGTCCTGGCTATCTCCTCAAGCTGGGCACGGCTGATCCTGCCTACCTTGTCGCGATTCGGTATTGCACTGCCCTTGTCGATACCCGCTGCCTTTTTGAGCAGCACTGATGCTGGCGGGGTCTTCTTGACGTATGTGAAGCTTTTATCCGAATAGACAGTGATCACTACCGGAATCGGCAACCCCTTTTCCACATCCTGTGTTTCTGCATTAAAGGCTTTGCAGAACTCCATGATGTTGACACCGTGCTGACCAAGCGCCGGCCCTACCGGCGGGCTCGGTTTGGCATCTCCCGCAGGAACCTGCAACTTGATATAAGCATCGATTTTCTTGGCCATTTGCTGTTTCCACACTGTGGGCACACCGTTGTGCGCCCGATAGATAGATCATCAGTAGTCGCTACCCTTTTTCCACTTGGGTAAAGTCCAGTTCCACGGGGGTAGAGCGCCCAAATATCGTAACGGATACTTTCAGTTTCGCCTTTTCAAAATTCGCATCCTCCACGGTGCCGTTGAAATCCTGAAACGGCCCATCGATAATGCGCACGATCTCACCCGGCGCAAAAGTAAATTTCATCTTGGGCTTGTCTGCACTATCCGAGACCTGCTGGATAATCTCATCTGCTTCCCGATCAGAAATTGGAACCGGGCGATTATCAACTCCACCAATGAAGCCCGCTACCCTTGGAACCCTTCTGACCAGATGCCAGGTTTCATCGGTCAGTTCCATCTGGACCAGAACATAGCCGGGGAAGAACTTTCGCTCGCTGGTACGTTTCTGGCCGCCTTTCATCTCAACGACTTCCTCGGTTGGCACAAGGATACGGCCGAAATAGTACTGCATATCCGAACGATCAATATGCTCCTGCAACGATTTCTTCACACGATTCTCAAAACTGGAGTAGGCCTGTAATACATACCAGCGCATATTCTGGCTTCTGTTCGGACTGTCCGGCGTCTCACCCTGATCGCCGTCATCCGTCACCGCTGATTCAGTTTCCTTTGTCATAGCTCAAGTAGCCTTTAGTTATCATCATGAAAATTCGGGAGAATCCACATCATTTATGATCCTTACAATCCTCGAACCTTGAGCAGCAGGTCGTATATTGCATAAAACGACAGGGCATCGAACACCCACATCATCAGTCCGAGAATGATAACCAGTATGATCACCATCAGCGTAACCTGCAACGCTTCCTGCCGGGTTGGCCAAACCACTTTCTGACGTTCGACATTCGCTCCCTTGACAAAGGCCCAGGCGGACTGGCCTACCTCGGTATTGAGCATCAATCCGCCGGCAACGACCATCCCGACTACCACAATACCAACCCTCCCCACCTGAATCAGGTCAGAAAAATAGTAGTACGCCGCAACGGACAAACCGACAATCAGCATGGCCGTGACGATTTTTGCATTCTGCATGACAGTCACTTCGGCAATTCGATATGCGTCATAAAGGATCCGATGGCAGGCCAGGAGGGAATCGAACCCCCAACCTGCGGTTTTGGAGACCGCCGCTCTGCCAATTGAGCTACTGGCCTTCGAACCGAACAACAAACGCTATGTACCGAGATCATCTTGTATCCAGGGGCATGTCAGCCGACCCTGCCACGATGTTGCATGTTCATCCGCAAGGCAGGCCGCTGCATGATCATTCGACCACGCGGGTCACCACGCCCTCGCCTACCGTCCTGCCCCCTTCCCGGATCGCAAAACGCAACTCCTCCTCCATCGCTATCGGCGCAATCAGCTCCGCCGTCATGTGTACCCGGTCTCCCGGCATCACCATCTCCACCGACTCCGGCAACTCGCACGCGCCCGTCACATCCGTCGTCCTGAAGTAGAACTGCGGACGGTCTCCATTGAAAAACGGCGTGTGACGTCCCCCCTCCTCCTTCGACAGAACATACACCTCCGCCTCGAACTTCGTATGCGGCGTGATCGACCCCGGCTTCGACAATACCTGCCCCCGCTCAACCTCCTCTCGCTTGATGCCCCGCAACAATATCCCCACATTATCCCCCGCACGTCCCTCGTCCAGCAGCTTGCGAAACATCTCCACACCTGTACAGGTCGTCGATACCGTATCCTTCAATCCCACTATCTCGACCTCTCCTCCCACCTTCACCACCCCGCGCTCTATCCGACCCGTCACTACCGTGCCTCGACCCGATATCGAAAACACATCTTCCACCGGCATCAGAAAATCCCCGTCCACCTTCCTCTCCGGTTCCGGAATGTAACTGTCCAGCGCCTCCGCCAGCTTCAGTATCGACCCCTCCCCCAACTCCGTGTCCTCGCCCTCCAGGGCCTTCAACGCACTGCCCACTATGATCGGCGTGTCATCACCGGGAAACTCGTAACTGTCCAGCAACTCCCTGACCTCCATCTCCACCAGCTCCAGCAACTCCTCGTCATCCACCATGTCTGCCTTGTTCAGATACACCACAATGTACGGCACTCCCACCTGACGCGCCAGCAGGATGTGCTCACGGGTCTGCGGCATCGGACCATCCGCCGCCGAACACACCAGAATCGCACCATCCATCTGTGCCGCACCAGTGATCATGTTCTTCACATAATCCGCATGCCCCGGACAATCAACATGCGCATAGTGCCGACCCGATGTCTCGTACTCAACATGCGCCGTCGCGATCGTTATCCCCCGCTCCCGCTCCTCCGGTGCATTGTCTATCTCCTCAAACGCCTTCGCCGACGTCCCGCCGTACCGCGACGACAAAACCTTCGTCAGCGCCGCCGTCAACGTCGTCTTGCCATGGTCCACGTGACCTATCGTCCCTACATTCACATGCGGCTTCGTCCGCTCAAATCTCTCTTTCGACATGGATTTTCTCCTGGATATGTTCTGACCAGTCGTATTACTGACTGAATCCTATGCCGCATTCCTGACTGCATTGAGCACAGTCTCCGGAACCGGAGCATATTTCTTGAATTCCATCGTATGGGTAGCACGGCCTTGGGTGGTTGATCGTAATGCCGTTGCATAACCAAACATCTCGGATAACGGAACCTCGGCACGCACGATCTTTCCTCCCGGACAATCCTCCAGTTCATGGATCATTCCCCGCCGGGCACTCAAATCCCCGGTGACTCCTCCCATGTATTCTTCCGGTGTAACGATTTCAACCGCCATCATCGGTTCCAGAAGACGAGGCCCGGCCTTCCGGACTCCTTCCCTGAAGGCCAATGAACCAGCTGTTCTGAAGGCGTGCTCGGAGGAATCCACATCATGGTAGGAACCAAAGAACAGGACCGCTCTAACGTCAATCACGGGATAGCCTGCCACTACTCCGGACCGCATGGTGTCCTGAATGCCCCTGTCAACGGATGGGATGTATTCTTTCGGCACCACCCCACCCTTGATTTCATCAACAAACTCATAGCCGGAACCGAGGGGTAATGGCTCCAACCGGACATGAACGTGTCCATATTGCCCTCGTCCACCCGTCTGCTTGACATGCCTGTACTCCTGTTCGACGGTTTTCGTGATCGTTTCACGATAAGACACCTGCGGCTTGCCGATATTGGCATCAACGTTGAATTCCCTCCTGATTCGGTCCACGATGATCTCAAGATGCAGCTCACCCATCCCCGATATGATGGTCTGGCCCGATTCTTCATCGGTAGATACCGAAAAAGAAGGATCTTCCTGCGCCAGTTTCCCGAGAGCTGCGCCCAGCTTTTCCTGATCGGACTTGGTCTTGGGCTCGACAGCCTGGGATATGACCGGTTCAGGAAATACCATTCTCTCCAGGATAACCCCGGAGTCCGTAGTACACAGAGTATCGCCGGTACTAATGCTTTTCAGTCCCACGGCGGCAGCAATATCCCCGGTGCGCACTTCCTTTATATCAACCCGATCATTGGAATGCATCTGAAGGATGCGCCCTATTCTTTCCTTCCTTCCTTTCACTGAGTTCAACACGGTGGTACCAGTCCGGACAGATCCCGAATAAACGCGGAAAAAAACCAGTTGCCCGAAATACGGATCCGACATGATCTTGAAGGCCAGCGCTGAAAAAGGTTCATTATCATCGGAGTGGCGCACAATTTCCTTGCTGCCATCTGTGCTGGTACCGGATATTGCAGGAACATCAAGCGGGCTCGGCAAATAGTCAATGACTGCATCCAGCAGAGGCTGGACCCCCTTGTTCCTGAAAGCGGAACCGCACAGTACCGGAACAATCTCGCCTTTCAGGGTTCTCGCGCGGATGCCGGACAAGATATCCCCCTTATCCAGATCGCCGGTCTCGAAAAATTTTTCCATCAGCATGTCGCTTGATTCGGCAGCGGCTTCCACAAGCCGTGACCGATACTCCCTGCACAAGTCAAGCAAGTCGTCTGGAATATCCTCGTACTCAAACGAGGTTCCAGGATTTTCATCAGTCCAGCAGATGGCGCGCATTCTGACCAGATCAACAACTCCCCTGAAATTTTCCTCAACTCCTATATTGACCTGCACAGGTACCGGATGCGCTTCAAGACGGAACTGCATCTGTTCCATCACCCGGAAAAAATCGGCACCAGTCCGATCCATCTTGTTGACGAAGGCAATTCTGGGAACGTTGTACCTGTTTGCCTGTCTCCAGACGGTCTCGGACTGCGGTTCAACACCTCCCACGGCACAGAAAACGGCAATGGATCCGTCCAGAATACGCAAGGCTCGTTCGACCTCAATCGTGAAATCCACATGCCCCGGGGTGTCGATTATGTTGATGCGGTGTTCTGCGTCTGACTGGTCTGAACCTGCCCAGAAACAGGTAGTGGCGGCGGAAGTAATGGTAATGCCGCGCTCCTGTTCCTGTTCCATCCAGTCCATAACTGCATTGCCATCATGGACCTCACCTATCTTGTGCGAGATTCCGGTATAGAAAAGGATGCGTTCAGTAGTAGTCGTCTTGCCCGCATCAATATGCGCCATGATCCCGATATTCCGGTAACGATCCAATGAAGTCGTACGGGTCATGACCAAACTTCCTGCTATCAGAAACGGTAATGTGAAAAAGCCTTGTTCGCTTCTGCCATCTTGTGCGTATCTTCACGCTTCTTGAAGGCACTCCCCCGTTCTTCTGAGGCATCCAGCAGTTCACCAGCAAGTCGTACCATCATGGATTTTTCATTGCGCTTACGGGCCGCATCAACCAACCAGCGCATCGCCAACGCCATCTGCCGGCTTGGTCGAACCTCTACCGGCACCTGGTAGGTTGCGCCCCCGACCCGGCGACTTTTCACCTCGACACCAGGGCTGACATTTTCCAGTGCAACATTAAAGACCTCCAGGGGATGCTCCTTACCCCGCTGCCGGATGAGATCCAATGCTCCATACATGATCTTCTCTGCAATAGATTTCTTGCCATCCACCATCATGATATTGATGAACTTGGCGACCGTCTGATCCTTGTATTTCGGATCAGACAAGATCTTTCTCTTGGGAACTTCTCTACGTCTCGGCATGGTTCAGAATTTTGTTACAGTAATGTCTCGGATTCAGTCCAAACTTGACAATTCCCGAAATGAGGGAAACAGACACCTGCATTCCACTCGGAACAATTCGCCTCCAGATCATTCTTCCCCGTTTCAGCGGCATGTAGCCGACAGCCTGCTTCAGTATTCATCATCTGTCTCGTTCGCAAGAGCATTGCGGTCCCCGGACCTGCAACGGCACTCAGGACTTGGGACGCTTTGCCCCGTACTTGGAACGCCCCTGACGCCTGTCAGAAACCCCTGACGTGTCCAGAGCGCCACGTACTGTGTGGTAACGCACACCGGGCAAATCCTTCACACGCCCCCCTCTTAACAGAACCACCGAGTGTTCCTGCAGGTTGTGGCCCTCACCACCTATGTAAGTGGTTACCTCATAGCCATTGGTCAGCCTGACCCTGGCCACTTTCCTCAATGCGGAATTTGGCTTTTTGGGTGTCGTGGTATAAACCCGCGTACAAACACCCCGTTTTTGTGGGCATGCCTGCAGTGCCGGAACATTAGACTTCTTCGTCTGTTTCCGACGTGGCTTTCTGACCAGTTGATTTAATGTAGGCATACGTTCTGCAAATCCAACTCATTAACTTCGACTTTAATAACCAGAAAATTCGGAAGCCGGCCTATCTCCAAACATCCTGCCTCCAGACAAAATGGGAGCGGCGATTCTATGCTTCGAGCCGCCCTGTGTCAAGCGATGTAACAGTCATTATCATCATTTTCCGCCGCCTGACTATTCTACGGCAGTGGTGTCCTCAAATTCCTCGAACCCACCCTTTTCCTGAGAACCGGGCATGTCCCCGCCACCCCCAAGAAGTCCTTCAAGCTCCTGATCTGTAGCCAAATGCTCATACCGCTTGCGCTTTCTCTCCTCGTGAAAATGCAGACCAGTGCCAGCCGGGATTAACCGCCCGACAATGACGTTTTCCTTGAGTCCCTTGAGGTTGTCGATCTTTCCGTTGACCGAAGCGTTCGTGAGTACCCGGGTAGTTTCCTGGAAGGATGCTGCCGATATGAAAGATTCCGTAGTCAGGGAGGCCTTGGTTATACCGAGCAGAACCGGTTCGTAGGAAACAGGTTCCTTCCCCTCTTCGATCAACTTGTCATTGAGTTCAAGCACTGTGGATTTTTCCGCCTGTTCTCCGGGAAGGAACAGACTGTCGCCTGCTTCCCGGATGCGAACCTTGCGCAACATTTGCCTTACTATTACCTCAATATGCTTGTCGTTGATCTTGACCGCCTGGAGTCTGTACACGTCCTGAACCTCATTGACGATATAGTCGGCAAGAGCTTCCTTGCCGCGGTAAGTCAGTATGTCGCTGGCAAGAAGGGGTCCGTCAACAATTTCTTCCCCACGCTTGACCCACTCTCCTTCAAAGACATTAATGCGCCGGGTCTTGGGAATCAGCATGCTGTGCGTCACATCTTCCCCGGTTATCACAAGCCGATGCTTGCTCTTGGTTTCCTTGCCGAAAGAGACAATTCCATCCACCTCTGCCAGGATGGCCGGCTCCTTCGGCCTGCGCGCCTCGAACAATTCCGCAACACGGGGCAACCCTCCGGTGATATCGCGGGTCTTGGAGGATTCCTGAGGAATTCTGGCAATTATGTCGCCACGCTGAATATTTTGCCCATTCTCAAGCATGACAATGGCATCCGGAGGAAGCTGGAACCGGGCATCGCTATCCGTCCCGGGAATCTTAACCGGATTGCCGGACTGATCTACCAGCCTGACCGCAGGTTTCAGATCGAGCGCCGTTCCCCGTCTTCTCTGTGAGTCCAGGATAACATAGGTACTCTTTCCGGTCAGATCATCCGTTTGCATATTAACCGTCACGCCCTCTTCCATATCCAGAAACTCAACCTTGCCCCCGACCTCGGTGATGATGGGATGGGTATGCGGGTCCCAGGTTGCAACCACGTCGCCCACATCGACACGAGACCCCTCGTCAACACTCAGTACCGCTCCACGAGGCAGTTTGTGCCGTTCCCTGTCGCGACCCTGTTCGTCCTGTACAGTCAATTCTGCTGAGGCCGTCACGACCACCTGCCTGCCTTCGGAGTTCTGTACAAGCTTGGCATGCTTCAGAGATATGCTGCCGGCATTCTTCAGCTCCACCTGACTGATCACGGAAGAACCTGATGCCGCTCCCCCTATATGGAAGGTGCGCATTGTCAGCTGTGTCCCGGGCTCGCCGATCGACTGAGCCGCAATCACACCCACCGCTTCACCGATATTGATGACGTGCCCACGACCCAAGTCACGTCCATAACATTTTGCACAGACCCCGAAGCGGATTCCACAGGTTACTGCAGAGCGTACCCTGACTTCGTGAATATTTGCCTTTTCGATCAGCTTGATAGCTTTCTCATCGATCATCTCCGAGCTTGAAACCAGAACCTCTCCTGTTTCCGGATCATAAAGATCCTCCGTGGGAAACCGTCCCAAGATCCTGTCTGTAAGGGGAACAACGACT
>JAJDVC010000041.1 GCA_022826305.1 Gammaproteobacteria bacterium | reverse complement strand
TTCCAGCAGTACAACCTCTTCCCGCACAAGACTGCCCTGCAGAATATCATGATGGCGCCGATACTCGTGCTCAAGCGGGACAGGGATGAAGTGAGAAACCAGGCTCTGGAACTGATGAAGAAGGTGCGCCTTGAGGGCAAGGAAGATTTCTACCCGGGCGAGCTGTCCGGTGGTCAGCAGCAACGTGTCGCCATCGCCCGGTCGCTTGCAATGAATCCGGACATCATGCTGTTCGATGAGGTAACCGCAGCACTTGATCCGGAAACCGTCAAGGAAGTCCTGGTGACGATCAAGGAGCTTGCGGCTGAAGGCATGACCTGTATCCTGGTAACCCATGAAATGGGCTTCGCTCGTGAAGTCGCCGACAGGATCTACTTTATCGACCGGGGGATATTCGTCGAGAGCGGACCACCGGCAACCTTCTTTGAGCATGCAAGAGACCCCCGTACCCGGGAGTTCCTGAGCCAGATTCTGTGAGTCCGTTGTCACCCCCCCCCCGGCGTGAGATTGTTTCCTGGTCAGGCAAGGCTCCCGAAGCAGGATCGGAAGCCTCCGGCTTCTTGTGTGAACAGTAATCAGGGGAAAGGATATTCAGCCTTGTCCGGCTGTTTTCGACACGATCAGATCGACAATGCTGGCAGTTTCGGGACATCCGGGAACGCCGCCAAGACACAGCCATTGAATCAGCAGATCGTCCTCATTGTCAAGCAATCCGAGAAACCGGGTGCGTTCCCGGTCCGACAGTGCATGATAGTGATGCATTGCAAATGCATGGAGGATCATGTCCAGTTCACGAGTGCCCCGGCGACATTTCCACAAAACCCTGCTCCCGGGAAAAGACACCGACGGATAATCGGCATTGCTGCTATTTCCTGGCGTGGATCGATTTCTTGATTTCACTTATGGCGCGTGCAGGATTGAGCCCCTTGGGGCAGGTATTGGTACAGTTCATGATCGTGTGACATCGATAAAGCTTGAATGCATCATCCAGTTCATCCAGCCGCTCTCCAGCAGCGTCGTCCCGGCTATCCGCTATCCACCGATAGGCCTGCAGCAAGGCGGCGGGCCCCAGATACCTGTCACCGTTCCACCAGTAGCTGGGGCAACTGGTGGAGCAGCATGCACACAGGATACACTCATACAGGCCGTCCAGTTTTTCCCGGTCGGATTCTGACTGCAACCGTTCCTGGTCCGTGGTCGGACTGTCGGACTGCAGCCAGGGCTTCACGGATGCGTATTGTGCGTAGAACTGACTCATATCCGAAACGAGGTCCTTGATCACCGACATGTGGGGCAACGGATAAATCCTGATATCGCCCCTGAGATCATCCACCGGGGCGATGCAGGCCAGGGTATTGACGCCGTTGATGTTCATGGCGCATGAGCCGCAAATGCCCTCTCTGCACGATCTCCTGAAAGTGAGAGTGCTGTCGATTGCATTCTTGATCCGTATCAGGATATCCAGCACCATCGGGCCACACTCCCGCATATCCACATCGTAACTATCTATTCTCGGATTTCCTCCTGCATCGGGATCCCACCTGTAGACATGCACGGTCCTGGGATCTCCGTCGCCCGGATCCTTGAAATGCTTTCCCCGAATGACACGGGAGTTTTTCGGAAGCCTGAATTCTGCCATCAGTAAACGCGATCTTTCGGTTGTATGTAGTCCACTTCGTCCGTCAGGGTGAAATCATGCACCGGCCGATAATCGAGCTTCGGCATGAAGTCCAGCCGGTCCAGCCAGGCCAGGGTATGCTTCATCCAGTTCTGGTCATCCCGATGCTGGAAATCTTCCCTGGCATGGGCACCACGGCTTTCCCTGCGGTTTATTGCAGAGTGAATGGAAACACTTGCCTGCCTGAGCAGATTATCCAGCTCCAGGGTCTCCACGAGATCGGAGTTCCAGATCATCGATCGATCAGTCACGCTGACGTCAGAAAACTGCCTGCAGACCCCGGCAAGCCTGTCAATGCCTTCCCGCATTACCTCTTCGGTCCGGAACACCGCACAATTCTCCTGCATGATCCTCTGCATCTTCAGGCGAAGGTAGGCAGTAGGTGTGTCACCCCTGGCGTACCGGACAGTATCGAATCTGTCGACAATATGCTCCCCGGCATGGCGTCTCAATTGCATCCGCTTGCAATTGTCCCCGATCACGGTACGGGCCTGACGTGCAGCCGCCCGGCCGAATACAATAAGGTCCAGCAGGGAATTGGACCCCAGCCGGTTCGCACCATGTACCGAAACACAGGCTGCCTCCCCGATGGCCATCAGCCCCGGAACAACATGTTCCGGATCGCCATCCTTCAGTGTGACCACCTCGCCGTGAATATTGGTCTGAATTCCTCCCATGTTGTAATGCACGGTCGGAATAACCGGTATCGGTTCACGAGTCACATCCACGCCAGCGAATATTTTTGCCGATTCCGAAATCCCGGGCAGTCTCTCTGCCAGCACTTCAGGACCCAGATGTTCAAGATGCAGATGAATATGATCCTGTTCCTTTCCGACTCCCAGGCCATTGCGTATTTCCATCGTCATGGACCGGCTCACGACATCGCGTGATGCGAGGTCCTTCGCATTCGGTGCATAGCGCTCCATGAACCGCTCGCCCCGTGCATTGGTCAGATACCCGCCTTCGCCCCGGGCGCCCTCGGTTATCAGGCACCCGGAGCCATAGATCCCTGTAGGATGAAACTGGATAAACTCCATGTCCTGCAGCGGCAACCCGGCGCGCAGCACCATACCCCCGCCATCACCCGTACAACTGTGAGCGGATGTTGCAGAAAAGTATGTCCTGCCATAGCCGCCAGTGGCAAGCACAACCAGTCTTGCTGCAAAGCGGTGCAGTGTTCCGGTTTCCAGGTCCCAGGCCAGCACACCCCTGCATTCTCCTTCCTCCATGATCAGGTCCAGGGCAAAGAACTCGATAAAGAATTCTGCCTTGTGCTTGAGGGATTGCTGATACAGCGCGTGCAGAATCGCGTGCCCGGTCCGGTCAGCTGCCGCACAGGTTCTCTGGGCCTGTCCCTCTCCATAATGAGTCGTCATGCCCCCGAAAGCCCTCTGGTATATCTTCCCCTCAGGCGTGCGGGAGAAGGGAACTCCATAATGTTCCAGTTCAATCACGGCATCAGCCGCTTCCCGACACATGTATTCGATAGCATCCTGATCTCCCAGCCAGTCCGATCCCTTGACGGTGTCGTACATGTGCCAGCGCCAGTCATCCTCTCCCATGTTTCCCAGGGCTGCGCTCATTCCGCCCTGGGCTGCAACCGTATGACTTCGGGTTGGAAACAGTTTCGTCACGCAGGCCGTACTCAAACCCTCCACTGCCATGCCGAGTGTGGCACGGAGTCCGGCACCACCAGCACCGACGACAACCACGTCATGCTGGTGATCGATGATGGAATAAGCGTCTGGCATGCTGTAGACCGCTGGATAGTCCTTCTGTCAGACCGCAACACTCAAGACCGAGTAGATGGCAACCAGTCCGGCAACCAGAAAGATCGATCTTGACAGCAGCAGGCATGTCAGCCTGCCTGCGGAGGAATGTACGTAGTCCTCTATCACGACCTGCAGACCGAGCTGGGCATGAAAAAGCATGAAACCCAGGTACAGGATCAGGGCAATCGATACCGGAGGATAGGCGATCCATTCCTGTACCTCCCGATGGTTGTTGCCAAGATGGTCGAGAATCGAAAACAGGAACCACGATGTCAATGGGATCAGCACCAGGGCCGTCACCCGCTGCAACCACCAGTCACGAGACCCTTCGCCGGATGACCCCAGGCCACTGGCCTTCTCCAATGGATGCCGCAGGGTCATGCCAGCCACGCTCCCGCTGTGATCAATATGGTCCCAACCAGCACCAGCCTGCCCGTCAGGTACACCTGATGCAGTTCAAACCCGAATCCGGCATCCCATGCCAGATGGCGGATGCCATTGCATAGATGGTAGGCCGTACAGGCACTCCATGCAAGCACGAGTACCTTGCCTGGTATCGAGTTGACCAGGCAAGAAGCCACGTTGAATGCCTCCGCCCCGGTTGCAACAGCCAGCAGCCACGCCGCTGTCAACAAGGACCCGACTGCAATGACAATGCCGGTTCCCCGATGCAGGATAGAAAGCACGGAGGTGAGTTGTGGCCGATAAATCTGCAGATGAGGGGAAAGTGGTCGCCGGTTCATGTGCCTACCCGGACAAGTCGTGCCGCAACAGTGCCATTGGTATTGTGGTCAGGCACTTGCTGCAAGCGAGATGGTTCCCGGACATGTGGAATCTTCCTGTCCGATTCCCGAAAATCTGATGTCCTGGGGCAGAAGTTTTACCCGGTATCATCGAAAAATCATCAAGATCAATGCACACCGGATATTATCATACCTTCCTGCCATTTCCCCTTTCCGGGTATGGCTTGCAAAATGCTGCAACATTATAATCCGACCATGAACAATTGCCGGAGAGCATGAGTTGATCGGTAATGATGCCTGAAAGCGCCTCGCAACGAACCAGACCATCTGACTGCGATTTTCAGACAATTCTGGAACCCCCTGAAGAAACCGGGATGGCAATCGATCTCGATCATCTTTCGGTAATCAGCATTACGGGCGAAGACTCGGAGCAGTTCGTGCAGAACCAGTTCAGCAATGACTTGCGCACTCTGGATCCCCCCTGTTCCCAGTTGCACGCCTACTGCAATCCCAAAGGCCGGACACTTGCTGTCATCCGCCTCCTGACCAAGCCGTCAGGCGGATTCCGGATGCTGGTTCCGGCATCCATGGTCAAGGGACTCGAAAAGCGACTGAAGATGTTTGTTCTTCGCTCCCGGGTCGTGTTGACTCATGATGAAACCGAGCATGTCTTGGGAACCACGGGAACCCTGCCGCTACCGGATTCATGCACAGGGTTGTCAACCCACACCTGCAAGGGGCATGTCCCAAGAACACTGGTGGTAGGTAACCGGGACCAAACAGCCGAATGCCTCAAGCGCGCTGATCCGATTCTGCATGGTGATTTCTGGAAACTTGCGGATATTCTTTCCGGTATCCCGCAAGTTTATCCGCAAACCACTGAAACGTTCATACCCCAGCATCTGAACCTTGATCTGGTGGACGGCATCAGTTTCAGGAAAGGCTGCTATCCCGGGCAGGAGATTATTGCCCGGCTCAGGTATCTGGGAAAATCCAAGCAAAGGCTCTGCATCGCAACAGTCCAACACAGCGGTGATATCCTGCCTGGCACTGACCTTGTCAATCCAGTCCAGCCTGAACAGCGTCCGGGAAAGGTTGTCGACGCGGCAAGAACCGCCCCGGACGTTTTTCATCTTTCTGCAGTTGTACCGGTATCCGATACACAGCCCTTGCGGATGTGCCTGGGATCGGCAGAAGGTCCTGAAATTGCTCAAATACCCCTGCCCTACCCGCTTCCTGACACCGGAAATCCTTCAGGGCGTATTGACACGACCTGAAATGCGACATGTCCATTACGGACGTATCGCGCCATTGCTGTCGAAGCATTTCCGGAATCGGCACACGATCTGCATGCAGATGAACCGATGATCGAAGCATGGAGTGTTCGGGCAATCGCAGCAGGATCGCATTATCCGAATAGGGATCGAGGCATGCGGCCCGGACAGCACCAGCATCAAGATCCACCCCGACGGCATCCTGGCGTCAAAAAAACGGACCGCAGTCTGTCGGCAGGTCCCGGGGCGAATGGGACATCAGACTTCATGTGGTTGCCGCGGATGCCCGAACGGCAACTGCCTTGACGCTTTCTCCCAGCAAGGCGAAAACTTCCGAATCGACTGGACAAGCCATCAACCAGGGTATCATGGATCGGGGATACGAGAACGACGATACCCGCCCGTTGCTACATGACCGGGATTTCATTCTCGTGATGCCACCATGGAAGGAATCGGGTCGCTCCCCGGGAATGCGACCGGGAGTTGTACAGGCGACGCAACGAGGTCGAGCAGCTCGATCTTCATGTCTGTGAGGAACGGTTGGTTGTCCCGCAAGGAGGATTCGCCGGAACATCCCGGCAAGGACGATCAAGCGTAATGATTTCCGTCTTCTGTCGGAGCAGGTCGGCTTTCACCCCGGAACGAAGGGAGGTCGTCCGCCACACGAGGGGCCTGTTTCCGGCGAGCGCGCAAGATCCATCGGACAATCAAAAAGGGAACCCCATGCGGTAGTCATGCAGTTCCCGAGCTAATCCATGATCTGATAGAAATTTTCACCCTTCCTGATATATCCCAGTTCAGACCGCGCAATGGTTTCAATGGTTGTCCCCCCATGCTTCAGGTTGAACACCTCTGCATCAAGTTTCTGATTCCGGAGCATCAGCTCCCTGTTTTCATTCTCCTGTTGCGCGATAGCCTGCTTCAGGCGGTACCAGTCGAACATGTTCTGATTTCCTGCCCACAACGAGTACTGCAATCCGAAAAAGAGCACCAGCAATATCAGATTCACGGCCTTGACAGCAAGGCGGGCATCCATCGTCTTCAATCCGGTTGTTTCAGGAAGGAAAATGCACCTGTGCCAGCATAACATGCATGATCGCCCAGATCCCGCTCGATCTTCAAGAGCCGGTTATACTTGCAGACCCGCTCCGAACGACACAAGGAACCGGTCTTGATCTGTCCGGCAGCCGTTGCAACCGCAAGATCAGCGATCGTCGTGTCCTCGGTTTCTCCCGACCTGTGGGAAACGGTTATGCCATAACCCGCCTGTCGCGCCATTGCCATGGCATGAAAGGTTTCGGTGAGGGTGCCGACCTGATTGAGCTTGATCAGTATCGAATTGGCGACTCCCCGCTCTATACCCTTCCGGAGAATATCGGGATTGGTTACAAACAGGTCATCCCCTGTCAGCTGTATCCTCTTCCCCATCAACCGGGTAAGGCTGTCCCAACCTGTCCAATCCTGCTCAGCCATGCCATCTTCAATACTGATAACAGGGTATCGACTGACCCATCGCTCCAGATAGGAGGCAAATTCGCCGGAATCCAGTACCGCACCTTCAGATGCCATCCGATAATGGTCGGCGCTGTAAAACTCCGAACTGGCCGCATCAACCCCGATCATGACCTGCTCTCCCGGCATGTATCCGGAACGCTCGATCGCCTGAAGAATCAGAATGATCGCCTCCTCGTTGGAGCGGCATTCCGGAGCGAACCCCCCCTCATCCCCGACTCCGGTCGAATACCCCTTTTCCAGCAATACCTGCTTGAGCGCATGAAAGATCTCGACTCCACAGCGAAGCGCCTCTGCGTAGCGCTCAAAACCAACCGGCAGGATCATGAATTCCTGAAAGTCTATGGCATTGTCGGCATGTGCACCGCCGTTGATGATGTTCATCTGGGGAACAGGCAGAATCAGTTCCCTGCAATCGTATAATTCCGACAAATGCGCATACAGGGGAATCCGCCGGGCCCTGGCAGACGCATGAGCAGCCGCCAGGGATACGGCCAGTATGGCGTTGGCGCCCAGAACTCTCTTGTTATCGGTTCCGTCCATTTCAATCATGTGCCGGTCCAGTCTCTCCTGATCGGCCGCATCATGCCCAAGTACGGATTGCTTCAGGATTGTATTCACATGCTCTATGGCTGTCAGAACTCCCTTGCCCAGATAACGGGTCATGTCGCTGTCCCGCAACTCCAGGGCTTCCAGGACACCGGTCGAGGCTCCGGATGGAACGGATGCGATTCCACTGGCGCCTCCCTGGGTCATCAGTTCCACGGACAGGGTGGGATTGCCACGCGAATCCAGAATTTCCCATGCCTGGATATCGGTAATTTCAGTGTTCATTGTCGGGAGAATGATTCAGGGGTCTGTATTTTTCCGTTGCGCGAAATACCGGCATCCCGGCGCCTGTCAGGAAATAACCGTGAATGATCGCAATTATAGCCTTCTGACCAGCCGGTCAATGTCAAGGAGTTCCGTCAGGAGACCCTCGACCTGATCCAGGGGCCAGGAGTTCGGTCCATCACTGAGCGCCTGATCGGGATCGGGGTGAGTTTCCATGAACAGGCCATCGATACCAACCGCAACCGCAGCCCGGGACAGCACCGGCACGAACTCCCGCTGGCCATCTGACCGGCCAGTTCCGGCTCCCGGCAACTGTACCGAGTGCGTGGCGTCGAAAACCACCGGAACATCCAGGCCCTTGAGTATTTCAAGTCCCCGCATGTCAACGACCAGATTGTTGTAGCCGAAACAATTGCCACGCTCACACACCATGACCTGGGCATGGGTATTGACCTGTCGGGCCTTTTCGACAACATGGCGCATTTCCTGATGCGAGAGAAACTGTCCCTTCTTGATGTTGACCGGTCTGTTCGAGACGGCAGCTGCCTCTATCAGGTCCGTTTGCCGACACAGGAAGGCGGGAATCTGCAACACATCAACCACCTCACCTGCCAGCAGAACATCCTCGACCGAGTGTACGTCCGTAATCACGGGAACACCGACTTGCTGGCGGACTCCATGCAGAATTTCCAGTCCGGCTTCCCGTCCGGGTCCGCGTGGAGAATTCGACGCAGTCCTGTTTGCCTTGTCAAATGACGACTTGTAGACAAATGGAATACCAAGACGAGATGTAATATCCAGCAACTGCCCGGCAGTACGCAGGGCCATCTCCTCGGACTCGATTACACACGGGCCCGCAAACAGGAAAAACGGCCTGCCGGAATCCCGTCTGAACTCAGGAAGAACCATTTTGCTTCGTTCCGCATGGGCATGACGTGACATGTTTCACCAAGCCCCCATGTCCGGATTCCCGAATGCAGCTGTGCATGAGGTCATGCCAGTTCCTGTCTCCTGCCCCGGGAACGATTGTAGTCGAGTCCTGCCAGAATGTAATCCGTGAACATCTTGTGGCCATCCCTGGGCGTGGAAGTGAACTCGGGATGGAATTGGCAGGCCAGGAACCAGGGATGGTCCGGCAATTCGATCACCTCTACCAGCTTGTCCACGGAGAAACCGGAAAACACCATACCGACTTCCCGGAGCCTGTCGAGATAATTGTTGTTGAACTCATACCTGTGCCGATGACGCTCGCTGATCACGCCCGAACCGTAGATTCCGTGGCAACGTGTCCCGGGTTCCAGATAGACTTCCTGTGCCCCGAGACGCATGGTCCCTCCCAGGTTATCATTGGCATACCGGGTTTCCGTACGGCCCTCCGAATCCACCCACTCCGTGATCAGGGCGATAACGGGGTCAGGAGATGCCGGATTGAATTCGGTACTGTGGGCATGTTCCAGACCGGCAACGTTCCTGGAATACTCGATCGTCGCAACCTGCATGCCCAGACAGATTCCCAGGTAGGGAATTTTCCCGATTCTGGCAAATTCTGCCGCCTTGATCATGCCCTCCACGCCACGCTCCCCAAATCCCCCGGGAATCAATATCGCATCGGCGCCTTCCAGCATTTCGGTGCCGGTACTCTCTATGTCCGTCGAATCCACATAATGTATGTTGATCTGTGTGCGGGTCTGTATGCCGGCGTGGACAAGGGCCTCCGACAGGGACTTGTAGGATTCCGTAAGACTCACGTACTTGCCCACCATGGAGATATTCAGTTCATGCTCCGGAGACCGTATGCGGCTGCTCACCTGATCCCATTCCGACAGATCGGGCTCGGGCGTTTCGATGCCGAACTGTCCTGTTACCAACTGATCCATTTTCTGCTCGACATAGAGTATGGGGATGTCATAGATGCTTTCAACATCGACTCCCGACAGAACGGCGTCTTCAGACACATTGGTGAACATGGCGATTTTTCGTCGTGCCGTATCCGGCAGTCGTTCCCTTGCGCGGCACAACAGGATATCCGGCTGGATTCCAATCGAGCGCAGTTCCTTTACCGAGTGCTGGGTTGGTTTCGTCTTTATCTCTCCGGCTGCCTGTATCTCGGGGACCAGGGTCAGGTGCATGAACAGGGTATTTTTCCTGCCGAGTTCGATGCGCATCTGACGTATGGCTTCCAGAAAGGGCAATGACTCTATGTCGCCGACCGTACCGCCAATCTCTATAAGGGCAACATCTGCCTCCTGTGCTCCCTCCATGATGCTGGACTTGATCTGGTCGGTTATATGCGGAATTACCTGAACGGTGCCCCCGAGGTAATCACCGCGTCGCTCCTTGCGTATCACCATCTCGTAAATCTGCCCTGTCGTGAAATTGTTGATCTTCCCCATGGTTGTGCGCACGAACCGTTCGTAATGCCCAAGATCAAGATCGGTTTCCGCACCATCGTCAGTGACGAACACTTCACCGTGCTGAAACGGACTCATGGTCCCCGGATCAACGTTGATATAGGGATCAAGCTTGAGCAGTGTTACATTCAGCTTTCTCGCTTCAAGCACGCTTCCGAGTGATGCTGCCGCGATTCCCTTTCCCAGGGATGACACTACTCCGCCCGTAATGAACACGAATTTGGTCATGGGAATCGTTTTTCCTTGCACCTGATACCTGTGGAATGTGATAGTGATCGGTACGTTTTCACCTTGAATGGATGCAGGCAGTCAATCATGAAGCGACTGCCTGGACGGTTTCATAGCTTAACAAAACCGTAGCTCCCTCTCAATCTCGACCGTCAGAATTGCATTATCCGGAAATTCCCTGTTTCGGGATTCTGCCTGGCCCTGTGGCGACTCACCCGTCTTGAACGTGTCCGGAACACCTCTGGCTTTCCGGAACAATGTCCGTCCTCCTGCGTCAGGGTGCGGTGGATGCAGTACATGGATGTGCAGGACAGCTGGCATGCATCCTGTCGGAAGGATCAGACCGTGAGAATCGTGGCTGAAACCCCGTTTCGTCAGGCCCGGTCCGGAACCCGTCCGCTGCGCCGACTCCATGCGACCAGATCACCTCACCATCCAGCATGATATTCGGAACGGCGTGCCTTTCCCAAGGCGGCACGCGGCGCTGCTGCTGCAACCTGCGTACAGGGGATCTTGCCTGTCGCCCCGGCAACCGCATCTTCATGTTTCCATGGCGCCAGACCAGGTTCCATTCAGACCGTCGTTCAAACACCTCTGGACTCAAGCCGGTACAGGTCCTGTCGAACTCCATGCCCAGCCCCAACCCATGCAGTGTATCGATACCGCTCTGCAGGTCCTGTTGCAGCGGACAAGGCGCACGGGTTCGCGTCGTCAGGAATACATGTCTGCTGTAGTACCGGATACAGTCTCCATCAAGGTCCAGCCCGGCATGGCCTGTCTTGCCATGTATCACCTGCTCCATGAGAACACGAATCTGCTTCTCGGACGGAGAAGGCTTGCCTGCAGCATGGACCCACAGGCGCAGAACCGTCCCGAACACATAGTTGTCGGACAGCATCTCGGCTGTAATCCGGACCGGATCCGTCAAGCAGAAGACCCCTCTGTTCGATGGCGAGGAACAGCGCAAGAGCAACTCCGTTCCTTCCCGTTGCTGCATGCCCATTATGGCCCTGCAGGCCAGACTGCCACGGTTCAGCGTTTCAGGCGTGATGATCCCCCTTTGATAAAGGATCGGCAACAGCCCGTGCCTGAAAAAATTCCTGAATATCTGCTGATCGCGATTTGAAGGGTCCTCGATCCATTCGAGCCGATGTCGACTCGCGTATTCCTCCAGAC
>JAJDVC010000207.1 GCA_022826305.1 Gammaproteobacteria bacterium | reverse complement strand
ATTCCGAGGATCAGATATGGTGGCTTCAACACTATCCTGTCTATACTCAGGGAACCAGTTGCCATCACCAGCCAGTGGAAAATCCGTCTTGTATACCGGTCATTCATACGGATAGGGGCGGGCAGATGACTTATCACGGGCCGGGTCAGATGGTGGTTTATTTCCTGCTGGATTTAAAGAGACGAAAGATCGGGCCGAAATTGCTTGTTCATGCTATTGAGCAGCTGATAATCGATCTGCTGAAACCTTACAAGGTTCCGGCAACCCGCCGACAGGGAGCACCGGGACTTTACGTCGACGGCAAGAAAATTGCGGCGCTTGGTTTGAGAATAAGTCGTGGCTATTGCTACCACGGCTTCAGTCTTAATGTAAGAATGGACCTGACTCCGTTCTCGCTTATTGATCCATGCGGTTTTCCGATGCTTGAGGTGACACAGCTTGCGGATCATGCTCCCGAAGCAACCCTGGTATCAGTGCAGTCGGAAATTGCATCACTGGCCGCCAGGTTTGATGAATATTTCCGTGGCGCGCGGCAGACCGGTATTCCTGCCAGTCAGTAACTGCAAGACTGCTTGTCGTTACTGCTTTCAGCTCGGTCAAAAAGTTTCCTTGCATATTCATACCGCTGCACGGTTCCTATATCTATCCATAGCCCGGTATGAATTTCAGCACTGGCACGTTTGTTTTTGACCGTAGACTGAAGTATGGGACCGAGCGCAAGAAACCCTGATGGGAGTGTTTCAAACAGGGATGTTCTATATAACGCGATTCCAGAAAATGTATAGACTGGTTCTTCAGCATCTTTCAATTTTGGCATCCCTCCTGAAAACGAGAAATCACCGTCCGGGTTGTGCTCAGGATTGGGAACCAGATACATATGAATATCCGTGTCCCGAGGCAAAGCCATCAGGGTAGGGGGGGTGTCAATCAATACATCGCCATTGATGACAAGCAACTGCTCATCATTCAGATACGGCAGGGCATTGCGAACTCCACCTGCCGTACCAAGCGGTTCGTCGGCTTCTACGGAAAAAATGATCTCGATATCAAATTTAGTATTTTTCTTGAAATAATCCAGAATCAATTCATGCATGTACGAGATGTTTATGACAACTTTTCTGAAGTTGAGCGTCGATAGCATTCTCAAATGATGTTCTATCAGGCTCAGCCCACCGATCTGCAACAATGGCTTGGGAAGCGTGTCGGTGACTGGTCGCATTCGGGTTCCGTATCCGGCAGAGAGTATCAGGGCTTCCACAGTGGCAGGGGGGCAACGAGTATTGGGTTTGCTGTTGGTGTGTAGATTATAATGGGTTGATTTTCATATATGGACAAGGAAATCCCATCTTTCCTTTATGCAAACAACATTCCTTGGCCGATGCATGCATGGAACGGGTTTTGCTTGTTTGTGGGCATGTGCGGGCATGTTTCCGGTCTTTCCGGCAAGTGCCCAGGCGGGCGGTGCTGGCCTTCACGCTGGCGACAGCACAGGCTTCGCCGGATCTGGCATATGCATTCCGGCTACCGTCAAATTGCCTGAGGAGTTGAGAATCTTCAGGAACCTGAACGCCGGATCCATTGCTTCCGAAGCAGATTCTGCCGACGCGGCAACTGACTATGACGAACTTCCCATCAGTATTGAGGCGAATGAAGTGGAAGCCCGAAAGGGTGCAGGTTATGCCTTTCACGGGGATGTGCGGATTATCCAGGGAGGCCGGGGAATTTTTGCGAACCGCGTGATTCTTGATGAGGACACCCGGATTGCCGAGTCATCGGAAAATGTACGGATTTATACAAGCAATGGCGACGAGGTGTTTTCCAACACGATGAAAATGGCGCTGGATACATATACCGGGGTCATGGAGGATGTCAGAATCCGATATGCGCACCCGACTGCCTCTTCCTCTCATCAGGGACACAACGATCTTGAAGAGAGCCGGTCATTCCTTGCCCCTCAAAACCGGACGGCTGTCCAGGGCAATCAGGCAGTGGGGAGAGAATACACGACAGTTCCCATTGTCAGGGCCAGTGCAACGGCTCGAAAGGTCAGTTTCGAGGGAGAGGGATTTCAGCGACTGGAATATGCCACGCTCAGCACGTGCAATGAAAATCGTGACGTTGTCTTGACAGCCAGGCGGCTGGAACTGGATCATGCGTCGGGTACCGGCTCGGCCAGGGATATGGTGGTTCGCTTCAAGGACATGCCCATCTTCTATTTTCCTGCAGTAACCTTTCCGATCAATGATGAACGCAAATCCGGTTTTCTGTTTCCCAGGATGGGATACGATGACCAGTCCGGCGCCATATTCGGTATTCCGTATTACGCCAATATTTCTCCGCAGCAGGATGCAACCGTCATGCCGCGCCTTTTCAGCAGACGGGGATTGCAGGTCCATGGGGAGTATCGCTATCTGACCCGCAGGTCGAGCGGGACAATCAGGGCGGAATACCTCCCTGATGATGATGTTTTCAAGGGCGACCGTCATGCATTCAGCCTTGATCACAGGCACCGCTTTACGAAAACACTCATGGCGGAAGTTGATCTGAATGATGTGTCCGATACACGGTATTTACGCGATTTCTCCAATGATGTCGGTGTCAGGCACTCAAGCTATATCCCGCAGGATGCCTCGGTGACTTACAGGGATAGCGTGCTATATCTCAGAACACGGTTTTCTGCTTTCGAACGAGTAAATCAGGATGTAAGCATTGCCAGTCAGCCTTATGAAAGAATGCCGGAGATCAAGGTACGCCTAAGAGAGCAGGAATTGTCCATTTTCAGATTCGGAATCCGCTCCGACCTGACGCATTTCAATCATGATGACGATAAAAAGGTCGATGGCACACGGATCGGCATCGAACCCTATGTAAGTCTGCCGTTAGAGAAGGCTTACGGGCATTTTGTACCAAGGCTTTCGGTACACGGCATTCGATATGATCTGAACAACAATCCAAATGGGGATAAGGCACCTTCAGTCAGTGTTCCCGTCTTCAGCATCGATTCCGGCTTGGTTCTTGAAAGGCTTTTCAGCAGATCGGATACCACATATCTTCAAACACTTGAGCCCCGGCTGTTTTACGTCAGGATTCCTGTGCGCTCGAAGCAGGAGCTTTTTCCTGACTTTGATACGCGCAGAGGAGAGCTCAGCAGCCTGTCCCGCTCCTTCAGGGAAAACCGGTTCCTGGGTGGAGACAGGGTAGGGGATACGCATCAGTTGTCGCTCGGAATCAGGACCAGATTTGTCGACAATGGCAACGGAAGGGAAAAACTGAATTTGGGTATTGGCCGGATATTCTTTTTTGATGATCGGAAAGTTGGCCTGACAACGGCTGAACCGGACGATACCCGAGACAAATCTGGTTTGCTGGCAGAAATATCCGGTACGCTTGCTGATCGCTGGACTTTCCAGGGATTCTCAAAATGGGCGGAACCTGACAATGAGGAGAATTACCTCTCCCTGTCTGCCAGGTATGCTCACGATTCCCGACACAGGGGTTCAGTCCGATACAGCAAGCGGCAACGCAGTAGCGAACAGGTCAATTTGAGGGTTGAAACATCGCTTGGACCCAGATGGCAGCTGCAGAGCGAATTTTATTATTCACTGCTGGAGAGCAAGCTCCGAACGGTAAAGCTTGGTTTCGGTTATGATGGGTGTTGCTGGGCGGCTAGACTGCAACTTCAGCGCTATGCTCTGGATACGGATTACGATGACCGAATTGTATTCAGCTTTGCCCTGGATGATCTTGGTAAAATTTCAACGGGACCGTGACACTTTGGGATATATCGCATGAGAATCAAGAATTGGATGTTATCGGTATTGACCTTGCTGAGCATCGGCTTCATGGAACTGTCTCTGGCGCTGGACGGTACACTTGCCATAGTAAATGATGACGTATTGATCCGGTCGGAGTATGAGGCTCGCTACAAATACGAATCGCTGCTCGGGAACGACCAATTGGAGCAAGGTGCCGATGCGTCGATCAACAGGGATTTGCTGAATCATCTGATTGATGAGATGGTTCAGGTGCAATTCGCCATACGACGCGGTGTATACGTCAGGAATTCTGAAATCAATGATCTGGTCCGGAATATTGCCTGGGACAATAATTATCGCGATGCTGATCGGTTTTATGCCTATTTGTCTGAACAGGGATTACGGAAGGCACAATTCAGAAGGATTATCGAGAAACAGTTGTTAATTAGGAAAATCATTGAGATAGACATCAGCTCCGAAGTGGAGATCAGCGATGAGGAAATAGATTATCACATACAGGCTCACCCCGATGTCTACAAGACCAATAATTCTTTCGAACTGTCACACCTGTTTGTCTCGTCTGAAGGGGAGACGGGGTCTGATATCGAGGCAAATGAGCGCGTTGAACTGATCAGGAAAAAGCTTGACCAGGGAATGCCCTTTAATGAGGCTGTGAAACAGTACTCGGACGGCGATTCGGAGGAGGGCGGCTATATGGGATGGCGCACAATGGATGAGCTTCCTGATATCTTCATTCAACCCTTAACCGCTATGCGCTTGGGCGAGGTTACAGAACCGATCAAGGCCCCCAACGGCTTTTTCCTGTTGAAAATTCTTGACAAGCAGGGGGACCAGAAAGTAGTCACGCAATATTCGCTGCGTCATGTCCTGATACGGCCGGAGATGAAGGGGCTGACAGATGATGAGGCGCTGGAATTGGCTCTGGATATCATGGCGCAGATCAACTCGGGCGAGGAGTTCTCGAGCATGGCCCGACTGCATTCAGATGACCCTGTCAGCGCACCCGAGGGGGGATCTCTGGGATGGATTTCCCCGGGTGATGTTTTGCCGGTGATCGAAGAAGCAGTGCACAAGCTTGAATTCAATATGGTGAGTGATCCTGTCAAGAGTCCGTACGGATACCATCTTTTTGAAGTCCTGGATAGTCGGGAACAGGATATCAGCCAGAAACTTCTGAGAGACAGGGCGTATAATGAGCTATTTAACAGGAAGTCAAGAGATCTGTTCGCCACCTGGTTCAGTCAGATCAGGGAGAGTGCCTACATTGACATACTGATTGATACTGAAATATGAAAACTGTTCTTGAGACGTTGCTGAACGGTATGGAGCATGCGTTGTCGACTGACTCCGTGAAGGATGTCAGGAACAATGTTGAAGCTGTGATCCGGGCCAACCTGGAAAGACTGGATCTTGTATCACGGGAGCAGTTTGATATCCAGATGAAAATTCTGGAAAGGACCCGGAAGCGTGTGAATGCCCTGGAGGAACAGGTAAAGTCCCTGGAAAGGCGGCTGGCTGACAGGGATCCTGACTACTGAAGATGTTGCCATGGCTGATCACCGAGTTTCATTGATCGGGGATTCAGTAGATGCCAGCCTCCAGGCCTGCTGCCATGGTCATGCCCAGTTCTTCACATTGCCTGACGAACTCCGAACGGAATTCCCCCTTGAGTATCAGAACGGGTTGAATGGATTTCCACTTCAGACCTGTCACGATTCTTTCCATGCTCGCCCGCGCCCCCTGGCCGTCCAGACCGCCCTTGACATAAAGAGCTACCGGTTTTCCCTCGGTAATTCCCAGACACGGGTAATAAATCCTTTCGAAGAAATCCTTGACTGCACCGCTCATGTAACCGAAATTTTCGGTCGTTCCGATTATTATGCCGTCACACCATATAACATCTTCTGCATCCGCATCCCATGCTTCCCTGCATCGTGCTGATGTTTCGTCAAGGCAATCATTCCGGCAACCCTTCAACACGGCTTGCTGCAGGGTTCTGGTATTTTCGGAAGGGCAGTTGGTGACAATGAGAATATTCGGCATCGAAATCAAGACTGCTGGCAAATCTGGCCTGTAATGTATCAGAAAACCGGAAACGTTCGGTTGCAGGTCCCGGGACGTGACTTGCCACGCATGACCATCCTTGTCCAGCCGTACATTTTCTTGACAAAAGCCCTGGTTGGACTCAGAATGAGTCTTGTTTATGCATATCTTTTCCTTCCTCCATTTTAGTTGAAACCCAAGTCTGGATCTAAATGGGTTGTTATAGCAGCCCTGATTGGCAATGGACTGATTGCCGCTACAAAAATGACCGCAGCGGTTATAACAGGAAGTTCGGCCATGCTGAGCGAAGCGGTGCACTCGATCGTTGACACCAGTAATCAGGTATTGCTCTTGTGGGGCATGAAACGCGCAGCCAGACCCGCTGACGAGCAACATCCGTTTGGCTACGGTATGGAGCTGTATTTCTGGACATTTGTGGTAGCCATACTGATTTTTGCAATCGGTGCCGGGGTCTCGCTGTACGAAGGGTTCCAAAGACTCGGTAGTCCGCGCGAGATCAAGGATATCCACATAAATTATATCGTGCTTGCTGTAGCAATGGTTTTCGAAGGGATTTCATGGTCTGTTGCATTCAGGGAATTCCGAAAGAGAAAGGGAAGACTGGGATATATCAAGGCGGTCCAGGTAAGCAAGGATCCTACTGTATTCACTGTCCTGTTCGAAGACAGTGCGGCAATGCTGGGCCTGATTGTCGCTTTTGCCGGATTGCTGTTGTACCAGTGGTCCGGAGACCCCGTATTCGATGCTGTAGCATCCTTGATAATCGGTACTATCTTGAGTTGTACGGCCATGCTCCTTGCCTACGAATCCAAGGGGCTGCTGATCGGGGAAGCCGCAAGTCGGGAAGTTGTAAGTGGCATCAGGAGCATACTGAACAAGGAATCGGACATTCTAGGCATCAATGAGATACTGACCATGCATATGGGACCGAAGGACGTATTGCTGAATATCAGCCTCGATTTCCATGACACGATAACGGCAGGCGAAGTGGAGAAAACCATCACGAATCTGGAAAAGTCCATCAAGGAGGAGTTTCCGGAAATAGTCCGCATCTTTATTGAAGCCCAGAATCGCATCGCACACCTGCGCAACAGTGCCGAAATAAATGCTGCAAGTATTGGCAAATGAAAGCAGGTTCCGAGGATGTTTCAGCAAGGCCGGTAACCGGCATTAAGTGCGTATAATGCATATTATGTAAAGTTAAATATCCCGGTCGACGAGCAGAGGCAGTCAATACTCCTCGTTCAAACCGCCTTCGGGGGGGATTTCCCTTTCCCTTCTGGCAATGAAATCCAGAAGTTCTTCATCCCTTGCCTCATCAAGCTTGGGCTCCTGATACTCGGAAAGTAATTTCCTGGCATGACTGAGGGCACGCTCGGTAATATCCGTCCTGCCCTCGGCGAGCCACTGCTCATAGGAATTGTTGTCGAACAGCTTCGGCATGAAGAAAGCTCTCTGGAAATTTTCCTGGGTGTGAGGATGTCCAAGATAATGTCCTCCCGGACCTATATCACGTACGGCTGCGAGTGCTTCTTCAAAATCATCCCACCGAAACCCTTCTGCCATACGATATCCCATGGCGCATTGTTCAGCATCCACTATGAACTTCGCGATCGAGCAATGCATTCCTGCTTCGTTCCACCCGGCAGAATGCCAGATATAGTGGGCTCCCGAAAGCAGTACAGCCATCAGGGTTGAGGCACTTTCATAACCTGACTGGGCATCCAGCACTTTCGCACCACCAAGTGTGTTGGAAGTTCGCCATGGCACATCATAGAACCGGGCAAGCTGTCCGATGGCAAAATTCATCAGACTGATTTCAGGCGTACCCGCCATTGGCGCACCCGACTGCATGGAAACCGTCGACAGGTAATGCCCATAGATTGCAGGGGCCCCCTTGTTCACAATCTGGGTATAGGCGAGTGCGGACAGCGCTTCGGCATTCAGCTGAACAATAGCCGGAACTACCGAGGCTGGGGTGTTAGCCCCGCCCAGTACAAATGGCGAACACAGGACAGGCTGCCGTCGCCTGACGAACGCCCGCATGGCGCCAAGCATGGTTGCATCCCACACAAGAGGAGAATTTCCATTGCAATTACCGGTAGTTACAGAATTACTCTCAAGAAATTCCTTACCAAACAGGATTTCGCACATATCCATGACATCTTCACCATTTCTGCCGGATGTCGTCATGCCCATGAATGTCTTGTCGGAGTATTTCATTGATGAATAGGTGATTCTCAGGTGCCTGTGTGCAACTGGATGGTCCATTGGTTCGACGATATGATGTGCAGAAGAATGAAGAGCTGGCAGCATATGCGAGAGCTTGTGAAAAGTAGCCAAGTCCTCCAACGTGGGCTGTCTCCTGACATCTTCCAGATCCCGCAGATAAGGCGCCCCTGTCATGGGGACGAAAATCGAGTTGACACCACCAATCAAGACGGATTTTTCCGGATTTCGCGCATGATAGGTAATGCTTGAAGGCAACGAACTGATGAGTTCCCGTATATGCTCCCGGTCGAATTTCACAAGATCTCCCTCTACCCTGGCACCCGCCTTTTTCCAGTCACCCAGAGCGACAGGATCGCGGAACACAACGCCAACCTCTTCAAGTATCGCCATTGACGCATTGTCGATTCTTCTCAACTGTTCTTCGTCCAATGGTTCCACAAGTGGAATGTTTCGCGTCAGCTGCGGCAGCATGCCTTCCACATTTCTGGTTCGAAGTCTTCTTCGTGCTTCCCTGCCACCGGATCTCGTGTGAGTCCTGTTTCCTGGTTTTTCCATTACACTTGAAACTGTCGTTGAGGAAAATGGCGGCCGTGACCAGTACTATCTTGAAATGTTACGATTTGCACCGTATCGGGTTATTTGGACAGTTGCTTATGAGTGTACCATTACATGCCAGCGAATTCGGCAATCCCGAAAACCCTCCCCTGCTGATTCTGCACGGTCTTTTCGGTTCGTCGGCCAACTGGAGATCGATTGCGCTGCGACTGTCCGATCATTTCCGGACATTCGCACTGGATCTTAGAAATCACGGCAGGTCACCTTGGCGTGATTCAATGACCTACCATGATCTGGCAGACGATTTGGCGGACTTCATAAGTTCCCGTGAACTGGATTCTCCACACCTTGTCGGCCACAGCATGGGAGGGAAAACCATCATGGTTTTATTGCAGAACCGGCAGTTTACGGTCGGCAAGGCAGTTGTTATCGATATTGCACCAGTCTCCTATGCACATGACCATGAACATCTGATAGATGCCTTGCATGCAATTGACCTGGACAAGCTGGATTCTCGGAGGCAGGCCGATGAACTGCTCGCCCCCGCAATTCCGGACACACCGCTTCGCCAGTTTCTTCTGCAGAATCTGGTACGCAGGAATGGACGGTTTTCCTGGAGGATAAATCTGGATTCCATAAAGGGGAATGGCCTCTCCCTGTATGGATATCCGGATGACGCCCCGGCCTATTCCGACATACTGTTCATTCGGGGAGAAAAGTCGGACTACATACTATCCGAATCCGATGTCAAGAAAGCTTTTCCGAATTCATCTCTCAAGACTGTAAAGGGCGCAGGGCACTGGCTCCACTCTGAACAGCCGGACGCCTTGCTTGATCTGCTGCGCGATCATCTGGATGTATGCTCCCCCCGTGAATGAATGAACCGGGACTACCTGGATATCCGGCTTTCTATCAGTTCGTCCACCACGGAAGGGTCTGCAAGTGTACTGGTATCTCCCAGGTCGTCCAGTTCGTTGGCCGCGACCTTGCGCAGGATTCTGCGCATGATCTTGCCGGAACGTGTCTTGGGCAAACCTGGAGCCCATTGTATGACATCAGGTTTCGCTATCGGCCCAATTTCACTGCGCACCATGTCCTCCAGTTCCTTTGTCAACCCGTCAGTGGGTTTTGTATCCACCATAAGCGTGACATAGGCGTATATCCCTTGTCCCTTGATTTCGTGCGGGTACCCTACCACTGCGGCTTCCGCAACCGCCGGGTGCAGAACCAGGGCACTCTCCACCTCTGCTGTACCCATGCGGTGTCCGGAAACATTGATTACGTCATCTACCCTTCCGGTAATCCACCAGTACCCATCCTCATCACGACGTGCGCCGTCGCCCGTAAAATAGTATCCTGGGTAAGTCCTGAAATAGGTTTCGATGAAGCGGTCATGGTCACCGTAGACTGTCCGCATCTGTCCGGGCCATGACCGCTTGATGACGAGATTTCCTGAAGCTGCGCCTTCAATCTCATTCCCGTCACCATCCATCAAGGCTGGCTGAATACCAAAAAATGGTCGGGTCGCCGATCCTGGCTTGAGTTTCGTGGCGCCGGGCAAGGGAGTCACCAGGATACCGCCCGTCTCGGTTTGCCACCAGGTATCTACAATCGGACACCGACTATCCCCGACTACATGGTAGTACCATTCCCAGGCTTCCGGATTGATCGGTTCTCCCACGGTTCCCAGGGTTTTCAGACTTTTGCGATGAGATCTTCGGACCAATTCATCCCCCTGCCCCATCAATGCGCGTAATGCCGTGGGAGCAGTATAGAAAATCTGCACGGCATGCTTGTCAACCACCTGCCAGAATCGACCCGCATCAGGATAGGTCGGCACCCCTTCAAACATTAGAGTTGTTGCGCCGTTGGCCAAAGGTCCGTAGATGATATAACTGTGACCGGTTACCCAGCCCACATCGGCAGTACACCAATAAATATCTCCGTCATGATAATCAAACACATATCTATGGGTCATCGCCGTATAAAGTTGATATCCAC
>JAJDVC010000172.1 GCA_022826305.1 Gammaproteobacteria bacterium | reverse complement strand
AACGATATCCTGAAGAGAGGTACCCTTGACGCATGTGAAAAACAGAATGAGTCCACTGGAAAGGCGGTCGGTTGCAACACTTTCAGGCATCTTCGCATTGCGCATGTTCGGGCTGTTCATGCTGTTGCCGGTGCTTGCCCTGTATGCCGATTCGCTGGAAGGAAATACTCCCGTATTGATGGGCTGGGCGCTTGGAGTCTACGGACTGACCCAGGCGATCATGCAGATTCCGTTCGGTGTGCTTTCAGACCGCATTGACCGGCGAGCCGCCATTGCGCTCGGCCTTTCCATATTCATGCTCGGCAGCGTTGTTGCGGCCTGTTCCGAAAGCATTTACGGGCTGATAGCCGGCAGGGCAATACAGGGCGCAGGGGCCGTGTCGGCGGCGATTCTTGCCCTGGTTTCGGATCTGACCCGAAGCAGCCAGCGCACCAAGGCAATGGCATGGGTGGGGATCAGTATCGGTGCGTCGTTCATGCTGTCGTTCCTGCTTGCCCCCACGCTTCAGTACTGGATTGGGGTTGACGGCCTGTTCTGGGGCGTTGCGGTACTGACACTGCTCGCCATCGCTGTTCTCTACCTGCGGGTGCCGAATATGGCGCACGGGGATTTCCGGAGCAGGCAGACACGATCCCTTCCTGAAACACTGGTCGGCATGTTGAGGACTCCCCAGCTCATGCATCTGAATGTCGGGATCTTCCTTTCACACATGGTCCTGACGACGATGTTCCTGGTCATACCATCTCTTTTCCGGGATACGATCAATCTGCCTCTGGTGGAGCATTGGAAGATCTACCTGCCTGTCCTGACGCTGTCCGTTCCCGGAATGTTTCTGCTGCTCAGGCAATCCAGCTCTCTTCACCGCAGGTTGCATGTCTACCGGACTGCCATCGGCCTGCTTTGTACGGGCTTCGTCCTGCTGGCAGCCAGCCCTGCGTCAAGCTTCTGGTGGCTTGCCGGAGCCTTGATCGTGTTCTTCAGCGGATTCAATGCACTGGAGGCCATGATGCCCTCCCTGGTTTCCCGGATGACAGGTGCCGACTCGCGCGGCAGGACGTTGTCCCTGTACACCACGTTTCAGTTTCTCGGCGTATTTTGTGGCGGGGTTGCGGGGGGCGTGGTACTGGACGCCCTTGGCCGCAATGCCGTCTTCTGGTTTGCAGCCGGAATCGCCCTGACATGGATGCTCCTGACCCTGTTTCAGCCCAGGTTTTCAGTCCGCGAGACCCTGGAGATCGATCTCGGCAGGTTCTCGGATGAACAGCAGGCCCGGCTGGCTGAACAGATCCGCGAACTGAACGGGGTCGAGGGGGTGAATGTTTTCAGCGGCGAATCCGTGGTGCATCTCGAAGTGAATCCGGAACGCTACGATGATCTTCATCTACAGCGCCTGCTCGGGTCCTGAATCGGGTCAGGACATGGATGGCGACCACATATGATATTCGGGATGTGCCGGGCAAATCCGCACACTGGCCTGCGGAATCCCGGTATAATAGTAAGACTGCATTCCCACCTCCCAATTCCGAGGGCAAGTCATGTCGAGAGGTATCAACAAGGTCATACTGGTAGGAAATCTTGGTCAGGATCCCGAGGTCAGATATACACCTGGCGGTTCCCCTGTAGCCAACGTCAGCATTGCAACCACCTACTCCTCGAAAGACCGGCAGAGCGGTGAGCAGCAGGAGCGGACGGAATGGCACCGGGTCGTGTTTTTCAACAGGCTGGCGGAAATCGTTGGCGAATATCTCAGGAAAGGATCGCAGGTCTACGTCGAAGGACGTCTGCAGACCAGGAAGTGGCAGGATCAGAGCGGGCAGGATCGATGGAGTACGGAAGTCATTGCCAGCGAAATGCAGATGCTGGGCGGGCGAGGAGGGCGGGACGCCGGCCCGGGGCCGGCCAGCTATTATGGCAGCAGCGCACAGCCGGAAGCCCCCGCGCCGACGTCAGGGCCTTCTGCGCCCAAGGCGCCGCTCCCGCCATCCGGAGTGGATGCAGGTGATTTTGATGACGACATCCCGTTTTAGGCCCGCAGGCAATATGTTTGTTGCCTGACGGGCGCCTGGTCCGCGAACATGCGGTTCCTTGTTATCCGTCTCCGTTTCCTATACGCTTCGCGCCTGAAATCTGGTGTCGGCAATGTGTCGAGCGCAGGGAGGCGAACTGATCTCCGGAGAGGTGTCTGAGCGGTTTAAAGAGCACGCCTGGAAAGTGTGTATACGTTAATAGCGTATCGCGGGTTCGAATCCCGCCCTCTCCGCCAAAATATTAATATAACTATTTGATTTTAAAATAATTATATAGTATATCCTGACCTGCTTCATACAATTAGGTATACAAATAAGCATGCTATTCCCAAATAGGTAGATGCCCATCCTTAGGGTCAAAAAATAACCTTAGCTTGTACAGGTGCGACTTGGTTTGTCATCGAATGACGGACCAAGTTGGCATGGGATGGGTGGCAGGATTGTTGTGGAATACGCACAAAGTGCAATAGATACTGGAAGCTTATGTCTTTGGATAAGTCTGACGGAATTAGGTAATATCGTCACGAGTTATCACACCACAGCATGAGACATCGGATGTGGATGGCGGAGAGAAACGATGCGGCATTCTTCGCATGACGCGTGGCGATGCCTCGCCAGCACCTGAGGTGCAGGAAGGCGTTCTCCACCCGGTGTCGCTGGCGATACAGTTGCCGATCATGCTGTCACTGTACCTTGCGGTTGCGCTTCGACGGGATCACCGGTTCGATGCCCCGCTTGCGACAGTGCGCAGGATCTGGTTGGTATCATAAGCCCGATCCGCCAGCAATGCTCCGGCATCCACCCCTTCGATCAGGACGTCAGCCTGGCTGCAATCCGCCGTGGTACCTGCCGTAACAACCGCTCGGAGCGGCAGACCATGCGCATCCAC
>JAJDVC010000260.1 GCA_022826305.1 Gammaproteobacteria bacterium | reverse complement strand
CGCGGCCCGTCTCGGACCGGTCCGTGCGTCTCAGCCAGGTTTCCAGCGGCAGCGGCGCCGCCGGCGGCGGCTTCGGAAAGGGCATCTCGTTCATGACGGCAATCTTACCCCAACACGGGCAATTCCCGATGGGAAATTTCCAGCGAGCCCTTCGCATGGGGTCTGGAGAGCAGTCACAACCGGATTCGGAAAACCTGTCTGTATTTGGAAAAACCACAATCCCCCTGTGCCCGAGTGGGCCACAGCCCCTCATGGTCACGGTCGACGAAGATCCCTGTCAGCCGACTGCCATCCCTCCGGTTTCTCCTCAGGAACGAATACGGGACAGTCCGGGAATCAGCATCCTGCTCGGGGGGCAAATCAGGTTTGTCTCCCGGATCGTCCTCCGGTTTCCTGAATACGGGCGGCCGTCAGGACCCAGAATGTCAATCTCTCCCTCTCTCGCAAGGCGGAGCACAACCTTGTCCAGATCGGAGAAGCGAGCCGCAGTGCAATTGGCATAGGCTGTTCTCACCGAACCGTACGTGACGGGTCGTTCTGCAGTCAAGGCTCGAAGCCTGTGCACCAGAGGGTCTATCAGTTCTTCTTGCAGATTGCTGCTATCCTCCTTTTCGAAATTGAAAAGCGGAACCGTTTCGGACTCCCGTAACTCGTCCCACCCCAGCATCCGGAAGCCACCCGAACCATAATGCTCAAAAGTGTTGCCGATGTCCCAGTGACGTTGAACCATGACATCCCGGGCGGTGGGATGTCCTGACAGATGCAGAAACCACAAGGCGCGACGCGAACCTCCAGGCCGGATGAAGAAGGGGGTATAGAAAGGCACTTCGGTCACCTTGCAGATATGGTCAAGCAATGCTCTTTGCATGAAGGCCCTCCCCCTCTCTCCTCCCTGCCCGATCATGTCGAGAATCTGCTCCCTTGATAATTCGGCGGCTTCGATCGACCTTGCAAGTTCCGGGGTTCCGGGAAGATGATTGATCAGGGCATCCGCCGCAAAGGTCAGAATGACTTCTGCCGCAGCCAGTTGACGGAAGATGTCCCGTACAAGTCCGAGATCGACCTGGGAATATCCGGTCTGATCAAGCAGGAATATTGCACGACCGCTACGTGGGTGGCGGCGCCTGATTTCGTCAATGATCCTTTCGCAGTGATCCCTGAACGGACCGGTGTGCAGGCTGATCTCGGGGCCGGAAGCGTCATGCCCGCGATCAGTCAGGGTTTTTCCGAGGTGGTCGGTATGAGCCTGTTCCCTGTCGACGAAATGGAATCTGCAGTCGAAATCCAGGGGCTTCCTCCGATCCCGGTTCAATCTCTCCTTCGCCCTGCCTATTTCTTCCAGCATGATCAGGGGGGAACCGGGCACAATTTCACCCTCTTCGCTCAAGTAGACGCCTCCGCCGGCAAAACCGTCCACAAGATCCAGTTTGAACCGGTCGCGCTGGGGATTGTTGTTCAGTCTGTCTATGTAGGCGCGCAGATAGCTGCGCAGAACATCCAGTTTCGCCTTGCTGTGACCCTCTATGCCAGGAGGTCTCTCATCGGGATGCCATCTGAATTCCATGTGCCTTTTCTTGCGTCGCCTGCAGGCATGAAGGCATGTCGTTGTGCTCCATGCCATCGAGTTTCCGTCCCCCGCCTTGGGCGTTCTCCCTCCCCATTGCTTGAAGAAGAAGGGGACATCTTCCCCCTTGCATCGATCCCGGATCTCGTGGACCCACTCGGGTTGCATCGGTCGTGCATTGGGACCGCTTTTGCCGCCGACGATCACCCGGGATATGCCTTCGAGACCGATCTCCCCGACAGGACCGAGCAACGGTTCGATGGACAGGAACCGGATGCTGGCCGGTGTATCCTGCAGATGCCGGATGCGACTGATTGCGGTGCGGTCCTCGACGGACACTCCGAACCAGATGTGTTCGGGGGCCGGGCTACCGGAATATCTTTCCAGCAGATAGCCCTTCATCAGGGAACTGCGCTTGGTCAGAGCCTGGTAGACATGTCGGTCGACCGCCTCCATCGTGTCGAACACACGGTCGATGAATGCGCGGTCCATGTCCTTGTGGAAAGGATCGCTCATCGAGTTGACGAAAATCATCCGGGGTTTTCGCCATTGCGCGGGCTGTTCCAGTCTGGATTGCCAGAGTCTCAGGTCGAATCCCTGCTCGCAGGAGTGGCCCCTGATCCCCCGCCAGCGCTCGGCGAAACGCTCCGCATGGCAGTTGTCGCAACCCTTCGTGATCTTTGTGCACCCGGTTACCGGGTTCCAGGTCGCATCCGTCCACTTGATCGAGGATTTGTCAGCCATGCCTGCTTGACCGGGTTCGGTTCTCGGGTCGGGACCGAATATACCAGAACTCGGGGGCTGGTCATGAAGCCTGTCACGGGAATCATCGCCATGTCGGCGCCAGTTCCGTTTCTTCCGGTACGGCTCGAATTCGTCGAAACCCAACCTGCCCGGATGCCGACCCGGATCCTGAGCCGTTCTCAAGGCTCGGCGGCGTTTCAGATGCCGCCCAGGCATGTCGACCGTTCCTGCACTGACCGAGAATCTGGCCATCCTGTGCGGCCCGGGTTTTTCCGCAACGATTGAAGTGGTCGATCATCAGCAGGCCGCAGACCCTTGCCAGTTCGACAGGTACGGCGTTGCCCACTTGCCGGGCCATGGAGTTCAGGCTTCCGAAGAAACGGAAATCAGGCGGAAACGTCTGGATACGGGCCGCCTCGCGCACGCTTATGGCGCGGTTCTGGGTGGGGTGACCATATCGTCCGTTCGACAGGCTGATGCAGCGGGTCGTCAGCGCGGCGGCCGGCCGATCCTTCAGCATTCTGCCGTAGACGTCGGTATGGCCGACATGGGTCTTGTGGCACTCGAGCTCCAGCTGTTCAGGCCAGTCCATCCGACCACCTCCTTCCGGAGTGGATGAAATCCGCTCCAGATTGATCGGAGAAAGCCGTGCAGCACGATGATTCACATCCTCCGGATGCGTTTCTCCTGCCTCCAGGGGAGGCAGATCCGATATCCAG
>JAJDVC010000072.1 GCA_022826305.1 Gammaproteobacteria bacterium | reverse complement strand
CATTCTTCGCGGGGATTCCGTACCAGTGGCGGGACGGCAACGGCCCGGCGCGCTACGAGGCCTGGTACGCCGGGATGCTGTACGCCTGCTTCCGGACTATCGGTCTGGATATCCGGGTGGAGGATTCTTCCAGCAGAGGGCGAGCGGATATGGTGGTGCTCCACGGCGACCAGATGTTCGTGTTCGAATTCAAGATGGCCGACGGGGAAGATGACAGGGATGTCGTTGCCCAACAGGCCATCGAGCAGATACGGAAAAAAGGCTATGCCGACAAGTACCGGGACCGGAACGAACCGGTCCACCTGATCGGCGTGGCCTTCGGCCGGGACGGCAGTCCGGCAATGGTGAAGGCGGTCCCGGGCTGAGTTGTGTCATTTGAGGGAAATATGATCATGATGCATGTGCGGAACCGTCTGCATCCGTTTCCGGGAAGGCGTGGAGTTCACTCCGGTAACGGTCTATCAGTATCCTGAATCGACAACCCTGAAGCACCTCTGATAGGTGCCAAGAGGGTGCGAGGCCCGAAAGGTCCGGTTCTTTTTTATCGCCAGGGCCGGATAGCAATCCGGCTCCTTCCCTACCCGTCCGGGAAATTGTCATGCCCGTATGGGGATGACGTTTATCCGGCGGTCTTTCCCAGAACCACGTACCAACCAGGGACATCATGCCTGACCCGAAAAATGCATGAGTGCCGTGAAGCATTGGAGATTATCAGTGTGAAGGCATGATCTTGCGGGTCCGGATGATCTGCAGAAGATCTTGCCGAGCATTTTTTCAGTGAACCTGGTCTCAGCAGGCAGGCATCAGGATGTTTGACTGCAGCCCTTGCCCGACAACCGGGCAGGTTGAGTTGCCGATATCTCGACCGCAACGTCGATATATACGATGCAACACGACTGGACCCGATGCACCGGCTGCTGGATTCCCGACTGACCCATCGCATGTGCGCTTCGACCGGAAGCAGGTCGGATCAGTCGTGCGGACAATCATCGGCAGGAGGTTCGAGGTCTCCTTCGACCATGTCGACCAAGGTTGTCGTGAGCATGCAAGCCCACACTACCGGTGTTCGATTTCAACCTGGCATGCACCCGGAGCACCCGCGCCGGGCATCCCCGGAAAATGATTGGAACCAGTCGAACGACAGGGGCTCCCTGCCCGATCCGGATGCAGGTATCGTCCGCCTCATGCAGACGCAAGCCAGTCGATCACCTGTCCGGCATCTGCATCAGGCGGGAACACGGGATAGAACACCTTGAGTATCCTGCCCGATCCGATGACCAGGGTCATGCGGCGATAAAGGATCTGGCCGGAGGTCGTGAAGGTGGGCAGGTCAAGCGTGTCCCTGAGCACCAGGCTTGCGTCGCTCAGCAGGTGGTGCGGGAGCTTCAGGCGGCCCCTTGCCTCCTGCTGGTAGTCGGTCTGCTGGCTACTCAGGCCATGGACACGGGCCTCCAGCGCTTTCAGCCGAGGATAAGCGTCCCGATAACCGCAGGACTGCGGAGTGCAGCCCCGCGCACCCGGAATGTCGTCCCACCCGTCAGGCAGCGGAACACCCGGCCGACCCGTCATCGGATAGATGTACAGGACAACGAGGCCGTCCAGGGCGCGGATGTTGACAGGCTTCCCGCCGGTCGACGGAAACGGCCGGTCCGGGAACTCCTTTCCTTCAAGATGATCGGCAGCGCCATCATCGACCGGGACGGGCAGGTCCTGGGGAAGCCTGGTGAAATCCATGCAATCAGCGCGCCGGGTTCGTCTCGGGTATTCGGCATGCGTCGCCCGGGCCTACAGCCGGACGTTGTCGAGCGCCGCGTCAAGCGCACGAACGATCTCGTCGATATCACCCCGGGTGCATATCAGCGCAGGGCTCAGGCACAACGTGTTGTTGAGTTCAGGGAAGCTGCGGTTCGTACGCCCGATCATGACCCCCTGCTTCAGGCAATCGGACACCACGGCCGCGCCAACGGATTCATGAACCGGTGCACGGGTCTTCCGGTCCGCCACCAGTTCGGCACCCGCAAACAGCCCCTTGCCCCGGACATCGCCCACGATCTCGTGCTTGTCCTTGAGCATCTGCAGACCGTCCATCAGGTAGTCGCCCATGGTGCTCACGTTTTCCAGGAGGTTCTCCTGCTCGATTATGCGCATGTTCTCCAGGGCAGCCGCCGGCCCGCCCGCGCAGCCTCCGAAGGTGCTGATGTCCCTGAAGTACTGCATGGGGTCGGCCGGGTCGGCGAGGAATTCGCGAAACAGGTCCTCGGTAGTCACGGTGCAGGATATCGCGGCATAGCCGCTTGCCACACCCTTTGCCATCGTCACGATGTCCGGCTTGACGCCGTAGTGCTGGTAGCCGAACCACTTGCCGGTTCTGCCCATGCCGCAGACAACTTCGTCAATGTGCAGCAGCACTCCGTATTTCGTGCATATCTCCTGAATCGTCTCGAAGTAGCCTGCGGGAGGCGGGATGACACCGCCGCCCGCGGTAATCGGTTCCAGTATGACGGAGCCGACCGTATCGGGCCCCTGCTCGAGAATCACGCGCTCCAGTTCCCGCGCCGCCTGGACGCCGTAATCCGGGTCGTCGCCGTTTTCGGCCCGGTAGGCCAGGCAATCGGGGAACTCGACGAACCCCGGGGTATACGGGCCGTACTGCGCCTTGCGCTGGATCTGGCCGCTGGCGCTCAGGGACGTGATCGTCGTCCCGTGGTAGTCCCGATCCCGGTAGATGATCTTGTATTTCTCGCCGTTGTGCCTGAGGGCGGACAGCTGCCGCACCAGCTTGAAACCCTTTTCGTTGGCCTCGGACCCGGAATTGGAGAAGTAGACCCGGCTCATGCCCGGCATTTTCCCAGTCAGCCTGTCCGCAAGGCGTGCTGCCGGAATGTTCCCCGCCGAGTTCGAGAAATAGCACATCTGCTCAAGCTGATCGCGCACTGCATCGGCAATGCTCGTCCGTCCGTAGCCCACGTTGACGGTCCAGACCCCTCCCGAGACGGCATCCAGATACTCCCTGCCATGAATATCCCACACCCTGAGGCCCCTGCCCTTCACGATCACCATGGGCTCGCCCTGCTGAATGGGCTGGTGCTGGACGATGTGATGCCAGACATGGTCGCGGTCATTGCTGATGATCTCGCGTGCCTGTTCCATATCGGGTGAAGGTCTGTTCATGGCTGTTACCTGTACACGTTACCGGAAAATCTGTTCATAAAATACCGCTTCAAGGGTAACATGGTATAGGTCCAGATAACTGCCTTCAAGCAGGCCACATCAGCACGGAATTCGCTGCAGGGGGTATCTGCATGTCCCTGCTTGAGCGTACAATCCGACCATGGACCTATCGCATGTTTTTGACCCGCTGAACAAGGCCCAGAGAGAGTCTGTCGGATCCCCCCCCGGCCCGATCCTGGTACTGGCCGGAGCAGGCAGCGGCAAGACCCGGGCGCTGGCCCACCGGATCGCCTGGCTGATCCGGGGCCTCGGCGTTTCTCCATACTCGATCCTCTCCGTGACCTTTACCAACAAGGCGGCACGGGAGATGCAGGATCGCATAGCCGACCTGTTGCAGCGTCCCGTGGACGGGTTGTGGATCGGCACGTTCCACGGCCTGTGCCATCGGCTCCTGCGCATGCACTGGAACGAGGCTGGCCTGCCGGAAACATTCGAAATCATCGACAGCGAGGACCAGCGACGGGTGATTCGCAAGATGCTGGCCGAACTCGACCTTGACGAGGCGACCTGGACTCCGAAACAGGTGCAATGGACGATCAATACCCACAAGGAGCGGGGAGAGAGGCCCAAACAGCTGCTCGGCGCGGCCAACTTCCGCCAGGAGACCCTGCGCCGCATCTACATCGCGTACGAGGAGTACTGTCGGCGGCACGGTCTGGTGGACTTTGCGGAAATCCTGCTGCGTGCCTGCGAACTGCTGAAAAACAACCAGACGGTGCGCGAAACCTACCAGGAACGTTTCGAGCATGTACTGGTCGATGAATTCCAGGATACCAATGCGCTGCAGTATCGATGGGCCCGCCTGTTGTCCGCCCCGCAGGACAACCTGTTCGCCGTCGGCGACGACGATCAGTCGATCTATGGGTGGCGTGGAGCGAAGATAGAGAATATCCTCAACTTCGAGAAGGACTTTCCCCGGGCGGAAGTGTTCAGGCTTGAGCAGAACTACCGGTCCACCGGCAATATCCTGAACGCAGCCAATGCCGTCATCGCCAACAACAGCGGCAGACTGGGCAAGAATCTCTGGACTGAACAGCCGCCCGGAAAGCCGATCAGGATCTATACTGCATCCAATGAGCGGGACGAAGCGGATTTCGTGGTCGGGCAGATCCGGTCCTGGACGGCACAGGGCCGCAGGCGCAGCGAAGCCGCCATCCTGTACCGCTCGAACGCCCAGTCACGGCTGTTCGAGGAAAGGCTCGTCCATGCCGCCATTCCCTACCGGGTGTACGGAGGACTCAGGTTTTTCGAGCGCGCGGAGATCAAGGCCGCGCTGGCCTATCTCAGGCTGATCAGCAGCCGGAACTCCGATCCGTCCTTCGAGCGCATCGTCAACCTGCCGGCGCGGGGAATCGGCGAGAAGACCGTACAGGAGATCAGGCAGCGGAGCCGGGACAGGAAACAGTCCATGTGGCAGGCCGGCAGCGAAATGGTGAGCGGCGGCGACCTGTCGTCCCGGGCAGCATCCGCACTGGCCCGGTTTTTCGACATGATCACGGATCTTGAGGAAGCGATCGGACACCTGACGTTGCCCGGGAAAACCGAGCATGTGATCCGGCACAGCGGACTGCTGGAACACTACGGCAAGGAACGCGGTGAACTGGCGGAATCCAGGATCGAGAACCTGAAGGAACTGGTCACGGCAACCCGGGAGTTCCAGTACGATGAAGCCGAGGAGCAGACGGACGAACTGTCGGCATTCCTCTCCCGCACCTCGCTTGATGCCGGAGAGCGCCAGGCAGGGCAGGAGGATTGCGTACAACTCATGACCCTGCATTCTGCAAAGGGACTGGAGTTCCCCCTGGTGTTCATGTGCGGCATGGAGGAAGGCCTGTTTCCGAGCCAGAAGTCCATCGAGGAACCGGGCGTGCTGGAGGAGGAGCGCAGGCTCTGCTATGTCGGCATGACGCGGGCCATGGAGCAACTGTTCGTCTGTCATGCCGAAGTCCGCAACATATGGGGGAAGACACACTATACCCACCGGTCACGGTTCCTGCTCGAGATTCCGGCAGATCATGCCGAATGCATGCCCGGCTACCTGCTGGGCGGGAATGTTCCATCCCGCGCCCCGCCCGCCGATTCCGGAAACGGCAGTCTCAAGCCGGGCAGTCGTGTGCTCCATCACAAGTTCGGCGAGGGGACGGTCATCGCCCTGGAGGGGCGCGGATCGCATGCCCGGGTCCAGGTGAACTTCATCCACGCCGGCCAGAAGTGGCTGATCAGTGGTTATGCAGGACTCAAGCCGGTTTGACGGTCCGCAGCCTGTCCGGGGAGCAGTGTCAGGAATCCCGTGTGGTCAAATCGTACCGTCCCGGCGTGCTCGGGGTTCCTGCCCCGGCACTATCGTAGCCATTCGGTGAAGGCAGGGACTTCCGACCTGACAGGTGTGAGACGGCATTGAATCCACCTCCGGATGCTCATGCAGCATTTCATCGGCGACCGGAACAGATACCTTCGAACCCATGTTTGTCCTGCATGTGATCCTGGTCCTTGCCAGGTGGCGATCGGCAAGCCCGATTCATGGTATTTTCATGGCAGTTCGGTGTCTTCAATCTCCCTGTACCGTTGTGGTTCCATTCCGTATATACTGAAACCGGGAGTTGAATCAGGAACCCTGAAAAAGCATGTCCAGAACGATCGCCATAGTCGAAGATGATGCGGACCAGAGGGAGAACTATGCCGACGCCCTGACCAGCCAGGGCTACACCGTCCAGACATTCGGCAACAAGCAGCAGGCCCTGGAAAGCTTTCAGCACTCGCTTCCGGATCTGGCCATCCTGGATATCATGCTGGAGGACGAGGTTGACGGCGGGTTCGACCTGTGCAGGGAACTCAGGCATCTCAGTCCGCAGTTGCCGATCATTTTCCTGACGGCCCGCGACAGCGATATCGACCGGGTATCCGGCCTCAGGCTGGATGCCTGGGACTACATCACCAAGCCCGTCAACCTGCAGTTCCTGACCGTCAGGGTCGCCTCCCTGTTCCGCATCGCCTCTTCCGTGCAGAGTGAGACCGATCGGCCGTCCGCCATTGTGCTTGGAAATCTCGAGATTGATCAGAACAGCATGTCCATCAGCTGGAAAGGGTATCTGCTGAACCTGACCCTGACGGAATTCTGGCTGATCGAGGCCCTCGCCCGCAGTCCGGGACACGTGAAGAGCTACGAGGCATTGATGCAGATCACCCGGCAGAGTTCCGTTGAAAAAAACACGATCAACGGATATGTACGCAGGATCAGGAAAAAATTCAAGGAAGTCGACAATTCCTTTTCCATGATCCAGACGGTGTTCGGTGTGGGGTACCGCTGGCAGCCGGAATAATCCCGGCGGATCCGCGCGGTCCATAGATCATGTTCAAGGCCCTGCGGCAGTTCAGCATCCGTTCGAAGCTGTTGTGGATCGTCCTGGCCCTGCTGGTCATTCCATGGATGGGGTACCACTACTCGGTGGAAATGCAACGTTTCCTCGTGCAGGGGCAAAAGGACGCCCTGCTGCTTACCGCCAACGGAATCGCCACGATTCTGAATGACCGCTCCGAACTGTTCAATCCGGCGACCGGGGTGCCGGAGGTGCTGGGCGAGGAAAATGACCTGTACGCCCATGAACTGGGAAACCGGATCCAGCTTGACGGCGACCCGTCGGACTGGGAATCCGTGCAACAGCACGCCCGTTACTATACCGGCGACCGGCTACTGGTTTGCGAGGCCGAATACGACCCCGATTCGTTCTCGTTGAAGAATATCGTCGGCTACCACGAGAACTACCTGTATGCCCTGTTCGAGATCAACGACAGCATGCTCGTTTACCGGGATCTTGACCTCATCTCGCTGAATTCAAGCGACCAGATCAGGATCCTGCTGCAGTTGCCGAACGGAACCCTGGAACACTACCTGATCGTGGCGGCCGAACCCGGCCGGATGAGCGTTTTCCTGGTCGATGACCAGTGGGAACACCCCCTGGACGGCAATGACATCACCGAATTCAAGGCGGAGATGGCCGAAACCGAATGGGGTTACCGGATCGAACTGCGCATACCGAGGGACGTGATCGGATACCGATCCAGGGTCGGATTCTTCGCCGTGGACGTCGACGACCCGGAGTCCCGGGCCATTGCCAAGGCTCTCTCGACCTCCCCGCAGCATTCCGGAGAGGAGCCGGGCCAGATCCTGATTGAATCACCGGAACTGACCAAGATTCTCAAGGGGCTGGACCGGCCACAGTCAAGAATCTGGATACTGGACCGTTTTCAGCGGGTGCGGGCCGTGGTCGGAGGACTGTGGGAAACACCCGACAGACCAGCCCCCGAGACGGAAACGGAAGAAGGGGAAGTGAGCCTGTTCGTCAGGCTTTACCGGACCATCGAAACGCACCTTGACAACCTGCTCAGGCGGCCACCCACACAGTTTACCGACATTTCCCCGGAAGTAACCCATCGCCCCGACAAGATATTCACCACCATTCTGAAGGGCACGCCGCGGGTTGAAGAACGGCCGTCACTGGACAACAAGGCCCAGATCATCGTCGCCGGGTATCCGATCAGGTCCGACGGGGAGATCCAGGGGGCGGTAATCGTCGAACAAAGCAGCAACGCGATCCTCACACTGCAATACCAGCTGATTCGGAGCATGACCATTGTCACGGTACTGGTCTTCCTCTTTGTCCTGTTTATCCTGTTCATCTTCGCATGGCGACTGACCGTTCGGATCCGGCGCCTTTACAACACCACCGAGCAGGCGATTACCCCGGAAGGCCGGGTGCTGGAGGAAAGGATACCGAAGCGTATCTACCCCAGGGACGAGCTCGGAGACCTCGGACGCAGCATCACCAGCATGCTGACCAGACTGTCCGGCTATACCCGCTATCTGGAGGGGATGCCCGATACACTGGCCCATGAGATGAACAACCCCCTGAACGTGGTCAGTTCATCCCTGCAGATGCTTGAAACGGAACTTCCCGGAATTCACGACAACCGGCACCTGCAACGCGCCACAAACGGCGTCCATCGACTGAAGATCATTCTCACCAACCTGACCGAGGCCGCCAACCTCGAAGAAGCCCTGCGGGCCGAGGACAAGGAACCGGTCGACCTGCCCTCCCTCATCACGGAATTCGTCGACGGTTACCGCGACAGCCACAAGGGCCAGGAGTTCAGGACGATGAACAGTGAAGGGCCCCTGGAGATAGAGAGCAATCCGGACCGCCTGGCACAGATGCTGGACAAGCTGATAGACAATGCCGTCCAGTTTTCAAGAAACGGCACCCCGATCATCATCAGGACGCAACGCAACGACGACAATGCGGAAATCTCGGTGCTTAACGAGGGTCCGGCGCTGCCGGAGAAGATCAGTGACCGGCTGTTCGATCCCATGGTCTCGTTCGGCAAGACCAATGCCAAGCACTCCCACCTCGGGCTCGGGCTGTTTGTCGTCAGGCTGATCGCCGAATATCACAAGGGCACGGCATGGGCCCATGACCGCCAGGACGCCGACGGCGTCGAGGTTACCGTATCCATTCCCCTGAGCAGGCTGTCCATGGAATGACCGGTCCGATGGATGCTGCGGGAAACGGCAGTGAACAGCCAGTCACCAGTTGAAGACCTTCCACTGCCGAATATTCTGGGCGCCACCGAGTTCGGTCTCCTCCGATGCCCACAGGGAATCCTCGCGCCTGTTGTGATAGACCTCCGTGACGCCATTGTTCCACCTGATGGTGACCCGCTCCAGCCTGCCGCCCACACGTTCCTTGTGAACCTCGTACTGATCGCTTTCGGGAATCACGAGATCTTCCGTGGACCGGCTCGGGGGCGGATACGGCGATTCCGCCTCATCCTGCTGGGACCAGACTGCGGCAGGTATCGCCAGAAAGCATGCGCACAGCACGCTGAACCTCCGGATGGCGCGTTTCATCTCATCAACTTCTCGCACGGGTTGGAAACTGCAGGCAACCGGATCCTCGCCGATTGTCATGCCTGCATCAATCATGTTGCATGATATCATGGAGGAATCGTCTCATGCAGGATTCGTGCAATCGCAGGATTGCCTTCCGATCAGGCTGGACGGAGAACAGAACAGCCAACCCTTTCTGGAACTGATGAATCACGACAAAGAACTGATCCTGGTTGACGGAACCGCCTTCCTGTTCCGCGCACACCATGCACAGGGCGGGATGCCCCTGGCAACTTCCGACGGCCGGGTGACACAGGCAATCTACGGCATGATCAACATGCTGCGCAGCCTGATCAGGGAGTTCCAGCCAACCCATATCGCCATTGTCATGGATGCGCCGGGCGGCAACTTCAGGCACGAGCTGTACGAACCGTACAAGGCGAACCGCCCCCCCATGCCGGAAGATCTGCGTGACCAGCTGGAATACATCAGGAAAATCATTCCCGCCATGGGACTGAAACTGGTCTGCGTGCCGGGCGTCGAAGCTGATGACGTGATCGGAACGTTCTCCGTCATGGGTACGGATCGCGGATACCGGACCGTGATCGTCAGTAGCGACAAGGATCTGGCCCAACTGGTCAATGAGCGGGTGTCCATGCATGACACCATGAAACGGACCTGGCTGGGTCCGCAGGGCGTTGTTGACAGATTCGGCGTTCCTCCCGAGCGCATCGTCGACTACCTGACCCTGGCGGGAGACACCTCGGACAACATTCCCGGGGTACCCAAGGTCGGCAGCAAAACCGCCTGCAAGTGGATCAGCCAGTACGGGAACCTGGCCGGAATCATCGAAAACGCCGACAAGATTCCCGGAAAGATCGGGGAAAACCTCAGAAGCAGCCTAGACCTGCTCCCCCTGTACAAGGAGCTCGTGACGGTCAGGTGCGATGTCGAAACCGGTATCGAGCCGGAAGACCTGAAACCCGGCGACCCGGACCACGACCAGCTCAGGGAATATTTCGTTGACCTTGAATTCCGGTCCTGGCTCGCCGAGCTGGATCCCGGTGCGGGCATGGCCGCCAGCAACCATGCAGGCACGCCGGACGAATCGGTCCGTTATGAAGCCATCCTGGATGAACAGGCCCTGCAGCAATGGATCACGAAGCTCGAAGCAAGCCGGGTTTTCTCCATTGATACCGAAACCACTTCCATAAACCCCCGGACAGCCAGCCTCGTCGGCCTGTCATTCTCCGTGGAACCCGGTGAAGCCGCCTACCTGCCCCTCGGACATACCTGCCTGGGTTTTCCGGAACAGCTCCCCATGGCGGAAACGCTTGAAAAACTGCGCCCCGTGCTTGAAGATCCGGCCCGGCCGAAAACCGGACAGAACCTGAAGTACGATATCGTGGTACTCAGGCGCCACGGCATCTCCCTGGCGGGAATTACCCATGACACCATGCTGCTCTCCTACGTGCTCGACCCAGGCAGTTCGCGCCATGACATGGACAGCCTCGCCGGCAGGCATCTGGACAGGCAGACCACCAGGTTCACCGACATAGCGGGAACCGGAAGGAACCAGCTGTCATTCGACCAGATCGATCTCGAGCAGGCGGCGCCCTATGCGGCGGAGGATGCCGACATCACCCTGCAGCTGCATCACCTGCTGAGCGGACAGTTATCCCGGGACGAGAAGCTGAGCAGGATCTTCACGGAACTCGAGTTGCCGCTCATGCACGCCCTGGTACGGACCGAGTCCCACGGCGTCAGGATCGACGCATCGCTCCTTGGGGAACAGTCCGCGGAAATCGCCGCACAGCTGGCGGTGCTTGAGAAACGCGCCCATGACGAGGCCGGGGAATCCTTCAACATCGGTTCCCCGAAACAGATACAGGAGATTCTTTTCGGGAAGATGGGACTTGCCCCCCTGAAAAAGACGCCCGGGGGACAGCCGTCCACATCGGAATCCGTGCTGCAGGACCTGGCCGTCAACCATGAACTGCCCCGCATCATTCTCGAACACCGGGGACTGGCAAAGCTCAAGAACACATACACCGACAAGCTTCCGGAACTCATCAATCCGCACACGCGAAGGATACATACCTCCTACCACCAGGCAGTCGCCTCCACCGGGCGATTGTCCTCTTCCGACCCGAACCTCCAGAACATACCGGTGCGCACGCAGGAGGGAAGAAGGATCCGCGAGGCGTTCATCGCCGAGCCCGGCAACCTGTTGCTGGCCGCCGACTATTCCCAGATCGAACTGCGGATCATGGCGCACCTGTCATGTGATGCGGGACTTCTGGACGCGTTCAACAACGGAGTCGATGTGCACAGCGCCACGGCCGCCGAGGTATTCGGCATACCGGCCGAGCAGGTGGACCCGGAGCAGCGGCGGCGCGCCAAGGCGATCAATTTCGGCCTCATCTACGGCATGTCCGCATTCGGACTCGCCCGGCAGCTCAAGATCCAGCAGAGCGAGGCGAAACACTATATCGACACCTACTTCGCCCACTACCCCGGGGTCAGGGAATACATGGAATCAGCCAAGCGGCGGGCACGGGAATGCGGGTATGTGGAAACCCTGTACGGACGCAGGCTCAGGCTGCCGGACATCCAGTCCAGGAACGCGGTTCTCCGGCAGTACTCGGAGCGGATCGCCATCAACGCACCCATCCAGGGAACGGCCGCCGACATCATCAAGCTCGCCATGATCGATCTCGACGACCGGCTGATCCGGACGGGGTCGGCGAGCCGGATCATCATGCAGGTTCATGACGAACTGGTCCTGGAAGTTCCCGAAGCGCAAATCGATGCAATTTCCGAGATGACCCGCCAGTCCATGTCGGAAGCGAACCTAGCTGGCATGGCAGGACTTGACGTTCCGCTTGTCGTCGATATCGGACAGGGAAGAAACTGGGGCGAAGCGCACTGATCCGCGACTGGCGCGGCCAGGTACGGGATATCCGGCAACAGCCGTGCGCCCGGCCAGCCCGGAATCCGCAGCGGATATCGCCGGATCGCTATTCCGCGATCCGGTCAAGCAGCGATGCGTTGCCTCCGGAAGCGGTCGTGTCGACACATACATGCCGCTCGATCGTGCACCATCGGGCCAGGTCGTTTTCCCCTATCAGCGGCACCAGGGGACCGTCCCTGGCAGCCAGTGCCCGGCGCGCCGCCCTCATGTCGTCCTCCGGACTCCACAATGCAACTGCATCAAAACCGTCAACGCTGCCCAGCAGTTCACGCCTCACGAATCCATCCAGGGCACCCTGTCCGATGGCGTCCGGGCATGCAACGAGGACGCTGCAACCCGCTTGCCCGGCGATTCTTGCCTGCTCCATGCCCGCATCCGGAGTCGGACCGAGGCACAGTATCGTGCCGCGCGGAAATACCGAGAGCCGATTCGATTCTCCGGCAGGACCGGGCAGGTCCACCGTGCTGACAGCACCAGCCCGTGACCTGCCGACAGCATTCAACGCCTCCTGAAGCTCCCCCTGGCCGACAGGCCGCCCTGCAATCACATCGTACGACCGGGTCCGCGCTTCCCTGCAAAGGCGTCTCACGTAATGTGGGCCACCTGCTTTCGGCCCTGTGCCGGAAAGCCCCTGGCCTCCGAAAGGCTGTGATCCGACAACCGCGCCGATCTGGTTCCTGTTGATGTAGATGTTTCCCACGCTGAGCCGGGACACTGCCTGTTCGACCCGCCTGTCGATACGGGTATGCAGGCCGAACGTCAACCCGTACCCACTCCGATTGATTTTCCCGATGATTGCATCGATCTCTTCCGGCCTGAACCTGGCAACATGCAGGACCGGACCGAAAATCTCTTCCTCCAGTTCCTCCATACCGCCGGTTTCAATGACCGTCGGGGCCGCATAGGCTCCGTCTCCAGGAACCTGCAGTTGCTTGATTACCCGATTTTCCCGGCCGGCCCTTTCAACATACTGCGTTATCCCTGCAAGCGCTTCCCGGCTGATTACCGGTCCCACATCCGTCGAAAACAGCCAGGGGTCACCGATCACCAGTTCATCAATGGCGCCGAACAGCATCTCCAGAATGCCTGGAGCAACGTCTTCCTGAAGGTACAGTATCCGAAGCGCCGAACAACGCTGCCCTGCGGACTGGAACGCCGAGGCGACAATGTCCCGTACTGCCTGCTCGGGGAGAGCGGTCGAATCGACAATCATGGCATTCAATCCGCCGGTTTCGGCGATCAGGGGAGCTTCCGGAGGCAGTCTCCCTGCCATGGACCGGTTGATTTTCCGTGCAGTCCGGGTGGAGCCGGTGAAACACACTGCGTCGATACGCCCGTCGGAAACCAGTTCGGCACCGACCACCGGACCCGGGCCCGGCAGGCATTGCAGTACATCTTCCGGCACCCCGGCCTCATGCAGCAGTCTCACCGCCACGGATGCCGTGACCGACGCCGATTCGGCAGGCTTGGCCAGCACCGCGTTTCCGGCCACAAGTGCTGCGGCGACCTGCCCGGTAAATATGGCGAGCGGAAAGTTCCAGGGCGAGATGCAGGCTACCCGACCCCTTGCCACCGTACCGGCCAGGCCATCCTTCTGCATGGCGTAATAGCGAAGGAAATCCACGGCCTCCCGCAGTTCGGACACCGCATCCCCGGGTGTTTTCCCGGCCTCTCTTGAAAGCACGGCGAACAACTCCCCGAAATGTGCCTCGTACAGGTCGGCGGCCCTGTTCAGGACCCGGGCCCGGGTCTGAAGGGCCGAATCGCTCCAGGGTCTGGCGCACCGGATCGCATTCCCGACATCCCGGACGCCTGCCGGCATGACCGTGCCGACGATATCCCGCGCATTGGCCGGGCTGGATACCTCGACCGGATCGGTACCGCTGAACCCGGTTGCCATGGCGGGCACAACATGCCATCTTGCCGAACGGAACCTGTCCCGCTGTTCCCGGATCTCTGCAAGGTCCAGTTCATCACTCAGATCCCAGCCCTTCGAGTTCTTGCGGCCCGGTGAATACAGGCTGTCCGGCAGGGGAATGGGCGGTGCCCCGGAGTCCGACAGCCTTTCAGCCTTCACGAACGGATCGGCCGCAAGCACCGATGGAGGGACGCTCTCATCGACAACCTGATGCACGAACGACGAATTCGCGCCGTTCTCGAGAAGCCGCCGCACCAGGTACGCCAGCAGATCCCGATGCGACCCCACCGGCGCATAGATCCTGCACCGGGTCCCGTTGCGCTGCATGATCAACCGATGCATCGTCTCTCCCATCCCGTGAAGCCTCTGGAACTCGAACGGGAACTCCTCGCCGGCGTAGTGCAGGACCGCGCTGGCGGTATGCGCATTGTGCGTGGCGAACTGTGGGTATATCCGGTCCCGCATGGCAATGAGTTTTTTCACGCAGCAGATGTACGAGATGTCGGTGAACGATTTGTATCGGTACACCGGGTAATCCTTCAGCCCCTTGACCTGGGATCGCTTTATCTCGCTATCCCAGTAAGCGCCCTTCACCAGACGGACCATCATCTTTCGATCCAGAACCTGCGACAGCGCGTACAGCCAGTCCAGCACGTACGGCGCACGCTTGCCGTAGGCCTGCACCACCGCGCCGAAACCATCCCATCCTGCCAGCCCCGGATCCGAAAAAACCGCCTCGATCACATCCAGGGCAAGATCCAGGCGCTCCGATTCCTCGGCATCGATGTTGAATCCCATGCCGGATTCCTTCGCGAGCAACGCCAGCGCGAGCACCCGCTCCACAAGTTCCGTTCTCACCCGCTCTTTCTGGCTCGCCTCGAATCTGGGGTGCAGTGCGGAAAGCTTCACCGATATGCCCGGACTGGAGTGCACATCATCCGACTCAACGGTATTCGAAAGCACGGCAAGGGTATCCCGGTAGGCGCGGAAATGGTCCCTTGCATCGGACCGGGTAAGCGCGGCCTCTCCCAGCATGTCGTATGAATAGGTATAACCCTGCATGACGCCGGCCTGACTGCGGCTGATCGCCGACTCGATCGTCTCTCCCAGCACGAAGTGGCTGCCCAGTTCCTGTATCACACGCTGTACCGCCTTTCTGATCAGCGGCTCCCCGAGACGTTTGACCGTTGTGCGCGTGATGGCCGCGACGGTCCTGCCGGGTTCCTCGGCAAGGAATTTCCCGGTCAGCATGAGCGCCCAGGTGGATGCGTTCACCAGCGGCGAAGAGGAATGCCCGAGATGCTGCCCCCATTGCGACGGAACAATCTTGTCCTCGATCAGATGGTCGATCGTTTCGGAGTCCGGAACCCTGGGCAGTGCTTCGGCCAGACACATCAGCGCGATTCCCTCTTCCGTGGAAAGGCCGTACTCGGCCAGAAACACCTCCATGATTCCCGGAGACGAGTCCGCCCGGATTCCGGCAACCAGTTCCTCGGCCAGTTCCGATATTCCGGCCCTGTCCTTCACCGCGATGCCCGCCGAATCCACCAGACGCCGCACCGCTTCATGCTCGTCGGACAGATGCCGTAGCCGGATATCCCGGCGAAGCCTTTCAAGAACCTTCATCTGCATGAATGGCGTGGGTGCCTGAACCTAAAATATCATTTTTCCCCGGGCAGTTTGAACATTTTCCAATTGCCCCGGAGCAGCGTCCGGCAGATTCGGCATGCCCGGAAACCCGGCATCGACTGCCCGGGAACCTGAAACCCGGGGAGCGTGTGCCGGGCCGGGCCGGGGTTCCACGCACTGCATGCGGTGTTCGGACAATATGCGGGGAATGTCCTCTCCGGATTGCGTCCGTGGCGGCTCAACAGATGTTTGCACTGGCCGATCTGATCAGGCACTATACCGTCCAAGGTACCTCCACGTCATTTGCAAACACAGTAGTGCCAGAGAAAAAAGTGCGGACCAATACAGCCCGGGAGGACGGCAAGGCGTACTCCGGATTCGCTCAAGGAAGCATCGAAAGGATGCTGCAGGGTACGGGGATCACGCTGAACGGACCCGAGCCCTGGGATCCCGCTGTACTCAACCCGTCGTTTTTCCGCCGGGTACTGGTCAACGGTTCCCTGGGACTGGGGGAATCCTATGTGGATGGCTGGTGGGAGTGCGATCAACTCGATGAATTCATGAACCGGATTCTGGGCAACCATGTCCAGGGACGGCATATCTTCATCCACCATGTGATTTCCCGTGTGCTCGCAGTACTGTTCAACCTGCAGAAACGGTCCCGTGCATTCCAGGTGGGCAAGGAACACTACGATATCGGCAACGACCTGTACCGTTGCATGCTGGACAAGCGCATGGTGTATACCTGCGGATACTGGGCGCATGCCGACAACCTGGACGACGCCCAGCGGGACAAGCTTGATCTGGTCTGCAGGAAACTGTCTGTCGGGAAGGGGATGCGGATTCTGGATATCGGCTGCGGCTGGGGCAGCTTCGCAAAATACGCCGCTGAAACCTACGGAGCACACGTGGTGGGCATCACGGTCTCCAGGGAGCAGGTGGATCTGGGCATGGAACACTGCAAGGGACTGCCGGTGGAGTTGCGTCTTCAGGACTACCGCGAAGTGGACGAAAAATTCGATGCCGTCGTATCACTGGGCATGTTCGAGCATGTGGGACACAAGAACTACCGGGCCTACATGAACGTTGTGCGCCGGTGCCTGAAGGAAGGCGCCCTGTGCCTGCTGCATACCATCGGCAAGAACGATTCCCGATCCGGCGTGGATCCATGGATCGCAAGACACATTTTCCCCAATGGGGAGATACCGTCATTGAAACGGATAGCCCAGTCCATGGAACCGCTGATGCATGTCGAGGACCTGCACAACTTCGGCCCGGACTACGACCGGACCCTGATGGCCTGGAACCACAATTTCAACCGGCACTGGAACAGTCTGAAGGAACAGTACGACGAGCGGTTCTTCCGGATATGGAACTACTATCTCAAGGTGTGCGCCGGGGCTTTCAGGGCCCGGGACCTGCAACTATGGCAGATCGTGATTGCCAACGGTCCGTCTTCCGGGGTTTACCGACGCCCGGTGTAGCCGACACGGGTCAGACAATCCCGGTCCCCTGGCGACCCGGCCATCCTGTCCCTTCTGGATCCGTGAACCGTTGCAGACCGATCATGACCCGGCTTGCCGCCTGCGTTTTCCCTGTTTCCGGATTCCCCGCGGTCAGTACGAGGGATCGTACATGAGCGAGCGGATATGCCCCTCGATGTCAGCCGGGGGGTCCGAGTCGGCCAGGCCATGCTCCCATGCATAGGTGGCGACAGCCGTGGCAATTCGCAGGGAAACGCTACGGATTTCATCAATCCGGGGGTACAGCGCGCCAAGCGCCAGATCGTCGTCGTCAAGCGTCCCGGCCAGTTCCCGCGCCGCCTCGAGAAAAATGGCGTCGGGTACGGTTTTCCCCCGGCAGGCAATCATGCCCAGCCCCACACCGGGAAAGATGTACGCATTGTTGCCCTGCCCGGGACGATGCGTCCTGCCATTGATCTGCACGTCATCGAACGGACTGCCGCTTGCAAACAGCGCCCGTCCCCCGGTCCAGCGGTAAACCTCCTCGGCCGTGCACTCGGCTCGGCTCGTGGGATTCGACAGCGCGAAGATGCAGGGCTGCGGCCTGACTTCCGCCATCTTCCTGATGATTTCCCGGGTAAAGGTCGCCGGAGAACCGGTGGCGCCGATCAGGATATCGGGCTTGTGGACATCGATTGCCTCGATAAAGCCATACCCGGGAAGGTCATGGGCAAACTGCCTGACATGCTCCGGCACATCGGGCATCGAACTCGTCACGAGTCCCCTGCGGTTGAAAAACAGCAACCTGCCGCGTGCCTCATCCGCATCCAGTCCTTCCTCGATGAGTGCCTGAACGATCATGTTGCCGATTCCGGCAGCAGCGGAACCGGCACCCAGAAACTGGAATCTCAGGTTCCTGAACGGCACCCCGGAAAGTCGGGTGGATGCATGAACTCCCGCCAGTACTACCGATGCCGTACCCTGGATGTCGTCGTTGAAGCACAGGCAACTGTCCCGGTATTTCGCAAGATGCGCGAAGGCATTGTCCGCACCGAAATCCTCGAACTGTATGAGTACGCCCGGGAACGCGTCGTTGGCCGCCTCGACAAATTCGTCCATCAGGCTGAAATACGCTTCGCCGCGCAGCCGCGGCTGGCGTAGCCCAAGGTAAATCGGATCATCGACCAGCTCCGCATTGTTCGTTCCCACGTCGAAGAGCACCGGCAGGGTATGCTCGGGAGAGATGCCCGCGCAAGCGCAGTACAGTCCCAGTTTCCCGAGCGGGATACCCATGCCGTTGGCACCCAGATCACCGAGCCCGAGAATCCGTTCGCCATCGGAAACCACTATGATCCGGACATCGTGATACGGCCAGTTGTCGAGTATCTCCCGAATCCTGCCGCGATCCCTGGCGGTCACGTAGAACCCCTTTTCACTTCTGAAGATGTTGGCGAACTCCTTGCAGGCCTGGCCGACCGTGGGCGTGTAGACCAGTGGAACAATCTCCCGGAAGTTCTCCATGATCAGGCGGAAGAACAGGCGCTCGTTGCGTTCCTGAAGCGCGGAGAGAAAGATGTATTTCTCGATATCGCTTTCCTTGCGCCGCAGATTCGCAAGCACCCGCTTGATCTGCATTTCCATGGAACCGACGGCGGGTGGCAACAGTCCCCTTAGCCTGTACCGGTCCCGTTCCTCCTCCGTAAAGGCAGTGGACTTGTTGTATGCCGGATTGTGCAAAAGGTCTGTTCCGGTCAATCCGTGGTCTTTCTTCATGGGCTGGCTGGCTGGTTCTGTTGACTGGCTATCTTGTCCCGGTAGGCGCGCTTCATCGCATCTTCAAATTCTGCATTGCTGGCATATTCGAAGCCGAACACCCGGCTCCACAAGGCATGCGGTTCCATGCACAGGTAAAAGAACACGGATTCATGCCATGGCCCCAGCGCCTTGTAGAGCAGCCGGAACATCCGTATCTTGACATCGACCGGATAAGACAGTTTTCCGGCACAGGACTCAAGCGGCATCTGCAGTATCTTGGTGGTCAGGTCCCGATCGCGTATGGTGTTCATCACCGAACGCGTAAAGGTCAGCGTGCCGAGGGAAACCATGGCGACCTGCCGCGGATCAAACCGGTGCAGCAACTGATCCGCGATATTCCGATAGGCCGCTTCCCATCCCGCATGCCAGATCATCGGGTGAAAGTGGAATCCGACCACGCACCCCTTTTCCGCCAGGGTCTGTGCAGCATTGAGCCGCTGTTCCAGGCTTGCCGAAAGGTGCTCCTCGTTGTCGATGATATCCTGGGGATTGAGCGACCAGGTGCAAAGGACATTCCGCGGAACAGGATTCCTGAGCAGCCAGCCGATATTGCGCGACTTGGTTTTCAGCTCCAGAATCACGTTGGCGTTTCGTTGTGCAAACCCGCACAGCGATTCCAGGACTCCCTCATGATTGCCCCACATCAGGGAATCCGAAGACTGCCCGGTACCGATGTGATAGGTCTGACCGGGATCAAGTTCCAGGCGTTCGAGCTTGTCGGCGAATCCGCTGTCGAAGACCACCTCGTTGCCGTGATAGAACGACTGGATACTGCAATAGCTGCAGTCGAAACCGCACTTCTGCACGGCATCCAGCGTCATCAGGTTGCAGCATCGGGTGCGCTCCGAAGCGACCGGGCAACGCCCGAGGCCCAGGGATCTGGACCTGCGGGTCGCAAGATCCGGCCTGCGGGTCAGGGGGCGGTCCGAATCATCAAAGTGTTCATAGGACTTCTCGGCCGTTTTCAGGGCCTCGTGCCTTGCCGTCAATATTCCCATCAGGCGTTTTTTCGCCTGACGCGGGTCTTTCGAACGCGCGCTGTCGGGCCAGTCGCTCGACAGGGCCGATTCCTTCCAGCGCAAGCGGTCCAGGGCAATATCGCATACCTGCCGGAGCTCCTGCATCGTAAAGCGCATTTCATGGGCCCTCTCCCGCAGGAACCGCTGTTCCGGCGCGGGGAGCAGGTCATAACGGGTCCGGCTGACCATGCGGTCGAATTTTGCCTTGTAGTCTTGTGCGTGTACGGCTGACATCTGTGTGATGGCGCTTCAACGAGGAAGCCTGGATATGGCGAACGAACTGATTCTATCATCACATTAACGCGCACGGGGACCGACCCGTGGTCAAGGACGCACGACAGGACCTGCACACGACATCTGGTACCTGTACAATAAGCGGCTTTCAGGTTCCGCATATGCCAGACATGGCATCGGGGCGAAAAGGATCGAACAATCATGCTGTCCAGCACATGCGCCACATCCAATCTGGGCCGGCAGATTGATCACTGCCTGCCCCAGACCCAGTGCACCCTGTGTGGCTATCCCCGTTGCCGTGAATATGCCGAAGCGATCGCACGAGGAGATGCCGACATCAACCAGTGCCCACCAGGCGGAACGGTGACCATACAGGCCCTGGCGCGCCTGCTTGAACGCAACCCCAAGCCCCTGAATCCGGAAAACGGCGCTCACGAGCCCAGGCAACTGGTCCGAATAAGGGAACGTGACTGCATCGGCTGCCGATTGTGCATCAAGGCCTGCCCGGTAGAATGCATCGCTGGCGCCGCAAAAGTCATGCACACCGTAATCGCCGGACAATGCACAGGCTGCAAGCTGTGCATTCCCGTCTGCCCGACGGACTGCATCGAACCCGTTCCCGCCCCCGGATCGCAGGCACCGAAAAGCCGCTGGCCCGGCCTTACTCAGGAACAGGTCAACAGGGCCAGGCTGGATATCGGCCACAAGCTGTCCAGAACGGCTGAACGGGAGAGGCATCGGCAGCAACGCAGGCTGCTGCTCGACAGGGCCAGACTGCAAGAGGAGATTCACGCGGCAGTAGAGCGGAAACGGCAGAACCGGGACAGTCCGACATGACACCGCGGCAAATCAGCACGGCATTCAGGCGACTCAGGCAAAAGACCCCTGCCCCGACAACCGAACTGAACTATCGTTCGGAATTCGAACTGCTGATCTCGGTCATCCTGTCCGCCCAGGCCACCGATGTCTCGGTCAACCGCGCTACAGGGCCGCTCTATGCGATCGCCAATACACCGCAAGGCATGCTCGAGCTGGGACTGGATCGTCTGAGCGGCTACATCAAGACCATCGGACTGTACAATACGAAAACCAAGAACATCCTGCATACGTGCCGAATACTCGTGGATGAGCATGACGGACAGGTTCCGCAGACCCGGGAAGCCCTCGAGGCCCTGCCCGGGGTCGGGCGGAAAACCGCGAATGTCATCCTCAATACGGCTTTCGGGCAACCTGCCATAGCCGTCGACACGCACATTTTCCGCGTGTCCAACCGCACTGGCCTGGCTCCGGGGAAGAATGTCCTGGAGGTGGAGAAGACATTGCTCGAAAACACGCCGGATCGTTACAAGAAAGACGCCCACCACTGGCTGATCCTGCATGGCCGGTATACCTGTACCGCCAGAAAGCCCAAGTGCGCCGACTGCATGCTCAACGACCTGTGCGACACGGCATTTCAGCACGGGTAAGCCGGAACACCGGGAAACCTGTCGAACCCGGCGTATACTAATATCCCGAAAGACACTACAATTGATTCAGCAGACATCCGGCAGCATCCGTTATGGACAGCCCTACAAAACATGATTTCAACAAGACCCTGAAGGACCACCATTGCCCTTCCCTGCGCCGGGCGGCGCTTTCCGAGTTGCAGATCAATCTCGGATATCTCTGCAACCAGGCCTGCGAACACTGCCATGTCGAGGCGGGACCCAAGAGATCCGAGATCATGACCCGGGAAACCATGGATCGCATACTGTCATGGGCTTCGGCCAGTACCATCCGGTCCGTGGACCTGACCGGCGGTGCGCCGGAACTGAATCCCGATTTCCGGTACTTCTGCGACCGTTTCCTCGAACAGGGAACTGCGATAACGTCGCGTTGCAACATTACCGTCCTGTTTGAACCGGGCCAGGAGGATCTTGCCGAGTGGTACGCGCAACGGAAGATCAGGCTGGTATGTTCCCTGCCCTGCTACAGTCGCGAGAATGTGGACAGGCAACGCGGGAAAGGAGTCTTCGGAAAAAGCATCGACGGCCTGAAGGCCCTCAACGATGCAGGATACGGTCAGCAACCCGGACAGGTCATCGACCTGGTCTACAACCCCACCGGACCGTTCCTGCCGCCGCCCCAGCACTCCCTTGAGATGGATTACCGCAAGCACCTGAAAGAGGATTTCGGCATTGTGTTCAACAATCTCCTGACCCTTGCCAACCTGCCGGTCAAGCGGTTCAGGCATTATCTGGAGAGGACCGGACAGCTCCTGTCCTACGAGCAGCTTCTGGTCGACAACTTCAACCCGTCAACGGTTCCTGCACTCATGTGCCGTCACCTGATCAGCGTTGACTGGCAGGGACATGTCTACGACTGCGATTTCAACCAGATGCTGGATATGCCGCTGGGCCTGAAGGGAAGGAGGAAATTGTGGGCACTTCAGCCCGATCAACTCGACGGGGCGCCTGTCGCGGTGGCCAATCACTGCTTCGGCTGCACTGCCGGAGCGGGCAGCAGTTGCGGGGGTTCGCTGACCTGATCCTGTCAGGCCGGCACGGCTGCCCATGGCTGGGAATACAGCCACAGCAATACGCAGTAGCGCGCGAACTTGCCGGCGCAGATCATCAGCATGCTGCGCCAGACGGGGAGTCTCAGATACCCCCCGGCAAGACACAGCGGATCACCCACTACCGGCAACCAGCTGAAGAACAGGGCCGGCACACCCCATCGCTTCACCCGGTTCATGGAGTGCTCGTCAAGACGAAACGCCCGCTCGATCCGACCGTGCCATCGCGTCATGGCAATCCCCCCGTACAGCATTCTCCCCATCAGGTAAGTGATTCCGCCCCCCAGTGAATTGCCAATTGTCGCAACCGCCAGCAGGGCCGGCCAGGGCTGTCCGCCTCCATGCAGCAGGTAGTAGAGCAGTATCTCCACGCCGCCGGGCAGCAGCGTGGAAGCGAGCAGGGAGCCCAGAAAAAGCGAAGCCAGTCCTGTCATTGATCAACTTTCCACGGTATGGCTCCCTGGGTACGGCAGGCACAGCGGACAGCGGGAGACCGGCCGTTCCGCACCTACAACAGCTTGCCGACCAGGCTCGAAACTCCGTGTGCGAATTCGCTTTCAAGCGGGAATGACAGCATGCCCATCACCGAATAACCCATCAGCCAGGGCATCAGGTAGAAACGGATCATGTAGAAGAACCAGGCCACGTACAGGGGCACCAGGGCCTGCAGGAGGAAACCGGGAGTGATGGGCCGGAATATCCTGATCAGGGGATTGGTGTACTTGACGAATACACGCATGAAGAAGAAGGAACTGTCCTCAGGCAGGAAAATGCCCATGGCGAAACGCCCGATCAGGGTCCACATGACCATGCCCAGGATATAGTCAAGCGTCAGCAACCAGGCCGGAAATTCAGCGTACATGATGGACTGACCGGAAACAGGGAACGACTGTCGACTGCATCAATTTTGGGGTTTTTGGGGTTATACACATGCCTGAGCAGCGCCTGATTACAATCCGCACTCCGCTAGAAGCCCCTCTGCCGTTTCCTGACCCACAACATCAGGAAATTCCTTGTGTAGCCAATCCACAAGGTGGAGCAGTTTTCGTGCGACGGATTCATATCCATCTCCCTCATGACCTGTCATTTCCAGGGATTGTCTTGCTTAAGTCACTTCTGTGCACAGTATTTCGTGGCTCATCTTCACCACACGCCAGTCTTGTTCCTCATCATGCTCATGAACGTCTGAATGTGGAGAACAACCGTTCATGGAGGCGCCAAGACAGAAAGCTACCACAAGCGGCCACCAATTTCTTTTCTTTTGTTCGCTGTTCCAGTCGTCTCCAGACTCCTGTTTCAATGCCTCCCCATGATTCCCGGCAGGATGATATTCCTCCCACACACGATCGCTGGAGTCTTCATGAAATTCCTCGTTCCCTTCACCCCTTCCGGATTTGGGCAGAAATATAAAAGCCATGAAGATCATCCCAGCGACAAACACTGCGGCTACAATCAGGGGGGTGCCGATAGTAACCTTGTCGGGCATGTTTGAAGGTGGGCTGGCTGACCTGGTTGATCTGACCGATTCCACGATTTGCCGGACACCTGTATTCCTTTCTGTCCTGGAAAAATCAATACCGCTGGATGTTGGTGGCTCCAGGTCGTTCAGGGGTTCCGACACGATTGGCCGTGTGTCGGGCTTCGGCAAAGCTCGCAAGATCACTCCAGAACCATTCTGTTTGCAGTACCCGACTCCATGAGATGAACCACATGGTTTCAGGGTGCCTGGGGGTCTGTGTTGCGCGATTTTTTCGGATTCATCCATTGAGGCTTTCCTTGTACCAACGTCTATCTCTCGCCATTGAAAATCAGGCAGCGATGCGCTCACATGGCTGGAAATGATGCAGAAAAATGTGCAAGCAAGAAAATGCTTGACCATCTACCTTATCTCAATTTATCGGATTATAGGGATCGGATCTGAAAGCATCCGGAATGTACCAGTCTAGCAGACTCCGGACGGAACCGGGCGTGGGAACCCCGGAGGAGCTTCCTGGGCAATGACCGCGGATCCGGTGCGCGGCCACTGTTTTACCCGCCGCAGCCAGATCGCGGCCGGGAACGCAAATCACGGAAGCGGGGAAGGCACGCTGCGCACGGGATCGGGTAGGAGGCGGAAATGCTTCCGCCGTCCTCCCACACCACCGTACGTACGGTTCCGTATACGGCGGTTCATGACAAGCGCTGCAGCCGAAGCACTGTGTCAGACAGTGATACCAGCCCGTGTTGATCAAAGAAGGCTTTCGGGAATGCCGCATTCATGTGCGAGGCACCGCAGTTCCACCACGGGCCCCGCCCGTTGGTGGCCGATACCCAGGCCCGACATTCCGTCAGCCCGGCCTTCATCAGGTTACGTGCACGCGTGTGGGTCCGCTTCCATTGCCGCCACAGGATACAGCGCAGCCTGCGTCGAATCCAT
>JAJDVC010000128.1 GCA_022826305.1 Gammaproteobacteria bacterium | reverse complement strand
GTTCCTGCTGGCGGCGATGATCGGCTCGGTGAGGACGATAAGCAGCGCCGTCACCTTCCAGGGCGTGTCCTGACACAGGACCCGGGCCGTGGATTTCCGTGCGGTGCAGGGAGCGGTCGCCACCGATGTGCTGTCCAATCTGCTCTTCGGGCTTGCGGGAACCATGCCGAACACATCCTATTCAACCGGCGCATCCATTGCCCGGCTCACCGGGGTCGCGTCCCGGAATGTCGGTATCGCGGTCGGCGCACTATTCCTTGCACTGGCATTTTTCCCCAAGGCGCTAGCCCTGGTGCTGGGAATCCCCGGTCCGGATCTTTGCGACCTATCTCATCGTGATGATGGCCATGCTGTTCATGGTCGGCAGACAGATAATCATCCAGGACCAGATCAACTACCGCAAGGGCCTGATCGTCGGCGTCAGTTTCATGGCGGGAACCGGCTTTCAGAGTGGCGCGATCTTCGCGGATTCGATTCGCCGCCCGCAGTACCATGGGGTGGACATCCTGAGTGTCCGCCTGAAGGGCCAGACACCGGAATCCGGCATCCGGGGGTGAATGCACGGTCAGGAATGATCGGAAGGCCTGTCCCGGTCAACACCCGACTCAGCCCGGGAGCCGTGAGCGGTCATGGGGGATCATGTAATCGATTTCGGGACCCACGGGCACGATCCGGTGCGGATTTATGGTCCCGTGGCTACCGTAGTAATGCGCCTTGATGTAGGGGATGTCCACGGTCCCGGCGATGCCGGGATGCTGGTACAGGTCGCGGGTGTAGCCCCAGAGATTCGGGTAATCGACGAGCCGACGCACGTTGCACTTGAAATGCCCGACATACACCGGATCGAAGCGCACCAGGGTCGTGAACAGCCGCCAGTCGGCCTCGGTGATCGTGGAACCGAGCAGATACCGCCGCGTCGCCAAGTGCTCCTCGAGAAAGTCGAGCGTCCCGAACAGTTCCGTGACGGCGTCCCCGTAGGCTTCCTGCGTCGTCGCGAAGCCTGACCTGTAGACGCCGTTGTTGACGGTACGGTAGATGCGCTCATTGAGTTCGTCTATCCCGGCCCGCAACGGCTCGGGATAGTAATCGGGACCGGATGCGCCGACTTCATCGAACGCACTGTTGAACATGCGGATGATTTCCTTCGACTCATTCGACACGATCGTCCCGCGCTGTCTGTCCCACAGGATCGGCACGGTCACGCGGCCGCTGTATTTCAGGTCTGCCGCAAGATAGATCTCGTAGACACGCATAGCGCCGTTGACCGAGTCCGCGATCACGCCCGGTCCCGGCTCGAAGGTCCAGCCCTCAGCCCCCATGAAGGAGTTGACCATCGACAGCGAGATCATCGCCTCCAGCCCCTTGAGCTTCCTGAAGATCAGCGTCCGGTGCGCCCAGGGGCAGGCGAGGGATACGTACAGGTGGTAGCGGCCCGGTTCGGCACGAAATCCGCCCTCGCCTGAAGGACCTGGGTTACCGTCGGGTGTGATCCAGTTGCGGAATTGCGATTCGCTGCGCACGAAACGGCCATTCGACGCCCCGGTGTCGTACCAGACATCGTGCCACTTTCCATCAACCAGCATGCCCATACGCCTACCCCAACAAACGCCAATCACAAGTCAACCACAGTCTCCCGAAACACGGACAAGGAATCATTTGCTCTCCCGGCACTGGAAGGAAAGGGGATTATATCCAAACGTCGACATGGAACAAGGCAGATGAATACAATGTGCAGTATCATGCCGAAACCCGAATCGTTGCTGAGCATGTTCCATCATGGTGCCGGCTTGAATCTGAAAAACCTGCTTCTTGATCGGCCTGCCCTTCTGATGTTCGCGGCTGGCATGGACTCCGGGCTCATGATACCGATGTTTCCCTGGGTGGATATCGTTTGGACGAGCAAGTTGGCACTGGAGCTGGCATGCACTGTTGTGCTGGTTGCTTTTGTGGTCGTCTTCCGTCCGGGCAATGTGGAGTCTCTGGACTATCAGGAAGGGGATAAAATCGGAGCAGTACGTTGGAACCTCGATCAAATATGCGTTGATGCACAAGGGCTGTGCTGGCCCCACTCCGTCTGGAATATAGCGAAAACAGGCGATATCGACCAAGAAGGAATATTTTCATGGCGAAGAAAGGATTGTCGTGCATGATCGCGAATCACTGGTACGTGCGCTGAGAAAGGAAAGGGAAGCCGAGGTGCTGCTCGATAGCGAAGTCGGACGGAGAGTCAGGCAGATGGGGCATGGAAACCAGTGGAAGATCGGCCTATAGCGGATTGTCCGAACGACTACCCAAGAGGATTGCTTCCTGAAGATGAAGAATGGAGACCTCCCGCGTCAGGGTGTGAGGTATTCAGGGTTTTCTGGCAATCCCGTTCATCGGAAATTTCTTGAACCCGCAAACGGAACAACGTAGGCTTGTGAATCTCAAATCGGCCATAACTCTTTTGGGTCATGAACACCAAAGAAAAAATCTCCATTCCTGAAATAAACCTCTGTTATGCAGAAGATGTCTACGAATCCTGGAAATCAAAAGCCAAAGGGAGGTGGACATTGTTTACTTGAAGAAGAGGATTGCATACCTGAAGAGGTCTTCAAGCAGAACAGGATGGCATGTTTTTTCAAAGACTACTTCACTCTGTATCATTACAGAAAGAAAGGATGGAACGGGTACGTATGGTTTGCGATAGGCGAGTGGGAACCGAATATTTGCAAGCATGTAGCGGGAAGGAAGAAAATAGAGAAACGTTTCAGGGGCCAAGGTCTGAAAGAAATACGGAAAGCACGGAAGTGCATCAAGAAAGGAGAACCGAACCTCTTTCTATACAAGCCCAATGGCGATACCATGTTCCTTTTGGTGAGAATTCGGAATAGAACCGTCTCTTGCCCACAATACGAATGCCTTGCTCAAATCAGGAAATTCCTGAAAGTCGATGTGGGAATCGTTCGTTTGTGGCCGAAAAACAGTTCATCGAAGACCGCATCGAAGTGAATCGATATCATGAACAACTTTCATAACGAAAATGGCATATCAATGCCGATCTACATCACTTCTCTGGAGTTGGAGAACGTGCGCTGCTTCGGGCAGAGACAGCGGCTTGATCTTACGAATGACTGCGGCAGTCCCGCTCGATGGAATCTGGTTCTGGGGGAAAACGGGGTTGGCAAGACAACCCTTCTGCAGTGCCTAGCCTGGATGAGGCCGGTTCCGGACCCGAGTGGTGAATATGCTGGACAACCCGATTCCTGCAGCCTGGAGCCTGCCCTGGACGGTGAGGAGAACAATGTGCTGAATTCGCTGATACGGGATGGAAGCTGTCTTCCCGTCAGTTTGAAGGCGGAGTTCGGCCTAGGTCAACTCGATTGTCCGGATAGTCATCATTCTTCAGCTTGCGCGACGACCACATTCGCTTTTTCCACAGAGGGCGGAGAGATGAGTGAAAAACAGGAAAACCGTTCGAGTGCAGGTGAGAATGTAACTCTTCCGCCGGACCTGCCCATTTTCGGTTATGGCGCGACTCGTAGTCCAGGCACCCTAAGATGGGACAAGGACAAGTCGCCCGATCCTCTGACAACGTTGTTCCATAACGATGGAGCGCTTTATGATGCAGAGAATATTCTTCTGGATCTTGACTATCGTGCACTGAAGAGCCGTAGTTCCGAAAGACAAGAGAACAGGCAGGAAAGCCATACAAGACGTCTGGAAAAGATCAAGGAAATAATCGTCCGGATTCTGCCGGATATCAACGGTCCAGACGATGTGAAAATCCTCGGGCCGGACACTATCGGCGATCAGGAGGAGCAGAGTGGAGTACGTTTTCAAACTCCCTATGGAGTCGTACCCCTATCCAGTCTGAGTCTGGGCTATCAGACCACACTTACCTGGGTTCTTGACTTGGCGATCAGGCTTTACGAACGATATCCGGAGCATGAGGATCCGTTGAGTGCGCCGGGGATAGTTCTGATAGACAATATCGATCACCATCTCCATCCCCGATGGCAGCTTCGGTTGATGACCGATCTGTCATTCTGTTTTCCGGCAGTTCAATTCGTCGCAACCGCACATAGCCCACTGATCGTCCAGGCCAGCGAAGCCCCCAACCTGATTGTCCTGCGGAAGGAAGGCAAGGAAGTGGTTATCCGTAGACACGAGGAATCTGTCTGGTCGTGGCGTACCGATCAAATTCTGACCAGCGATCTCTTCGATGTTCCGGTTCGAAGCAAATCTGTCGAACAGCTGCGGGAGAGACGGAGAGTTTTGCTGGAAAGCTCCGAGCGTAGCCCGGATGAAGAGAAGGAGCTTGTTGGAATAGAGCAAAAACTCGAGGAGTTGCCAACTGCCGAGGATCCGGAAGTTCAGAAAGCCATGGATCTGATTCGCCAGTTCGCTAAAGAAAAGCTTGAAGACTGAGAGCCAGCTTCATCACATGATCCGGATATACAGACCTGGCAAGCCTCCCAGCATCCTGTTAAACAAAGGCGAACAGAGCAAACAGGCCATGTGCCGCAGTTATGACAATGATTCGAGGAGTTATGACTCCGGTGATCAAAAATTTGCATTTTGTAAAAACATCCACAGCCACAAGTCGGTAAAGGATGCTTTGCTCAAATCACAACACGGAAAATGCTGTTATTGCGAGTCAAAATCAACACATAACACGTTTGGAGCAATTGACCATTTCAGGCCAAAAGGGGCTGTGAAGCAGGGGTTGAATGAAGATGACCAGTTACCCGGGTATTACTGGCTGGCATATGACTGGAGCAATCTTCTCTTTTGTTGCGACAGATGCAATGTGAGCAAAGGAACATTGTTTCCACTGGAAGAACCGGCCAAACGCGCACGTAATCATCATGATGATTTAAACGCGGAATCACCTCTGTTTGTTGATCCCAGCCAAGAGAGACCGGAAGAGCATCTTCGGTTCCATAAAGAGGTGATACATTCACTTACTGAACGCGGCAAGAAAACAATCGACGGGATAGGACTAAACAGACCACACCTGGTGGAAGCTCGACTGAAAAGACTGCGGATTCTGGAATGCCTGAAGTATATAGTGTTAGCGGACACTGACCATCAATCCGAAGCCGAGAAGCTTCTCGGAGAATCCAAGCGACCTTGTGAGGAATTCAGTGCTATGGCGAGAGATTTTCTGGATTGATCTGCGCCCCGGAGTCAGGAAATCCGTATTCTGCGCTCGTTCACAAATGGCACTGGTCCCGACAAGTGAACCTTGCACCCGAACGGTTATGCGGCAAAATCCGTGATAATTTCGATAATGCATCATATACTCCTTTATTATCAATGTACTACACGTTAAAATAAAAAAAAGTAAAACATATTCAATGAGTTGGAAAGCGTGTTGTTTGATTATCGCAGATCATGGTATGATCGACACGACTGGAACGGTGCTTCTGTTCGTAATCTGCCAAGTCCAAGTGTTCCTGAAAGATGAACCCGTAGGAAAGAATCATGAGTGATCGCATCAAAGAACCTGCTTCACAACCGCCATCCACAATGGTCCAACAGGATTCAGACATGCTTAGGTCCGGTTCAGCATCTGATCACCCCGTTCTTTCCAGATTGCTTGAAGAAGTGCGGTTCGAGCAACCGGGCGTCAGTAGTTATGATCGCGTACACAATCGACATAACCGGGGAAGATGACCGGGGTAGCAAGTAGTCGTTCCGGACTGCCAGTTCACGATGGAATCCGTTGGATGTCTGGATACGGTTCTACTCAAGACGGCAAGCAGATGTAATTTCGACTGTACCTACTGCTACGTATATCAGGGGCCTGACCAGTCCTGGCGTAATCAGCCCAAACGGATGCGTCGCGATCTCCTAACGACCGTTCAGGAGCGACTCAACGAGCAGGCGAATCATCAGCAAAGAGGGTTCGCGATCGTACTGCATGGCGGGGAGCCATTGTTGCTCGGCTTCGATGAACTTGCCCGACTGCTTCGCGGGTTGCGGGTCAACCTGTCGCCGAAATCCCATCCGATCAGTATCCAGACGAATGGCTCGTTACTATCCGAAAGGTGGCTGGACCTCTTTCACGAAACAAAAACCAGTGTATCGGTCAGTATCGATGGTCCTCCGGAAGCGAACGATATCGCAAGGATAAGCCACCGAGGAGAGAGTACGTTCCTGTCGACGTTGCGCGGGATTCGCCTTCTATCCTCACATCCAGAAAGCGCATTCCTTTTCGCCGGTACTCTATCGGTCATTCAACCCTCGGTAGAACCCGGACTGGTATACAACTTTCTCAAAGGGATCAAGACACCGAGCATGGACTTCCTGATGCAGGATGGCAATCATGACCATCTCCCGGCAGGCAAGTCACGCTTCGATAGCACGGAATACGGAGACTGGCTCATTGAGTTGTTCGACATATACTTCGACGACCCTTTTCCGGTCCGCATTCGCTTTTTCGACGATTTGCTGAAGCTTTGCCTTGGCGGGAAAGGTCGGAAAGAAGGCATGGGCGATGATCAGTATGGCATCCTGACAATCGAAACAAACGGTGAAATCCGCAAGAACGATACGCTCAGGACATCGTATGAGGGCGCTGATCAATTTCGCCGGACCCGCAATATAACCGACACATCCATACACGAGATACTCTCTTCCGAAGAATATCTCGACTACGCCGGCATGCAACTTCCGATCTCCTCCAGATGCAAAGAATGCTCCCTGCTTCCAATATGTGGTGGCGGGATGCCCCTGTACCGCTGGAGCAAGGAGCGGGGCTACGACAATCCGTCAGTATATTGCCACGACCACTATCGTCTGATTCGACATGCTCTCGAACGGGTACGAGAATTCGGAATAGACCACCCTTCCAGCTGACCTCACTTTCATACCGATGTTCCCCGCACTTGAAATCGACCGATTCGAAGAGTCGCCCTACAAGCATTTCATCGGAAACGGAAAAATAGACCGGAATCATGCCGTGTGGCTCGATTGGCTGGAGCATGGTGCACCTTGGCAACTGACAAACGCGGAATTCTACGAGCAGTACGAATTCAGTCTTCTCCACACGCCGCTACCTCCTGCTGTAGAGGAACTGGCCTGTCAAGGAACCCTGGAGTCGCTCCGACATCTGATGAGCATCCAGTTCGAACAACCGATGTCCGGGCTTGTCGATGTGACAGCGCACAAGCTTGTAGCCGGACAGACCATCCGGATTCACAACGACTTTGTTCCCGGAGGAGAAAGCCATCGTCTTCTACTACAGATAAATCGTCACTGGGACCACAGACATGGAGGATATCTGATGCTGTTCTCCGGAACCGATCCGGAGTCCGTAAACAAGATAGTAATGCCGAAAAACGGTTTGATACTAGCCTTTTCCATCTCCCCCCGTTCCTATCATGCTGTCAGTACGGTTCATTCGGGTGAGCGTTATACGATCGTATATTCCTTTTATCCGCCTTCCAATGGTAGTGACTGAACTCCTTGGAAAGGCATGTGACTGGCATCAGTCGGCCCCGGCGAGGCTGAGATGGAAACTGCCCGAAGTTGCACTTCCATGGGATATCTACTCCACTTCCAGACATGTGGAAGGCTCCGAATCCACCCTCTTCTGTGTCATTGGATTTCCCGAAGCATCGGGCGACCCGGGCATAAGTGTCGAACTGCTTCCGGAGCACCTTGCAGGAAAGTGGGCGGGTACGGGTTTTCACTTTGCAACCGAGCACGACCTCCACAATCTCGTTTTCGAGGAGATGCTGATTCAATCACTGGAACTGGCCCGAACGGTCGAATCGATCCACGGCACCATTACCGGCATGTGCCGGTCGCTGCATGTACTGGTTTCGGATCATGAGGGGTTTGACGTCAGTTTCAGTGAACCGTCCCTGCCATTTTCCATTTTCATATCATGCCCAGGTCGAACGGAACCGAATCCGGTGGAACGCCTGACCGAGAACATAGTACATGAAGCGTTGCACCTACAACTGTCGTTGGTGGAAAGAATCGTGCCGCTGATCGACCCTATCGTACCGGAGGAGACGGCTTTTTCGCCCTGGAAAAGCGAAAGGCGCCCTATCCGGGGGCTTATCCATGCTGTGTACGTGTTCGGCAATCTCCGGCGGTTCTGGGAGAGCGTCTCCATGGACAAACCGGAATTCCTGGAATTCGCTCAAACACGAATTGAAAGTATTGGCAGGGAGATGGAAGATGTCAGGAACGTGTTCACGGGGCAGCCTCTGACTTCCGCTGGAAAACGACTTGTCTCATCCATGCTCGTTCCCGCCCGGACCACAGACACCTGACAGAGAAACTGCCAGCACAGAACGTATCCGCCCTCTACTATCACTTGCAAAGAAATCCAGAGACATCAATGCTCGGATGGCGCTGGCTTGTAGCAGGACCCAACGGCGACAGTGTCAATATTTTTCGCACATTTGTCAGGGGTGGTCACACGATCAGTTGTTCTCCTTCATGCCGACAGATTTCATCCAGCGGGAGATATTTCCGCGTTCCCCACTGCGTTCCGGCAATGTGCCTCAGCCTGGCTGCACAGGGCATGAGAGCCGGGTTGCCGTCGCTACCTACCCCGATGCCCACCAGCACCGATACGTTCTTCACCTCTCTGGCCCGGTTGCACTTCAGCACGATCCCGTCCAGGCACACGCAGGGAATCTCCTCCTCAATCTACCGATTCCACCACGCTTACATATCATGCCAGATCTTCCGGTCCGTCATCATATTCCGATGGAGGCGGATCTGCGTTAGGGGATCGCAGAACAGGTCCAGACCGCCGGTCACGCAAGATGCTGGATCGTCGCCCCCCTTCCGAGTCCTTCGCGGGTGCGCCGCCCCTACCCTGAAGTCGTTCACTCCCCCACCGTGCGATACCCGCTTCTGACGGGAATGGTTTCGCTCGCCCGGACTGTGCCAGATCGAATTTCTCCGTCTGCCTGAGAGAGCATTCCTCCGTCATCATCCAGTCGAAATCATCGGGATTGTCGCCATCTTCGTCTTGAAACGGTACCGGGCAAACGGAATCCTCCGGTCCCCATCCCTCCATCCGGGCTACATCCCGTTTCCGGATGGGGACGGGTGTTGCACTTCGGAGTGGAAGTCGGGTATGTAGTTCCCTTAAACTGGGATATTGGTTTTCCCTGTATACAAGAATATCGGAGATTTGCAGTTTGTCTATACGAGAACAGAGGAATCACGCAATTGATGCCCTGGTCAATCGCTCCCGCGAACATGTCAGAAACGGCGTAACGGTCCAGTCGATAACACGTGTCAAGGAGGAATTGCTGGAACTTGCATCACGTAGCAAACTGTTCTCCCGCACTGATTTCCCCGTGCCGGATAAACAGACACGCGAAGAATTCCTGTTGATTCATGAAGACGAGAACATGGAGTTCGCCCTTTATCTGAATTCGGCTCTTCCCGGCCAGTATTACCGCCCGCACGACCACGGCTGTTCCTGGGCTGTCATAGCCGCTGTAGAGGGAAAGGAACGCCATGGATTGTACCGGGAAACAGGATCTGGAAAGATCAACCTGATCGATGAGATCACCGTACAGCCCGGTACAGGGGTATCCATCCTGGAAGGCGGTATCCATTCAATATCGGGATCAGGCAATGAACCCCTTCTGCATCTGCATTTCTACGGCAGATCATTTCTGGCCCAGGGGGAACGAAGGGAATATGACGTGGAACGAGGCTGTGTCGAGTACCTGACGTTCAGCAAGAAAGACCTGGACTATATCAAGGATGCCAGGATATGACCTTGCCTGCCTGACCAGTCCCCTTCGATACACATCAAGACACATGACCGAAGCAGCATCCACCTTGATCCTGCCGGGCAGAACCCGCCCTGAGGAGTGTCATGCTGGTGTCAACACGCTCAAACCAGACGCCTGAAAGATGAAAAAACATACCTCCCTGCCCCTTACCAGTGCTCACTGGGGCACCTATCGGGTCGAGAGTTGCAACGGCAAGGTTTCTGCACTTCACGGCTTTGAGCAGGATGATGATGTTTCTCCCATAGGAGCCGGAATCACGGAGGTCCTGGAAGGCCCTACCCGCATTCTGGCACCGGCCATCCGCCGAAGCTGGCTGGAATCCGGTCCCGGCAGCTGCACCCATAGACGCGGGACAGATCCATTTGTTTCCGTTTCCTGGGAAACTGCGGAAAAACTCGTAGCCGGGGAGCTTGACCGTACAAGAAAAAAGTTCGGCAATCAGGCCATTTATGCCGGTTCCTATGGCTGGGCCAGCGCTGGCCGCTTTCACCATGCCCAGAGTCAGATTCACCGCTTCATGAACTGCATCGGCGGGTACACCCGGTCTCGCGACACCTATAGCTTCGCCGCTGGAGAAGTTATCCTGCCGCACGTGATGGGCAACCTGTATGCCTTTTTGGCTTTCACCACCAGCTGGCCTTCGATAGCCCGGAATACAGACTTGCTTGTGGCCTTCGGGGGCATGCCATTGAAAAACGGTCAGATCAATTCAGGAGGTGTCGGGCGCCATACGCAGCAGGAAAATCTGCGCATGGCGGTCGAGGCGGGACTGCAGATAGTCAATGTCAGTCCCATCCGGTCTGATGTTGCGGATTTCGCCAATGCACAATGGATCGCCCCCCGGCCCAACACGGACACGGCCGTCCTGATAGCAATCGCGCATACCCTGTATTCGGAGAATCTGCATGATCAGGAGTTTCTGAATCGATACACATGCGGTTTTGAGCGATTTGCCGCCTACCTGACCGGGCGTACGGACGGTGTTGTCAAAAACGCCACCTGGGCATCTCGGATCAGCCAGCTTCCGCAACGGGAAATTCTTGATCTGGCCAGAAGCATGGCAAGAGGCCGTACCATGATATCCTTGAGCTGGTCGCTGACCCGTCAGGATCATGGAGAACAGGCATTCTGGGCCGGGGTGACCGTGGCAGCGATGCTTGGCCAGATTGGCCTGCCAGGCGGCGGTGTCGGATTCGGCTACAGTGCCACCAACAGTGTAGGGGATCACGGCACCAAGATTCCCGGAGCCTCTTTGCCGCAGGGTTCCAATCCGGTTCAGACATATATACCCGTTGCAAGAATTTCGGACATGCTGCTCCATCCCGGCGAGCGGTATTCATACAATGGGGAGTCCCGGATCTATCCGGATATACATGTCGTGTACTGGGCCGGCGGTAATCCGTTCCATCATCATCAGGACATCAACCGGCTGCTGCGAGCCTGGCAAAAACCTGATACGGTAATCGTGCATGAGTGGTGCTGGAACAGCCTGGCCAAGCATGCGGACATCGTTCTGCCCTGTACCACAACGCTGGAACGCAACGACCTGGCATTTTCCCCCCGAGACCCATTTGCCGTATTCATGGAAAAGGCTGCGGAAGCGCCCGGACAGGCACGCAATGACTATGACATACTGTCTGGAATATCACGGCATATGGGAGCATATGAAGCGTTCACGGAAGAACGAAATGAAGCGGAATGGCTGAAATGGATATACATGCAAACGCGGGAAAATTCCCGCAAACGCGGTATATCAATGCCGGACTACGATTCATTCAGAGCAAAGCGCTGGTTCGCCCCGCCCCCACCGGATACTCCCACAATACTGCTTGATGCCTTTCGAAAGGATCCCGACAATTACCCGCTGAAAACCCCGTCAGGGAAAATACAGATATTCTGCCCGACTATTGACCGCTTCGGCTACGCGGACTGCCCGGGCCATCCTGTCTGGATGGAACCGCTGGAATGGCTCGGTAACGCAGATCAATTTCCCTTGCACCTGATTTCAAATCAGCCCTCCACCCGACTGCATTCCCAGCTTGACCATGCTCCTTACAGCCGCGCATCCAAAGTCAACGGTCGGGAGCCGATAGCGATCAATCCCTCGGAAGCCCGTCGGCGCGGACTGAAGCACGGTGATGTGGTCCGCGTCCACAACAACCGGGGAGCCTGTCTGGCGGGACTGGTCATCGATGACGGCATCCGGAACAGCGTCGCCCAGATGAGCACCGGAGCCTGGTTCGACCCACTTGAACCAGGAACGCCCGGCAGCCTGTGCAAGCATGGCAACCCGAACATGCTGACCCCGGACAAGGGTTCCTCGCAGCTTTCCCAGGGGCCAATCGCACAAACGTGCCTGGTGGAAATTGAGAAATTCAACGGACCATTGCCGCCTGTTACAGCCTTCGAGCCGCCACAAATCCTCTAGCACAGCGCCCGAATACCGTTTTGCAGTGATTCCAGGTTGTGGGCAGGCAGAAGCCGATCAACATGCCTGCGGATGGAAAGCACCTCCTGTTTCTGCGCATCAAAGCCTTCACGCCCAAGCATGGGATTGAGCCACAGTATCATTCTCGACTGCCGCCTCAGGATGATCAGTTCCCGGGCAAGCCGCTGAGAATCATTTGAATCAAGTCCGTCGCTGATGATGACCACGCGCGTGGATGTCGTGAGAATGCGCTTCCCGTACTGCTTGCGGAACTCGGACAAGGAATCCGCGATGCAGGTGCCACCGAGCCATAAGCCGTCATTGTGTTCCAGTTCGGCCTTCATCCGCTCCAGCGTTCGCTGTCTGAATATTTCCGTCACCTGAAACAACCGGGTGTGAAAAACAAAGGCATGACTATCGCGGAACCGACGGATCAAGCCGCGGGTGAAGCGTACCAGCAAGGGATTGTTGAAGGTCATGGAGTGGGATACATCATGCAGGACCAGCAGCTTCGGTGGCTCTGGAAGACGACTTGAGTACCACGGACGCAACGGAACGCCAGCGGTGTGTATACTTTCCGACAGGCTTTTTCCGATCACCAGCCTTTTCCCCTTGCGGGACAACCGGTACCGTCTCCTGGTTCTGATACGCAACCGTTCAGCCAGGCGCTCTGCCATCATCTCAACCCGTTTCATGGCAGTCCGGTCATTTAGAAAACGATAATCTGCACGAACCAGGGCGTTCTGCCGCCCGGCACCGCCGAATGCGCCTTGAATGGAATCGTACAACTCGCTCTCCTGTCCTGTCGTCCCACTGATTCCTGCAACCCGTGCAGTCCTGTCATGTTGCTCGACGACATCCCGCCTTTCTGCGCCAATTTCCTGCTGAGGGCTCCAGTATGCCTGAAAAACCTGGTCGAAGATCCTCCACGCCTCCTGGCTCCTGCACAGCAATACACGCATGACCCGGCGTGACAGGAGCAGGTCAGGCTCGTCGAGACCTGCCAGGGTTTCAGCACACTGGACCACATCGCCCGTAGTCACCGGAAAGTCCTGCTGACGCAGGTGATCAATGAATCCTGTCAGCTTGCCGATACTGAAACCTGCAGGTTCATGCATGGGTTGAAAGAATGTTTTCCACCCGCTGGTGCCGTATCAGTTGACCGGCAAGACAACGGTCCTCGGAAGTCTTGAACAGACAGGACAGGGAGGATTCCAGTTCGCTTTCACAACCTGTCAGATCCGTAACGGAAAAACCGTTCAAGGCCCGAATCCAATCAAGTGTTTCTGCTATTCCCGGCCGCTTGACAATATCCCACTCCCTGACGGCCTGTACGAATCTCACGGCCTGTCTTTGCAACTGTTCATCGACATCGGGCAGCCTTGCCGAAACAATTGCAAGCTCACGCTCGAATCCAGGGTAATCAGCATAATGAAACAGGCATCTGCGTCGTAATGCATCACTCAGGTCACGCGTTCCATTTGAAGTAAGTATGACCAGAGGAATGGTTGTCGCCTCTATCCTGCCAAGTTCCGGGATGGAGACTGCGAATTCCGAAAGCACCTCAAGGAGAAACGCTTCGAAGGCCTCATCGGCCCGGTCTACCTCGTCAATCAGCAGTACCGGTGACCGGGACAGGCGGATTGCCGCGAGCAAAGGACGTTCCAGCAGAAAAGCCTCATCATAGATACTGGACTCGGTTAGCGCTGTACCCCGTGATGCATGAAACTGTATATGCAGCATCTGGCGCGAATAGTTCCATTCGTATAGCGCCGAAGAAACATCAATGCCCTCGAAGCATTGCATGCGGATCAGCTTCGTATCCAGCGCACAGGCCAAGGCCTGTGCGATCGCGGTCTTGCCTACTCCGGCCTCCCCCTCGATCAGCAGTGGCCGCCCCAATCGCCGCATCAGCACGACTGCAGCAGCAAGATCGGCATTGGCAATATAGCCACACTGCTCAAGCTGCCCGGTAATTTCTCTGATTGTCTGCTGCATGGATTGTCCGGCAGATGGAAACAGGTCCATTATAGAACCTGTGGTCTCGAATATCCGAGGCTTTGGACAAGCAGTTGATGCCTGGTACAGGAGTTGTTCCGCCATGCAAGGCAGAACCTGGAATGACAGGAGCAAGAATCGACATCCCGCAAGCTTTTGAGCGTCGCTCCGGTTTCACCGGCATACTCCTGCTGAATTCCATACGCTGTCATATGCGCCGAACGTTATGCTATAAGCTTTTCTTCTGAATCAGATCAGGATTCGACAAGAAATTCATGATATGAGTTGAGGAATTCCGGATGCTCCATCAAAAAGCAAGAGAAGCGATAATTCATGAAAATTCTTGTCAGCGATAAAATCGATGATTCGGCTCTTGACCTGTTGCAGAACAGGGGGTTCGACCTTGAAGTACTGATCAATTCGGAACTGTCGAACCTGGTTCATGCAGTCGGCAATGCGGATGGATGGATCATCAGGAACGATACCCGGATAACTGCCAAGCTGCTGAAGGAAGCACACAGGATCAAGGTAATAGGCCGTGCCGGGACCGACACAGACAGCATTGATGTACAGGAGGCCACCCGGCTTGGTATAGCCGTACTCAATACGCCCGCCGGCAATATGATTGCCACGGTAGAGCATACTCTTGCCATGCTGTTTGCGCTCTCCCGCAAGATTCCTGCCGCACACCATTCCCTGACGGTCAGGAAAAGCTGGGAACGCACGGCCTTCACGGGAGTGGAACTATCGGGGAAAACCATTGGCATCATCGGACTGGGCAGAATTGGAAGCCGTGTTGCATCACGTTGCCTTGCACTGGGCATGACTGTGGTTTTCCATGATCCATACCAGCCCGAGGAACGGTCCCGGGAAATGGGAATGAAACAGATGGCCAGACTGGAGGATCTGCTTCAGGCATGCGACTTCTTGTCGCTACATGTACCGCTGACGGAAGAAACGGCATTGCTGATTAACGAGCAGCGACTATCGCAATGCAAACCCGGGGTACGAATCGTGAACTGCGCCTGCAGTGAGCTGATAGATGAATCCAGCCTGCATCAGGCACTTGCTTCCGGACATGTGGCCGGTGCAGCACTCGATATGTCCCCACACGAATCGGCCCTGGACTCGCCGCTGCTGGACAGTCCCAATCTGATAGCCACTCCGCATCTGGCTGCCAGTACCCATGAAAACCAGGTCAATGTTGGTCTCCAGATCGCGGCGCAGGTGGCCGATGCACTCGAATTCCAGATATTTCGTGAAGCGGTGAACATGTCGGTCAGGGACTGGGATACGTTCAATCGGATTTCTCCGAAGCTGAAACTGGTAGAAATGATGGGGCAGTTTGCCCAGAAATTCATAGGCCGCAGCATTTCCAAGGTCTCCGTGGAGTACTGTGGAGCGGAATTTGAGGAGATCGAAGCTATAAACAATACCCTGCTGACAGGTCTGATCAACGCAACAACCAGCAGCAAGGTCAATCCGGTAAATGCGGCAACCCGGGCGGCTGAAAGAGGAATGGCCGTGTCATTTCGACATAGCAAGAACAGCGGGAACTACCGGTCCCTGGTCAGGCTGACCGTTGAAACATCAAGGAAAACACACGAGTTCGCAGGCACTACGTTCTCTGATGACGCACCAAGATTGGTGGAGATAGACAATTCCGAGGTAGAGCTTTTCCTGTACGGGGTAATTCTGGTGTTTTGCAACTACGACAAGCCGGGCGTAGTCGGAAATGTAGGGACCATACTCGGAGAAAACGCAGTCAACATAGCGCACTTCAGCCTCGGCAGAGAATCGCCTGGCGGTCTGGCGCTTGGAATCATTGCCACGGACAATCCCCTGAATCGCAAGGTAATGCGCCTCTTGCGTGAACTGCCTGACATGCAGTGGGTGAAACAGGTTCGTTTATCCTGAATTGCAGGACAGGGGGGGTTCGATTGTCGACAATTCCGGCCACATTCCTGCAAGCCGACCGGCAACAGCAAACGGAAAGCGCTCGGAAATCCGGAAACAGGCAGTTTTGTTCTCGGCAAATCCTGACAGGGTCCATTGCCGGACTGATATACTTGCTCCAGATGCTCCGGCTGACGAATCAACCGGCATGGACATTCAATAACGGGAAAGTGGCTGGTTCCTGTTTGTGCATCAGCAAGAGGGTGACTTTCTATCGTCATGTCAGATCGACGATTGACTCAGGATACTCATCTTGTTGCGGCGCCTCACCGGTTCCCGGGAGATCAGGCAGGCCGGAGAGCGGACAATCAGGTATGGGATGAGTGTGCTGAAATCGTTTACTGTGATCGAGCTTGCCGGAATCGGCCCGGGGCCGATGGCCGGCATGATGCTCGCAGACATGGGGGCCAGAGTAATCGTTATCGAAAAACCGGATACCGCATCCGATGCTCGACGGCACCCGATCAGCCTGCGTGGAAAGGAATCCGTGGTCATGGATCTGAAACACCGCGAATCCCCGGAAATCCTTCTTTCCATGCTCGAACAGGCGGATGTGCTGATTGATCCGTTCCGGCCGGGGGCATGTGAAAGAATCGGGATCGGACCCGAACAATCCCTGAAGAGAAACCCGGGACTTGTTTATGGCCGAGTTACCGGGTGGGGACAGGAAGGACCGCTTGCCAGTGCACCGGGACATGATATCGGCTATATCTCCATAACCGGCGCTCTGCATGCCATCGGTGAACGTGGCGGCAACCCTCAGGTTCCCCTGAACATGGTTGCGGATATGGGTGGCGGCGGGATGCTGCTGTTGTCCGGAATTCTGGCCGCATTGCTTGAGAGGACTCGATCAGGCAAGGGCCAGATTGTCGATGCGGCAATGGTAGATGGCACCCTGCTTCAGTTGCTGACTGTTCATGAAATGATTGCGATGGGAAACTGGAATACGCAGGAACGTGGCATCAACATGCTGGATAGCGGTGCTCACTACTACAGGGTGTATGAGTGCTCGGACGGAAAGTTCGTTTCTGTTGGCGCAATCGAGGAAAAGTTCTATCGTTGTCTCCTTGAAAAACTAGGCATCAGGGAATCAGAATTCCCGGACCGAGGGAAACAGGAGAACTGGCCAGACTGTACGAGCAGGTTGTCGGAAATCTTCAAGACACGGACACGGGCCCAATGGTGCCAGATACTTGAAGGGTCGGATGCCTGTGTTGCTCCGGTACTGAGCATGGATGAGGCGCCTCACCATAACGCAAATGCTGCCCGGAACACACATGTTTCACTGGACGGCATTCTTCAGCCAGCCCCCGCCCCAAGATTTTCAAGAACCCCTTCAAAAGCCAGCGAAGGGCGTCATGCAACAGGAAGCGACACTCGCTCCGTGCTCCGCAGCATGGGGATCGATATCACCGACATCAAGCGCCTTGAGCAATCCGGAGCAATCACGGCGACCTGAACCAACCAAGAAAATACGGGCAATTCGAACATGACGACACAATCCAGGCTAGATCGCATAACGCAGTTCATGGAGCGCTATGTTGCAGAGAAGAGGTGTTCGGGAATGGTCGCCGTGGTTCATCACGACGACCAGGAGGTTTTCTTTGAGGCGTGCGGCATGCGCGATATTGCAACACGGAAACCCA
>JAJDVC010000046.1 GCA_022826305.1 Gammaproteobacteria bacterium | reverse complement strand
CGGCATTGGACACTTACCCTGCCAGCAAGAAGATCATCCCGGCTGCGGTTATGGCCGTCGAAGATTCCTCCTTCACTGCACTTACCAAACAGGAGGATCTTGTTACTGTTGGACTGGAGGACATGTCATGGGCCCGCAAGTATATTTCACCGAACAGACTCGGACCTGAAATTCAAGCCGCCCGGGATGTGGTTAGCCCGGGCGATATTGTATACGTGCGCGCTGAACTGGTTGAGGGGCAGGAGAAATGGTCGCTTGCACAAATCCCGGAAGTTTCGGGCGCCCTGGTCAGCCTGGATTCCAGTTCAGGAGCGATTCTTGCAATTACGGGAGGATTTGATTACTTCCTTTCCAAGTTCAACCGGGCGACACAGGCCCAGCGCCAGATCGGTTCCAACATCAAACCATTCATCTATTCCGCCGCCCTGGAGCACGGCTTCACTCCCGCAAGCCTTGTCAGCGCAGCTCCGATCGTCGTTGCCGACAACCTTGAAGGAATCTGGCGTCCGCAAAACTACAGCAAGAAGTTCTTCGGACCCACACGCCTGCGCAAGGCCCTGAGTCTATCCCTGAATCTGGTATCTGTCCGACTGCTCAGGGCGATAGGTATCGACAAGGCGATCGAGCATCTGGTCCGTTTCGGTTTTCAACCCGAACAGTTGCCCAGCAATCTCTCCCTGGCGCTGGGCAGCACGCAGGTCACTCCGCTTCAATTGGCCAAGAGCTATGCCATACTGGCAAACGGGGGAAAGTCCGTCACGCCGTACCTGATCGAGACAATCCGCAACGCCGACGGAAAGACCATGCCGATACCGGAATTCATCTGCGCCCCCTGCAGCGTCAGTGAAGATACCGAATCTGCCTTCGATTCGGCCCTGGTCGATCACAATACCGCTGTCGGAAATGTCGCCGGAGCGGCTCCTGGAGATGTGATGGATGAGCCCGAGCAGGCTGTCTCCTCCCAGAACATCTATTTGATGCAAAGCATGCTGAAGCAGGTAATTCTCAGCGGCACAGGACGCAAGGCATTATCCCTGGACCGGCCGGATCTGGCAGGAAAGACCGGAACCACAAACAACTTCCGTGACGCCTGGTTTTCCGGATTCAATCCGGATGTCAATACAACCGTCTATGTGGGATTCGACCAACCATCTCACCTGGGAAGACGTGAATCCGGGGCGACAGCAGCACTTCCCATCTGGATTGATTTCATGGAAGATGTCCTCGACGATTACCCGGCAAAGGAGGTGATGATCCCTGAATCGATTACTTCGCGCTTTATCAGCAAGGACACGGCACAACTCACCGACGCTGATGACCCGGATGGATACAACGAGTTTTATATCGCAGGAACCGAACCTGACACCCTGTCCGGTGAAGGACCAGCAACTACTTCACGAGACTCCCGGGACGACATGACCCAATCCCTGTTTTGAACCGTCGCCTGAGATGGATTCCTGACAGGCCCATCAGGCACATGAACCACCATCCCAGGGGCATGCCTGACACCGGGGAGATCCTTACGGCCCGACTGCAATGACTTCCTTCATCTTGTCCATTGCACGTTTCTCTATCTGGCGAACCCGTTCTGCCGAGATTCCATGTTCGGCAGCGAGATCATGCAGTGTCGGCTTTTCTTCGCTCAGCCATCTCCTTGTAACAATATCCCTGCTGCGCGCATCCAGCCTTGACAGCGCGCACTGCAACTGTTTCTGACGTTCCGCCATCTGCTCATCTCCCGAAACCACCATCTCAGGATCATGCCTGCTGTCGCCGAGAGAGTGTGAAGGAGCCATGTAGGCATCGTCCTCGTCCTGATCGACCATGGGGTCGAAAGCAATATCATGACCGGTCATGCGGGTCTCCATTTCCCGGACGGTCGCGACATCCACATCCAGGTCACGAGCCAACTGAGAGGTTTCGCTTTCTGTCATCCACCCCAAACGGGCTCGCGACTTGCGCAAATTGAAAAAGAGTTTCCGTTGCGCCTTGGTTGTCGCAATCTTGACCATTCTCCAGTTACGCAGCACATAATCATATATCTCTGCCCGGATCCAGTGTATTGCAAAGGAAACCAGTCGCACATCCCGGCTCGGGTCATATCGTTTCACCGCCTTCATCAATCCGATACTGCCTTCCTGTATCAGGTCCGCCAGGGGAAGACCATAACCCATGAAGCCCCGGGCCACCTTCACGACATGCCGCAGGTGCGACATCACCAGTTCTCTTGCAGCATCGATATCATTATCATTCCGATACCTCAATGCCAGTTCATGCTCCTTCTCCTGAGTCAGAATCGGAGCGGCATTGACCGCCTGCAGATATGTTGCAAGATTGTCGCTGACAGTCAGCTCTGTCGATATGGATAAACCCTGGGTCATTTGCCAACCTTTTTCCCGTTCATGTAGACATGATTTTAGCACTCATTTGAATAGAGTGCTAATAATTTTTTTCATGTTACCGGCAGCGCATGGGCCAGATATTTCATGAGCATCGAGAAGTCCATGTCTTTGGGGAGTTACAGACCACGGAAGGTATCGTGCCAAAGGTTACCAGGGAACTTGCCGCCGGTTCTTGTCGACAAATCCTTTCAAGGGGCTTGTCTCCACCCTGCAACAAACCATCTTTTCTGGAAATTCATTTTCTTGCATCCGAAGAATGAAGCGTGACGATCTCCAGCATGATTGATTCAACCTCATCTGGTGACAGGACACTGAGTTCACGTGAAGCCTGCACTGCACTCAATGATCGGCATGCACGAACCAATTCCTTTGAATTTCGTAAAGGCGATTTCGGATCGGATGACAGTTCGATCCCAAGTGTCCGAACGAAATGACTTCGCACATCGGATGAGCCAAATACCGAGTTACGTGAAACCACAAATGAAACAAGTTGTTCCCAGTATTCCTGGCTGACACGGACTACATCACGCACCACTGTTTCAAGTTCGGCATCACCAGAAGCGACCTCTTCCACAAGGCGCTCTCGCCACCATCCCCGGGCAAGCGGGCAGTTGACATAAACCGTTCTGTTTCCTCGAGCTTCCGGCAATCCACCAAGGCGTCGAAATACAGCTCTGACACAATCATCAAGCATTCCCGGGACCTTATCCCGAACATTGCACGAGCACCGGGAAGCTGGTGAGATTTGCGATATCAGGAGACGGTGAGGTCGGTATCGACGATACGTAGCCGGTTTGCCCGGTATTTCCTGCGGTGAAAGCCGCTTCAGAGGGCAGGCAGCAGGCCTCCAGGCCGTCGATTGCGTCGATTGCCGGAGGTCCGGGCAGGAGCAGTCCTCACGCCGTGGCGTGATCGGGCAGCAGGGAGGAAGGGTAGTCGCTATCCGGGCACCAGGCGCTGTACCGCAAGGCGGAACAGGTCCTGGTACGGACAGCTCCCGGACAGCATGAACACCACCCGCCGGGTAT
>JAJDVC010000065.1 GCA_022826305.1 Gammaproteobacteria bacterium | reverse complement strand
GTCCGTGGCATCGAAATCCGGGATCAGTTCCTCGGGCGCTTCGCTGAACGACTCGATGAACAACCCCAGCAACACCTCATGGATCGATACCATCCAGGCACGCTGTGCCTGCGACTCGAACCGGCACGGCGTCGACGCGCTGGCCAGCGCCGTGTCGCGGTCAACCGCCGTCTGCAGCGCCTCATCGTGGCGCAGCTCGTCGTGATCGTTCAGGTCCTCGTGACCCAGGCACAGGGCATGCAGCCGTTGACACAGCAGATTCAGCCTGCTGTGCCGGCAGCTCGCCTGACGGCGCGGGTCGCCGAGCAATCGGGCAATCCGGGTGCCCGGACCGAGCTGGCGGTCCTGCTCGCTCACCAGCATCACCCCGCCGTTGCCGGTGATGGCGCCGCCCTGGAAACCGGCTTCGACCCTGCGGCCTCTACGTCCTGAAAACCGGAGCGGGCGGCGGGTACCATGTGTCATGGGTAGAAGCTCCGGTAATTCTCTGTTAACTGATTGAATTATATCACATAACGGAGATCCCACCCTACTCTTTCATGAATTTTTCGGGATAAAGCCACGAAGCTCGTAATCCACCTTGTTTAAGACATGGTTAGCAGCGAATAGCATCAATGAGTTGATCCATCATCCCAGAGGTCCCCGGTGTGGGTGGCGACTTCGGCGGGCTGGCAAGTTCTCTTTGCCGGCCTTGCCGAAGGTATGGATCATCCGTGATGCACCGCACGCATCGCACTTCACCTACAGGTCTTCCGTCTGAAAAGACGCGCCATTCTCGAAGAAACGCAGCGTTCCCTTGCAAGAGTTGTTGCCCCCATGCACGAAGTAATGCCGAGGGAAGTCGTCGAGAAGACCGTCACGACAGGCCAAACCGTTCCGCCTCACCCTTGCAAGGAATCCGGCTTCATTCTGTCACTGCCGAACGCCATCGTGTCAATCAGCCTGATTCCGCTGACATATGCCGCGACAAACCCCCTGGCGGCCATCAGGTCTTCAGCATTGGATGTCCAGTCTTCGGGATCCCGGACGGCGGCATACTCCACCCGGATCCCGGGTTTTGCCAGGCAATCAGCAACAATGGTTTCCAGTTCTTCCTTGCTTCTGATTCCGCTCGACCAGGCATGCTTGCCACGGACAAGTGCGCGAAATAATGCGCTGGAAAGATTCCGGTCGGAGTCTGAAAGACGCAGATTCCGGGAAGACAGGGCCAGCCCGTTACGTGCCCGCACGGTGGGGCAGATGATTACCGAGATGAATATGTTATCCTCGGCAAGCGCATCCGCCAGATCCCTTACCACAAGCGCCTGCTGATAATCCTTCTCGCCGAAATAAGCCCGGCAATTGCCTACGGTCCGGAACAATCTGTCCACTATCGTGACCACACCCTCAAGGTGCCCTGGTCGAAAAGAACCTTCCAGCCCATGCGCCAAGGGCCCGGGATCCAGTTTCCGGATTTTTTCATGGTCGTCAACCTCCGGAAAGAAGGTTGACAGTGTTCCGCGAAATACCATGTCGCATCCGTGATTCTCCAATGCGACAATGTCGGCTTCAAGCGTATCGGGATAGGCGCTCAAGTCATTCGGATCATTAAACTGGAGCGGGTTTACGAAAATACTCGCGCAACACAGGTCGTTTTCCCTTGCCGCCCGTTGCAGCAAGGAAAAATGCCCTGCATGCAGGGCACCCATCGTCGGTACAAATCCCATGGTCAGACCCTGGTTGCCTTGCCGGGCGCACCAGGTATTCGCCTCACCGGGGTCGGGAAGGATCACCACGATTTCGTCAATTCAGCAAGGGCAGCAGATCAGATGGTCGATCAATCATGAAATCCGCTCCCCAGTTCTCCGGCGAATCTTCCTTCGTGTAATATCCATACGTTGCCGCGGCAGTCAGCATGCCGGCATTCCTGCCAGCCAGCACATCCCGTTCGTCATCGCCAACATAGATGCTGGTTGAAGGATTTCCTCCAAGCTCCCGGCATGCATGAAGGAGAGGCATCGGGCTTGGTTTCTTCTCTCGCAGGGTATCGCCGCTGACGACGCAATGGGGGGAGAATTCCAGGGCCAGGGTTTTCAGCAGGCTGTCGGTCAGGTAGCCCGGCTTGTTTGTAACGATCCCCCATTTTCTGCCGCTATCCTGTATGGTCTCCAGTACCGTTTCCATGCCGGGGAAAAGAGTGGTATGGCTGGCAATATCCTTCTGGTAAGCCTCCAGCATGTGCTCCCAGCATCGCCTGGCCTCCCGGCTTCCCGGTCGACATTTGAATGCCAGACACACCATGACCATGGCTCCCTTGGATACAAACGGTCGCAGGGATGCGTATTTCAGGGTGGGGCGGCCGTGTGTTTCCAGTACGCTGTTCAGCGCATTGCACAGATCCCTGTATGTGTCCAGCAACGTTCCGTCCAGGTCAAACAGGATCGTATCGATGGTTCGGTTCACTGCATTGTCAGTCTGTGGCACGGACGGTACGGATGATGTAGTTGACTTCAACACCCGGCCCGAGCCAGTAACGTTTCAGCAAGGGATTGTAGTGCACACCTATCAGGTCTTCTACAAGCATTCCGGCCGCCTCGCACCAGCGATACAGTTCGCTCGGCCGGATGAACTGCTCGAACTGATGGGTGCCTCGAGGCAGCAGATTCATGAGATATTCGGCGCCTACAATAGCAAACAGGAAGGATTTCGGATTGCGGTTGATGGTCGAAAAATAGGCCGTTCCGCCTGGTCTGATCAGGTTGCTGCAGGCTTGCACCACGCTTGCGGGATCAGGGACATGTTCAAGCATCTCCATGCATGTGACAATGTCCCAACGCCCTGGGGACTCTTCTGCAAGCAACTCTGCAGGGATATTACGGTACTCAACCTCGACACCATTTTGCATTGCATGGATGCGCGCGATATCCAGGGCCGGCTTGGCCATGTCGATCCCGGTGACCTTCGCCCCTGCCAAGGCCATGGATTCGCTGAGAATACCGCCTCCGCATCCTACGTCCAGAACCTGCATGTCCGCCAGAGGCGTGTTGGACCTGACATAGTCGAGACGCAGCGGGTTGAGATCATGCAGGGTTTTAAGCTCGGCATTCGGATCCCACCATCTGGAGGATAATTCGGCAAATTTCCGGATCTCGGCCTCATCAACATTTTGTTGCGGTTTTCCTGACTCACTCATGACAATCAATCAGGTCGCAATCCTGTTCCGCCACTCTCCGGCAAGTGCGAGGACTCTTTCCTTGTCGATGGTGGTCAATATCCCGGATTCCAGCAGACGCTGGCCGCTTACCCAAACATCCGACACCTGTTCCCGGGAAGCACAGTACACCAGCTGGCAGGCGGGATCATACAGGGGCTGAGTGGCAGGTTCCATGATGTTCACGGCAGTGAGGTCTGCATGTTTTCCCGTCTCTATCGAGCCGATTTCCCGGTCCATCCCCAGTGCCGCTGCACCATTCAGCGTGGCTGCCCGGATACTGGCATGGGCATTCATGGCATCGGGCAACCCGCTTACTCCCTTTGCAAGCAGTGAAGCAGTTCGCATTTCACCTACCATATCCAGATCATTGTTGCTGGAAGCACCATCCGTACCGATTGCAACATTCACTCCTGCCGCAAGAAAATCCGCAACAGGACACATGCCGGAAGCAAGCTTCAGGTTCGATTCGGGGCAATGCGTGATACTGACATTACGTTCGGCACAAAGCTGAATCTCTTCTGAAGTAACCTGGGTCATATGCACGGCATTCAGTTGCCGGTTGACAAGGCCAAGCCGATCCAGTCGTTCAATAGGACTTTCCCCGTACCGCTTTCTTGAATCGGTGATTTCCTGTGCGGTTTCATGTAGGTGCATGTGCACCGGGCATGCCATCTCATGGGAAAGACCGGCGATTCTGGAGAGTGTCTCACATGCTACCGTGTAGGGAGAATGTGGTGCGAAACAGACACTCGCCAAAGATGATGAGCGCAGCTGGTTGTAAACATCGAGTCCCTTTTGTATGCATTCATCGGAATCCTTTGCCCACACGGTCGGGAACTCGATAACGATCATTCCCACGCAAACACGCATACCGGCAGTCTCGGAGCGCCTGGCCGCCACATCCGGAAAAAAGTACATGTCGTTGAAACAGGTTGTCCCGTTTCGGATCATTTCCGCACAGGCAAGATCGGTGCCGGTTTCTACAAACTGCTCATCCACCCACCGGGACTCTGCAGGCCAGATGTGCTTCGACAGCCACTCCATCAGTGACATGTCATTTGCATAGCCACGAAGGAGGGTCATCGCGGCATGTGTGTGGGCATTAACCAGGCCGGGAATCAGAACATGATCCTCAAGATGCACGAGATGATCGGAAGCGAAGTCTGCCGAAATGTTCCGTCGGGTATCCACGGCGAGGATACTGCCCCCGTCCACCACGACACCATGTCCTTCCAGAACCGAATTCCGGCTATCTACAGGAATGAGCCAGCGTGGATAAATGATTTGATCTACGTTTTTCACTCAGGTTACAGCCTTGACTCCGGATATCCGGACGCAGGTAGTCCCGGTTGATTTCGATTCTCCGGACCTAGTCGACAAGTTCAAGCTCGGCCCAGTAATAGGGATGGTCCGAAGGACCGGAGGGAGCAGTTCCGTAGTCTACGGTCCTGAAACCCTTGACCAGAATCCAGTCAACCTTGTTGGTAATGTCTTCGGAAACATCGACCCCCGGATTCGCTGTCAGCCATTGCCGCATCGTGCTGTCCTGGGGGTCGGTATTCATATCTGCAAGCAGAATGACATGCTGATGCCTTTCAAACTCACCTAGAACCTCCAGGAGTTGAACCGGGCGAATCGTTCCACGATCCAGGTGCGTGACGATAACCTGAACTGGTATCTCATCAATGACAATGCGGGCTTCGATGCGATTCCGGTGCTTCAGGCTCTTTGTCGTGTTTCCCAGTTCATTGGACCAGACAAGGGGAATTATCCGCCAGGACTCTACCGGGAAACGACTGATCAGCGCATTGCCATAATACTCACGGAAGTATCGGGTCTGGCTGGGTGCGTAGAGCCAGCCAGCTCCCATGGCTCGTGCAAGGGTTTCGGCCTGATCGATCCAGTTCGTCCAGGTTGAACCAAGCACTTCCTGAAGTCCCACGATATCGTCGTCTGAAACAACTCCGAGTATTTTCTGCAAATCCCTTTTCCCGTCGGTGCCCACTGCCTTTTGGATGTTGTAGGTTGAAACCCGAATACGCCGTGTGTCAGGACTCTTCCAGTCTGCAGGGGAATATATCCCGGAACCGCTTTGCAGCGGATACATCTGGCGCTGGGTTCCCAATCCAGCCAGTGTCAGGACAAGGCAGACGATCCCCCCCCACAGCAGTAGCGGATGTTTTGCAAAACGTGGCATGCCGGTCATGGACTCGCTTTCATGTTGCGACCAGTATTCGCATGCTGCAAGCGGCAGGAATATTATCCCGTCCGTTCGGGAATAAAGTTTTTCAGACAATCCAGAACGCCATCCGGGGCCTCGGACATGATATTGTGACCACCGCCGGGAATCAGCACAATATCCGACTTTTCGTTGCGACCTGCTTCTCGTACTGCCAGCTTGGCCGGAGCCATTTTATCCCTCTCGCCACTGACAAACAGAATAGGGCAGTCTATCCTGTCAAGAGCCTCCTTGCCGGCGGAATAGTTGTGGCAGGCCTGGAGATTGCTGTAAATGGAACCTGAAGGACTGTTTTCCATCATGCTCATCTGCATGCCTGCCGACCAGAATCCCGGGACTGGTTCACCGCCGATTCTCGAAGCATGGCTCCATTCGGTCATCATGGCATAGGCGGTACCTGGATCGTCCCTTGCTGCATTCATGAGCACTGGTGCAACTGACATCGGAAAACAGAAACCTACCAGGGAAAGGCTTTTGAGAACATGACTGCTCTTGCAGAAGTTCGCGGCCGCCTCAAGCGTTATCAAGGCGCCCATGCTGTGACCGACGAGGTGGATATTCCTGCTTTCCAGGGTATTGATGACCCGATTCAGCCAGACAGCCATGTCCTCTATGCGGTCAAGCAGTTTGCCGTCGCTGAACTTGTGTCCGGGGAGGTCCAGGGCCAGTACATTAAAACCGTGATAGGCAAAGTAACGGCTCTGATGTGCCCAGACGGTATGATCCATGGATGCACCATGCATAAAGACAACGGTCTCCAGCCCGGCATCCGGCGTGTGTGTGCCAGTATACGCATAGTAGTCGGCACCATCCAGTGTGATGTACATGCGAACTGTTCTCCTAAGTTGCCTTTTTTGCCAGGTGGAGTCCCTTCGACAGATCCTCAACCAAATCATCGGCATCCTCCAGTCCTACCGACATGCGAATGGTTCCCTCGCTGATTCCCGCCCTTAGCAGATCTTCCGTACTCATGCGGTAGTGGGTCGTGCTCGCGGGATGAATGACCAGTGACTTGGCATCGCCAACATTAGCCAGATGCGAGAAAATTTCCAGCCCCTCGGTAAATATCCTGCCAGCCTCCCGGCCACCATTTAGCGTAAAGCTGAACACGGAGCCCGCTCCCTTCGGAAGCAGCTTCTGGGCAAGCCTGTAGTCAGGATGTTCAGGCAGTTCTGGATAGCTGATTCCGGCAACCTGATCCGAAGATTGCAGAAACTCGATGATTTTCCGCGTGTTTTCGACATGCCGTTCCATGCGAATGGACAGTGTTTCAATACCTTGCAAAATATAAAAGGCGACCGTAGGCGCCATGCAGGCCCCGAAATCCCGCATGCCCTCCCGACGCGCCCTGAGCAGGAAAGCCCCCTGGCTGGACTCCTCATCGAACGACATGTCATGAAAACCGGAATAGGGTTCCGACAGGGTTTCGAACTTGCCGCTTTTTTCCCAATCAAACCGTCCCCGATCGACAAGAATTCCTCCGATAACCGTTCCATGTCCGCACAGGAACTTGGTAGCCGAATGCATGACCAGGTGTGCACCGTACTGAAAGGGTTTCATGAGATACGGCGTAGTGAATGTCGAATCGATCATGAGCGGAATACGATGTTCGGAGGCGATCTCTGATATCTTCGGCAGATCCATGATGTCATTGCCGGGATTTCCTATAACCTCCCCGAAGATCATTCGGGTATTGGGGCGTATCGCCTGACGTATTCCATCAATATCCCGGGGCGAAACGAAAGTGGTCTCGATGCCGAAGCGGGGTAGGGTGTACTGTAGCAGGTTATGAGAACCACCGTAAATAGCACTGGATGCAACAATATGCGAGCCTGCGTTCATGATCGTTGCAATGGCAAGATGCAGGGCGGCCTGGCCGCTCGCCGTGGCAATTCCGCCAACTCCGTCTTCCAGCGCGGCAACACGTTCTTCAAGGACTGCTGTCGTAGGATTGGACAATCTCGAATAGGCATGTCCAGGGCGTTCCATGTTGAAAAGGGAAGCTGCATGATCACTGTCCTTGAAAACATAGCTTGCCGTCTGATAGATCGGCACTGCCCGGGCTCCGTGAACCGGATCGGGACGTTGTCCTGCATGCAGTGCAAGCGTGTCAAATCGTGTTCTTACCGGTCGGGTCATCGGGAAACCTCTCTGCATGGCATGGATGTCGTTTTTCTGGATCTTCACGATTATAGACAATATCTTCCTGCGCCGTGATAATCGCAAGTGCATGTCGCGGATATCATGATCCGCTTCCGCTTCCGCTTCCGCTGACTGCAGCGTCACTTCATCTTCTTTGCGGGTACTGTGCTTCCCCCTCAGACCGCTTGCTGATATATCATCGGGACAGGATACTTGTGTTGCGATACTCCGGTTCTGTCTTCTCGTGGTCTTGAAAGCGGAGTAGTCGGATTTCATAGGGAATTACATCCATGAGCTTGACAAGGATATAATGCGTTCATGCTGACCCTGACACACACGTTGAAACTGTCCGGATCGATACCGGTGGTTGCGTCGCACGCATCCCTCAGGCAGCAGCAGAAGTTGTGGACTGCCGGACTTGCAGGGCAAAGCGGCGTCTGCCGCAAGGTTGACAGGCACCACGTGCTGTCGGCTAGGGGGGGCGGCGGCAGGTTCCGGCATGTCCATCGGAGGTTCGAGCATCTGCAAGTCAGGGCGGTCCGGATCGTGAGGATGTCCTGCCGGGTGAACATGCCGTTGATGGTGGAGAATCCGGCTGTCCGTGACGAAGGCCAGCCTCCGCAGGACATTGATGCCGACATGATGAACCGGATCAAATTGTCCACCGATGAGCGGCATGCCGGGCGGATCAGGTCAGCCATGCGACTCACGAAACTGCAACAAGGCCTGTCCGGGCAAGTGCAGGGGATGAAGCATCACAGGCTGTCCTGCTTGGTCCACGACCGGACATGGGGTCTGCTCACGGCGCAGCCTGCCCGGGAAGAAACTGATGCTGTTCGATCGGACATGCTGGTGAGGTCATTGCGGTTACAAGGAGGACCGGAGCGTGAATGCGTCAAGGAAGGTTCTTTCGAAGCGGCTGATGTCCGGCCGGGCGGGAATATCCCGGCGTACGGAGAGGATGGAAGATGCCGCGGTTTCGTGAAGTCTCCACATCGATGACAAACAGCACATCTGGTCAGGATCAAGTATGTAATTCCCATCTTATTACCGGAGTCGAAAGACATGCCTGTACATTTTGAGCAATCTGAAATGATCGCCCGGCGCGCCGCTGCTGCCAGAAAGCTGAAGGAAGAAGGGCTTGATGGCTTGCTGATATTCAAGCAGGAGAGCATGTACTACCTTACGGGATACGATACTTTCGGGTTCTGTTTTTTTCAGTGCCTGTATCTCGGTGCCGATGGCAGATACTTCCTGCTGACCAGGGCGCCGGATCTTCGTCAGGCCCGGTATACGTCGGATATCAAGGACATCCGGATCTGGATGGACGGAGATGGGGTGAATCCGGCCAGAGATCTGAAAGCAGTGCTGGACGAGTACGGCCTGAACGGGAAAATTCTGGGTTGTGAATACAATGCTTACGGACTTTCAGCTGCATATGGGAAGATGCTGGAATCCGAGTTGGAGGGATTCTGCTTGCTCAGGGATCAGTCAATCCTGGTCAGCTCTCTGAGAGTTGTGAAAAGCAAGGCCGAAATTATCTGCGTCAGACATGCCGCAAAGCTTGCCGACGACGCCATGGATGCCGCCATGGAAACAGCCGGTCCAGGGGTTTTCGAGGGAGATATTCTGGCTGCGATGCAGGGAGCCGTGTTCCGCGGAGGAGGGGATTATCCGGGGAATGAGTTCATCATCGGCTCCGGCGCCGGTGCCTTGCTGTGCAGATATTTCACCGGAAGAAGGAACCTCGGCAGTCAGGATCAACTGACACTAGAGTACGCAGGAGCATATCGACGCTATCATGCGTGCCTGATGCAGACATTCCTGACAGGAAGGCCGTCAAGAGAGCACCTCGGCATGCATGCTGCCTGTTCCGATGCTCTGGAAGCCTGCCTTGATGCGATCAGGCCGGGTGAAACCATGGGCGCCGTTTTCTCCGAACATGCCCGGGTTCTGGACGAGGCGGGCTATCGGGAACATCGCCTGAACGCCTGCGGATACAGCCTGGGCGCCATGTACACGCCGATGTGGATGGACTTCCCCATGTTTCATGCCGGCAATCCCTACAGGATCGAGGTGAACAATATCTTCTTTGTGCACATTATCCTCATGAACAGCGATACCGGAAACTCCATGACCTTGGGGCTGACTGTAAGGGTGACCGCAGATGGAGTGGAAAGATTGAGCCGACAGCCCACCGATCTTGTGATGGTCTGAGTATTTCCCGTGTTGACCGATACGTCCCAATACCAGCAGGCTGCCGGAAGGACTCCGACGCAAGAAGTGCATGCGGAAATACTTGATTGCATTCGATCTCTCGTCAGGAATGCGGACAATTCCATGCTGGATGGATTCAGGGGCGGACTGGAAGGCTGTGATCTTGACTGGGTGAGCGTGGGAAGGAAACTTCTGCCGGCCGCCAATTTCCTGGATAAGCTGACGCTCGATCTTTCATCGCCGATAGATGAGTTGCTTGATCTGACAAGACAGCATAAGGACAGGCTTTTGTGGGAACAGAGCTACAGCAAGCGGGACAAGGTGGTGGATGACGCCATGCTGGCGGGGTATGCCTTCACCGAATTGACAGGGAAGCTGGGACCTTTCATCAGTAACCGGTTGCGATGCGGCATAGGGATATGGGGGCCGGGAATCACCTATCCCCTGCATTGGCATGAAGCAGAGGAAATATACTGGATACTTTCAGGAACCGCGCGCTATTGCATCGAACAGGACGACCCGGTACTTCAAAGACCATCCGATATCATTTACATCCCATCCAATACGCCTCATGGATTCAGTACCGAAGATGAGCCGTTTATTGTGCTTTACCTGTGGCAGGGAGCCGATCTTAGACAGATATCGGAATTTTCCTGATGATCGGGTCGAGCGCATCTGGACATGGAAATGACATGGGGAAAATCCGATATCCTGGCGACCGCATTTCTGATCCTGCACACCGCGCTTGATTTTGTGGGACGAAGCGCGGCGGGTTGCGGATATCGACTCCTTCCAGAACCGAAGCAACATGAAACCTGCGGCCGGATTTCCGATCAGAGACACACAGAGGAAGATGTTCTCTGGTCAGCGAAGGAGTATTTTCTGTTCATGAATATTGGGGGATATCCCGAAAAATGCCTTCATCAAACCCTGTACAGGTTACGTGTCAGGCTGGCACAAGGGAGTGACGACCTGACAGGGTGGGGCGTGTTGATGAGTCTTTCATGGAATGAGATTCGCATCCGAGCCGCCGATCTTCCGAAGACTGGCAGGACGTATCTTGCGAGAAAGGCGAAACGCATGGTTTCTACAACGCATTCTTCGAAGTCTGATGTATCCGACAATGCACAGACACGGGCGAATGCCATGTTGGCTCAGAGTCCCAGGCAGCAAAGACCTGGGGCAGGCGGTCAGGGCCTCCATAACCGGACACTATCCCCCTCGTTCTCCGCTTGGTTGCTGTCTGCAACCTCCCTGTGGCAGAGCGGAAAGCCAAAGACGACCATGAATGGCCTTGGGGGTGGAATTGAAACCGGTAGGCCGGATTGTTGCAACCGCTCAATGGAACGCAGAAGCAGTAGAGGAAAAACAGTCGAGAAACCGGGAACGGGAAAACCATCCGTGATACACGACTTTCGAATGGATAATTCTGATAGTTGCATGGAATGGGTGTTTGCACAATAATCCGGCAGTCGTTGCGTTGGTTCTGAAGCAAGCATCTCCGGGCGGAGCGGGCAATCGGACCTTGACCGGTTTTCATTCATGCAGAACCAGCCAGCCTAGCTGGCATTTGGAGTAATCCGGTGAGACCGGAAGCAGTCAGGACCCGGACAACGAAGGCAACAAAGACAACATAACAGGAATCGTGAAGACGGAATGAACTGGACTCCTGCACTTGATCCCGATTGTCTCAAGGTGAGGTCGAGATCGCGGGCGACACGTTCGGGACGGGCAGGATGACGGTGTTCCGGCCAGGCGCCCGGGTGTCGATGATCGCCGGTCCGGAGGGCGTGCGCGTGATGTTGCTGGACGGAGAACCGCTGGAGGGCCCGAGGTGCGTCTGGTGGAACTTCGTCGCTTCCTCGAAGGAGCGGATCGAGGAAGCGACGGAGGCGTGGCGGCGCGGGGACTGGGAGATCAACCCCATGCTCCGGTTGCCGCCCGGCGACGACAGGGAGTTTATCCCGCTACCCGGGAAACAGGGTTCGCCGCTCGACCAGAAAGAGGATGCAGTGTCGATGCGCGCTTGAAGAGTGAGAGCCGTGAGATGACGTTCAGACCCGTGAGATCGACCTGTGCGGCGCAGCCGACGACGGAGGGTGCCGGTGTGCACCTGCACCGTGCCTTCGGGCCCGGTGATCCGTCCGAAAGCGATCCGTTCCTGCTTCTGGACGACTTTCGCAACGACGATCCGGCAATGTACGAAAGGGGCTTCCCCTGGCATCCGCATCGGGGGATCGAGACGATCACCTATGTGCTGGAAGGCATCGTCGAGCATGGCGATTCGCTCGGCAACACGGGCCTGCTGGGGCCGGGCGCCGTGCAATGGATGACGGCCGGGTCCGGCATCCTCCACCAAGAGATGCCGCGCGGGGACGTGAGCGGCCGGATGCACGGGTTCCAGCTCTGGGCGAACCTGCCGTCGAACCGGAAGATGACTGCGCCGCGCTACCAGGACATCGAGGGCAAGGACATTCCGGAGATAGTCGACGATGACGGAACGAAGGTCAGGGTGATCACCGGATCGTTCTGGGGCAGGACTGGTCCTGTCGACGGCATCGCGGCCGATCCGCTGTATCTGGACGTCTCCGTGCCGCCTGGTGTCCGGAAGACGCTGCCGGTCGATGCCCGTGCCAACGCCTTCGCGTACGTCTTTGCCGGATCGGTCTCGTTCCGGGATGCCTCGACGCCCGAAGGGATTTGGATCGAGAAGGCGTTCGCCGGTGAGGGACTGAACATCCGCGACATGAGCGGCAACCGGACGCTCGTGCGATTCGATGCGGGCGACGAAATCACCGTGACGGCGGGATCCGAAGGCGCGCGGTTTCTCTGCGTGTCCGGGCGACCCATTCAGGAACCGGTGGCCTGGCACGGACCGATCGTGATGAACACGCGAGAGGAACTGATGCAGGCAATGCGGGATCTGAAGAACGGCACCTTCGTCCGGCCCCGGCCATCGTGATGACGACCCTGTCCCGGCGGCCAGCCTGTCATATCCGGATTTCTGGGCAGCCCCTGAATCGCCCAGATCCCGCACCTGTCGATTTTCGGAACGACCATTCTCGTGCCGCTGAGGATCCGATTGCCTGACTGCCCAACCGCAATGTGGCCCGATCGTCGCCTGCGACCTTGCTTGCGAAGGATTTGCCATCAGCGCACAGGCTGATGCGGCCAGCCTGGCGGTTGCTCGTGCCCAGGAAACGCAAATACGGGAACCGGAGCATCAGGCTGGACTGAATTCCGGTCATTTGCAACCGCAGGTGCGGCATTCACGTGGAGAATTTGTTCTTCTCTGGCATTGCCATGGTCTCATGAGGGTCAGTTGGGAATCCGGCATACAGGATCGACGGTCGTGGTGATTCCGTGTCCCGAACCCGGTTTTCCCCATCCGCTAGCACGCTTGGCAGACGCTTTCCGGATCCGTGGGGCTGGAGGTTTCCGATGGCTATGATGTCCTCGACCCGATTACGCACAAAATAACCGGGATGCCGGCTCGGGCGCAGGAGACATGACGGTACGTCTGGACGACGATGGATGCGGATGCGGTCATGCTGATGTTCACCATCGTGGTGGCACGGGTGTGGGGCGCACTGGCGTCGTTCGATGATGGGGTCGCTGAAGAACGTCGATACAGGTGGTCTGACCCGGGCTGTGTCTATGGGTTCTTGGGGATTAGCAGGATCGGGAGAAACGGCGGGGCCGGGGCAACCGGGAGAACCGAATTCATTCTCCCCAACCTGTGGTTTCCTTTGGGCGCCCGGTCTTTCTGACCTTTCCGGATCTTCCGGAGCCGCTCCGGGAGATCATGTCCCGGCATCTCATCAAACGGGACAGTTCGATTTGTTGCCAATATGGGCCGGCACGGGAGTTGACAAGTGAAATTGATGCTCATATGATTGCGCTGTCTCTGTAAAGGTCATCAACGCATTAACTCCGAGGAGCAAAACCAGTCCTGGCCTCAATTGAAGAACGTGTAGGAAATCTAGTGGAACAGCATCTGGGCATAGCGGATCGCTCAATGCTGGATGTCCCAGTTGGTGAGTTGGGTGTAAACTCAATGGATTCAGTAGCATTTCTGAAAACCGTTAATCAGGAGTTCGGAGTTGACATCTCTCCTGAGGAGGCAGCGGGTTTTGCCAAAATGAGGGACTTGATCAACCGCCTGGAATCCAGCGTCGGTTGATTGCCGCAACGGAATTCGGGAGTCTTCCCGATTTTCGCTTCCAGTTTGTCAGTTTTCGTCAGTCCGATGGAGCTTGTTTGCTTGGCAACATGATTCTGCCGGAAAATGTGTTTCGGTGCGCCATCTAGCAGATCATACCGGAAATCCGCAGACGGACAAGAGGCGTGCCTGCTGAGGTTATGGTTCCGTGGTTTCACACGATTCACGAAATTGGCGATATCACTGTCATGCATGTGGATATCACACCACATGCAAACCGGGAGCGGTATGCTGTTTCATGGCTCGACAAGAGTGAGCGGGATCGCTGGCGGAGATACCGATATAACCGTCCCCGCCGTGAATTCGCGTTGTGCCGCGCAGCTTTGCGCTTGGTTCTCTGTACTCGGCTCGGTTGTGATAACGCGCAACTCGCTTTCGGCACCTCTGAACATGGCAAACCATTTGCCTTGACAGACGGGGTGAAGGCCCCTATCAGCTTCAGCGTCAGTCACAGCGGGAATCAGGGGCTGATTGCGATCGCACCAGCAGGACGCTTGGGAGTGGATGTGGAGGAACGCTTCACCCGCCAGAACCTCGACGGAATTATCACGACCGTTTTCAGTATTGATGAACGATCTCAGCTTGCATTGGTGCATGGTTCCGAAAAGCTGAACCTGTTTTTCAAGTTCTGGACGATCAAGGAAGCACTGATCAAGGCCTTGGGTACGGGCTTTGCCCTCGATCCCTCCCGATTCGAAATTCCGCCAACCATCAGACAGGGTGCCGAAAAAGACGATTTCAGATTTCCCCACCTGCCTGCTATTGAATGGGGGCTGGAGTATTTGGATAATGCGGAGTATGCAGCTGCAATTGCACACGAATCAGATTCGGTCGTCTTTTCAGGGCGTGATTCAGGCGATATAGGTCTGTAATGATTGCGCGGCGAAGCAGTCAATCCGATTTGCCATATTAGTTCGAAGGACAGAACCATGGAAAGGCCATACGCCTGATAGCGACCTTGGAAACAATCTGGAGAATACCCGAACCAATTTCCGTTCATGGGGTACGCATGGGTGACGGTAGCATTATTTTTTTTCGGCGGCATGGAAATCCGACAGGCCCGAGGCTCGTTCTATGCCACGGAAATGGTCTTGCAATTGATCTCTATTATCCCTTTTGGGCACTACTTGAGAGCGATTTCGATCTCATGGTCTATGAC
>JAJDVC010000225.1 GCA_022826305.1 Gammaproteobacteria bacterium | reverse complement strand
CGAGGAATCCTCCACCCGGATGTCCAGCCCGATGGTGCGGAAGCAGGCGTACAGCATCCCGGCGTACCACGCCTCGTAGCGCGCCGGACCGTTGTCGCCCTGCCACTGGTACGGAATCCCCGCGAAGAATGACCGCAGGCGATCCGCGAAGCCCGTGAAGTCGTTGTCCGCCAGCAGGCGGCCGAGTTCGTCGCCCTGATCCGCAACCTCGTTCTCCGGGCCGGCAAGGTATTCCAGCAGTCCATCGTTGAGACTCTGGCGAACCTCGAGGTTCGGATAGTCCAGGGTGTACAGGGTTCGCAGGCCCCGCCTTGCTTCACCGGTGATGGTCAGGTAGCCGGTCTGGAACAGCAGCGCATCGATGCCGATGTGCTCGACATCGAATCTCGACAACTGCCGGGCATCCGTGCTCCGGTGCTCCAGTTCCATGGGACTGACCCCCCGTTCCATCATCATCCGGAACAGGAAGGTGGGAGAGCCGGTCTCGAACCAGTGGGCCTCGAAATTGCGGGTCTGGAACAGCAGCAGCAGATCGAAGGGATTGTAGAGCTTTTCTTCTCCCAGCCAGTGGTAGCCGTTGTACCACTCCCGGATCTCGTCGCGGTCGAGGCCCGAAAGCTCCGGGGCGAACACGGTATCCAGATCGTTGTCGGTATAACCGCAGATGGTGGCGAATTCCGGGTCGAGACTGATGTTCCGGAGATTGTTGAGGCCGGAGAACAGGCTCACCCGGGAGAACATGCTGACACCCGTGACGAAGACGAAGCGCACATGCTCGGCGCTGTCCTTGATGATCCCGTAGAAGCCCCGCAGGTAGTTCCGGTTCTCAGTGGCCATTTCGGGCCGGTCGATGACATCCAGGATCGGCTTGTCGTATTCGTCCACCAGCACCACCACCTGCTCACCGGCGGCATGGTGAAGCCTGTCCAGGATGTTCCGAAGGCGTCGGGGTCCGGTATCGGATGTCCGGGCGGGAGCAAGGTCGTGATGGCGCTCGATGCCTTCCAGCTGTTCGATGATGTCTCCTTCAAGTCCTCCCGGCTTGCCGTATGCCCCACCGAAGCTCAGCCGCACCACCGGGTGCCTTGTTGACCAGTCCCAGTGGTCATGGATGTCAAGCCCCCGGAACAGGGGTTCGTTGCCCTCGAACAGCTCCCGCAGGGTATCCACCAGCAAGCTCTTGCCGAAGCGGCGCGGGCGCGACAGGAAGTAGAAGTCCCCCATGTCGACCAGCCGCCTGATGTGGGGAGTCTTGTCGACATAGTAGCAGTCTTTCTCCCGGATTCTGCGGAAGGACTGGATGCCGATGGGAAGCTGGCGACAGGTCATTGTCCGTGCTTGTGCGTAAGATCACTGAAATCATACCACGCCGCAAGCAGGGTGGCTTTGTTCCCGTGTCCCTCTGGCAATTCTCATCCTTGACTATTAATCATTACCGTTGCTGACGAGTGAAAGCTGACCGGATGATGCAGAGAATTCGCTTCCTGCTTGACATGCGGATAACTTCTTGATCTTCGAACCAGCAAACAGCAGATATCCGGATCCCCACATCCGCTTCAGCACGAAACCGCATGATGCCGTCGCACCGTCTGCTCCGCCATGTCACGGGTGCTTCCGCATTCCGGCCGAAGGCCGATCGTCGGGCCACTTCCGATCCGGCTACGGTGGCGTCCCAGGTGGAGAAGGCCCGCACCCGGTTCGGCATTGCCCGCATCGCCCTGGTGGGGGACCGCGGGATGATCACCACGGCCCGGGTCCGGGCTGATCTCGAGCCGGCCGGCCTGGCGTGGATCTCGGCGCTGAAGACGACGGACCTGCGTAAGCTTGCCGGGGTCCCTGCTGGCGGCGCCCCGGCGCTGGTGCCCGACGCAGTGGCCGAGATCAGCAGCCCGGACTTTCCCGGCGAGCGGCTTATGGTCTGCCTCAACCCGCACCTGCGGGCGGAGCGCCGCCGGAAGCGGGAGGAACTGCTACAGGCCACGGAGCGGGTGCTGGAGCGGATCCTGGAGAACAATACCTGCGCCAGGAAATCAATATAGCATATTGTAAATAGAGTTATTCATGACAATTCTCAAGATTCCGAACTGACATCAGCGTCCTTGGATATCATGCATGAATTCAAGTGGTTCTGATTTTCCGTGCTTGCGTATTTTCCATTGGTTTCTTTTTTCAGGAAAATTCAGTATTGTTGGTCCTTTTCATGAAGGAGTCTGGGGATGAGTAGCTCGAAAGGGAAAAAAGCCATTGTTCTGGGAGGCAGTTCAGGTATCGGTCTGGAGGTTGCGAGAGTGTTGTCGGAAGCGGGCGCAGAAGTGATTGTAGGCAGCCGTCGCGGGAAATTGGTCGAAACGATACCCGGGATCACGGTGGACAGCGTGGACGTACTGGATCGTGATGGCTTGGCGAATTTCTTTCAGAGGCATGGCAGGATAGATTACCTGGTCAACTCGGCGACAGGGGGTCCCAGGGCAGTCGGTCCCTTCATGAGCATGGACCTTGATGGCTTCCAGGCATCATTCGCAAAGCTGTGGGGTTATGCAAATTCTGTCAGAATCGGCGGCGGCCATGTCAAGGATGACGGCGCCATCGTACTGGTCAGCGGCTATCCTGCAAGGAAACACAAACCCGGCTATATCGCCATATCGACGGTTGGCAATGCCGTAGAGGGATTCGTCCGGGGGATCGCTCCGGAAATCGCCCCGGTTCGCATCAATGCTGTTTCCCCTGGCCTGATCGACACTCCCATGTTCGTCCACCAAGGAGAGGACCGGGAAAAGTTTCTTGCCGAAGGGACAGCACATCACCTGATTCCCAGGGCAGGCACTTCCAGGGAGGTTGCCTCGGGGGTCATGTTTGCGCTGGAAAACAACTTCGTGACCGGAACCACGATTGATGTGGATGGAGGGGCCCTGCTTTCTTGAGATATCAATCCTCCCCCACAGCGCATCTTGCCTGCCAAGATGACCGGATACAGATTTCGATATATCATGTTCCTATTTAAAATCCTGCTGTAAAACATTGATAATGATTAAATTTGATCACGAAAATTGCTTGTACCCAGATAACAGACAACCAGCTCTCCCGAATCGCTTCCTGATATTTTCCGGCATGCATGATCGGATTCCGAACTGGGGAGCCACGCCCCGGAGAGCGTGGTGTCCGGAAAATTGAATCTGGTACTGGCCTCCTCTTCCGCCTACAGAAAGACCCTGTTGCGGCAGGCTGGCATCGAATTTGTCGCACATGCACCGGATATCGATGAAAGCGTGCGAGACGGTGAAACGGCAAGTGATCTTGTGCAACGTCTGTCCAGGACGAAGGCCGAGGCGTTGAGCGGGATTTATCCGGATTCCCTCATTGTCGGGTCTGACCAGATTGCGGATTGCAAGGGAGAGCTGTTCGGCAAGCCCCGGGATCATCATGATGCTGTCCGGCAATTGCAGAAATCATCAGCCTCCATGGTCACACTCCATACCGGACTGGCGGTGCTCGATGCACGAACCGGCAATTGCCAGATGGGAGTTGATACCTATGAAGTGGTCTACCGATTCCTTGATCTGTCCAGAATCGAGACCTATCTGAAGCGGGAAAAGCCCTATGATTGCTGTGGAAGCCTGAAGGTCGAGGGACCCGGCATCGCCTTTCTCGAACGTTTGACCGGCAATGATCCGAATACGCTCATGGGGCTTCCGCTACTCATGCTGATCGGGATGCTGGACAAGGCATATGCCGAGATGCTGCCTCTATGACCTGAACAGGACCAGTGCACAAGGCACCCCTGGTGCTTGCCTGTTGCAGTTCCTGCAGAGCTTCCTGTTGCAGGCTCACCACCGGGGAGCTATAACCGAAAGTGGTGTTTGGCCTCATCGTCTCAGGCGGCCCGGGATTGATTATCTGTATCGTGATTCTGCTCTATTCCGTTTTCAAATGGAACTCCCC
>JAJDVC010000232.1 GCA_022826305.1 Gammaproteobacteria bacterium | reverse complement strand
GTCCGCCGGTGAGTATGGCAATATCCTGCAACATGGCCTTTCGTCGGTCGCCGAAGCCAGGGGCCTTGACGGCACAGACCTTGACGATACCGCGGATATTGTTGACCACCAGCGTGGCAAGCGCCTCTCCGTCCACATCCTCGGCAATGACCATGAGCGGACGGCTTGACTTGGCAACGCCCTCCAGCGTGGGCAGCAAATCCCGGATATTGGAGATCTTCTTGTCGTGAATCAGGATGAACGGATTTTCCAGATCAACCGCCATGCTGTCCTGATCATTGATGAAGTAAGGAGAAAGATAGCCACGGTCAAACTGCATACCCTCTACAACATCCAGCTCGTTTTCCAGGGCATTGCCTTCTTCAACGGTGATGACCCCTTCCTTCCCGACCTTTTCCATCGCTTCGGCAATGATATCGCCGACCTGATTATCCGCATTGGCGGATACCGTACCAACCTGTGCGATTTCCTTGTGATCGGTACAAGGCCTGGAAAGCGATTGCAATTCGGAAACAGCGGCCGAAACAGCCTTGTCGATCCCGCGCTTGAGATCCATGGGATTCATGCCTGCCGCAACGGCCTTGAGACCTTCGCGGACAATACACTGCGCCAGAACCGTCGCGGTAGTCGTACCGTCTCCGGCAACATCGGAAGTTTTCGATGCAACTTCCTTGACCATCTGGGCGCCCATGTTTTCCAGCTTGTCCTTCAGTTCTATTTCCTTGGCAACGGAAACACCGTCCTTGGTGACGGTGGGTGCACCGAAGGATTTGTCCAGAACGACATTGCGGCCCTTGGGACCAAGGGTTACCTTGACAGCCTCGGCAAGGGTATTGACTCCCTTGAGCATGCGCGAGCGTGCGGCTTCGCCGAATACTACTTCTTTAACAGCCATTATGATTTTCCTCTGAATGTATTAAATCAAAACTAACCTTCGATGACGGCCATGATGTCATCTTCCCGCATGACGAGCAGTTCCTCGCCATCCACCTTGACTTCGGTACCTGAATACTTGCCAAACAGGACCTTGTCTCCGACCTTGACATCGAGACCACGGACATCGCCGTTGTCGAGCTGCTTGCCATTTCCGGTTGCAACCACTTCACCCTGCATGGGTTTTTCTGTTGCGGTATCCGGAATAACAATGCCACCAGGGCTGGTGCGCTCATCTTCTGTGCGTCGAACGACCACACGGTCATGAAGCGGACGAATTTTCATATTGTTTCTCCACGAAAATTGATAATGAGATTTTGGTAAGACAGTGTCGAAATCCGGGAAACCGGAATTTTCTTAGCACTCCCTAAAAACGAGTGCTAATAATAAGGATTGAATTCAAAAAATCAATGGGCAAATCCAAAAAAAGTGGCTTTTTTAACGCCTGCTGCCAGCAGCACGTCACATCAAGGGGAAATTCTTTGCACCAGAGAGCGGATTCTCACCGAAATCCATCTGGACACTTTTTCCAGCGGCCCCGCAGTCAGATAACGTATCCGGTCTTCCGGGGTAATCAGTTCAGGCGCATGTCTGGTCTTGAGCTTGAATACAGCGCTGCGATCAATCCTGAGAGACAGTCTGAAAAGCAGCCAGGAAAAGGGATTCAGCTTGTACCCGCGAAACACGGCTGCAACAAAGTCGACAAATACCGGATGGCCGTTTTCATCCACCAGGATATTGTTTGCATTTCTCAAGTCGCCGTGAATCACGCCCGATGCGTGAATACGCTCGACGAGGCGCTCAATTCTGCCAATGAGCCGCTCCCAGTCAATCTCCCCCTCAAGTTCGTGCAGTTGTCTGGCAGACACATACTCCATCAGGAATGAACGGGACGATGTTCTGTGCAGTACCCTGGGAACACCATCGATACCATCAAGCCTGCGCAGTGCGCGGATTTCGCGCTGGACAAGCCAGGGCGACAGGAAGAAGGCAAAGCTCTTCCCGCTTTCAGAGTAATCCTTGAGCACGGCCTGCACTCCGTCCTGTTCGGTCAGCAGCACCCGTGCCCGGGTTCCAGCGGGATATCTGAAGGTCTTCCCGGAAAATGGCCGTTCCCCGGGTTTCTCCAACCCCCGACTCTCCCTAGTCAATATCCCGATACTCTGCATCAATTGCCGGATGCCTTCCCGCATCCTCCCTATTCCGATGCCTTGTCCCCACATGTAATGCGGCAGATGCCATACCTCTGTCGACACACCACAGAACAGCCATGCGGCGCAGCGGCGGCACCAGCAGGAGAAAACCCACGGCATCGGTAACGAACCCAGGAACCAGCAACAGCACTCCCGCGATGAAGATAAAAATACCCTCCAGGATCTCGAGCGCCGGCATCTGGTTGTCGGCAAGCAGCATTCGGGCACGCCGGAAAGTTGTAAATCCCTGTATCCGGACCAACATTGCACCGACAAGGGCGGTCAGCACTACCAGCATGACCGTGGTTCCGGCGCCGATCACCGAACCAACCCTGATCATCAGAAACAATTCTGCAAGGGGGCAAACCAGGAAAATCAGGAACAGATACATCACGGGCATACCATTCAACATCCGACCTCGGGATACTGCATACCGGAAAACACTGAACACTCCTTATAATGATGACACTGAATGCAAAAGATGGGGGCGAATGACGAGTTTACCATTATCCAGACATGCAATCTGTCCCTGCCGCATCGTCGGTCACCTCTCGCTATCAGATACCGCCCAACTCATCTTCGACCCGTGTTCAGTGGAATTTACCTGCGGATCAAACAAGGTTATAGTGCCCAGGTTTTTCCGCGCATCGGAAGGGATTTCCAATGGCCCTGTACACAACACGAAATCGAGCCAGCAGGACATCCTGTTGACCGGAAGGAGGTAAACAAGTGAAACACGCCAGAGCCCTACTACTGGTTCTTGTTGCCATGGCCTCCACTGCGGGCGGTCTATATCTCGGCTTGCAGCACTTCTCCCCGGGCCCACCTGACCCTGCCCTGCTAGCCGATCTTGAACTGCCGGACATAGACAGGGATATCCGCTCAGGACGAGAATGGCTCGGCAAGATCGTGGTGATCAACCACTGGGCAACCTGGTGCGCACCGTGCAGGGAGGAAATCCCCATGCTCATAACATTCCAGAACCAGATGGAAGCACAGGACATCCAGGTTGTGGGAATTGCGCACGACCTGCTCGATTCAGCGCGTTTCTTCCATGAAGAGATCGGCATGAACTATCCATCGCTGGTGGCGATTACGGACGGCAATGAACTGCTCGAAATGCATGGAAACACCCAGTCAGGTGCGCTGCCCTTTACGGCCATCTTCGACCGTTCGGGCACCCTGTTTACCTCGTATCTTGGCGTATTGTCCCATACCGAACTCCATGCACTGGTTTCGCCATTGCTTGAGCAGGACGGGTGACATCCCCGTCATCACGGCAGAACCTTCATGTTGCAGTCGCATTATCCACCCACCGGCTCACGCCAGAATCCTGCAAGTCCTCTCTTTTCCAGAAGGTAGCCTTCAACTTGAGGTACTCCATC
>JAJDVC010000020.1 GCA_022826305.1 Gammaproteobacteria bacterium | reverse complement strand
ATAGGGATGCATCCTGCGTGCTGAGCACTCCCTTGACAATCAGGTTATGTGGCCAGTGATCACGTACTTTTTCCAGGCGCTCGCAGGAGACATGACCCTCAATCATTTTCTGGATGAACAGCCCTGTCTGATTCAGGTTCGACCTTTGTGGAATGTGTTTTGTGAGACTCCGGAATCCGGGAATGCCGTCGATGGCGGTTTCCATGGCCCATCTGGGCCGGCAGGATATCTGAACCAATGTGCGCAGGTCGAAACGAGGGGGAACAGACAGTCCGTTGCGGATATCATGATCACGTCGGGTCGCTGTCGGGATGTCCACTGTTATGACAAGATTTCTGTAGCCGCAAGACAGGGCTCTGTCGAACATCTCCCTGTTGATGCCGTCATCCATGCACATGTAGTGCTGATACCAGGCATGTCTGCCGGCGATTTCTGCTATATCTTCGAGTGAGACCGTGGCGAAGCCGCTCAGGCAAAATGGAATATTGTGGTCACGTGCGGCGGAAGCAAGATATTGAGCTGCCCGTGGCCAGATAAGTCCACCAAGTCCGATCGGTGCTACACCATAAGGGCGATCGAATTTCTGTCCAAGAAAAACGGTTGAGCAGTCAGGGGCGTCGGCATCGTCTACAAGATAACACGGCAACAGCTTTACCGTATCCAGCATCCTGCGATTGTGTTCCAGACCACGTCCAAGACCGATACCTCCGCAAAGATAATCGTATGCGAATTTCGGGACTCGCCGTTCAGCAGCAGCTCGCAAGTCCAGTACACATGGGAACCTACGCTGGATATTCATGTTTGAAATGTCTGTAACCAGATTACAGGGTCGTGGGCAGATCTCTGGGAATCCGGTCTTCCTCGCTACTGATTACTTCCAGAATTGCCGGCACTCCCCGGTCGTTGGTCTCCAGTGCCCGGCGGATTGCGGAAACAAGTTGTCCGGGTTCCGTGATACGCTCTCCATAACCGCCAAGTGCTTGTGCCAGCTTGCTGTAGTCGCCACCGAGAACTTCAATATGATAACGCCTTGAGGCGGTGGGATGGTATTCTGAATAACCTCCCATGACATTGTTTTTCAGAATGATCGTGGTTGTTCCGATATGATTCCGGACTCCCGTCTCGAAGTCCATTCCGACCATGCCGATAGCCGCATCCCCCATAATATTGATTGCGTGCCAGTCGGGTCGGGCAAGTTTCGCTCCCTGTACAAGTCCAAGGCCCGTACCGAGCTGGGTTGTCTTGCCCCATCCCATGTACCCATGGGGAACCAGTGACTCCCAGAATGCGGTTACCTGATCTCTCGGTGATCCGGCATCGTGTGTGAGCACGGTCTTATTCCGGTCTACCGTATCCATCAGCTCGGAGATAACCCGGTAAGGGTTGATCGGTACGGACTCCGATTGAAGGAGGGGACCCCATCGTCGCAGGAACCTGCTCTTGTGCATGGCAATCTCACTGGCTACGGTATCCAGGGGCCCTGCAGGGTATTCCTTGCATTGCAGGATGGCGGTTAAACGATCAATGGATGATCTGGCGTCCCCCAGAATCCCCAGGTCGACCGGATAATCCTTGCCGATGTCGTGTTCACAGTTGGTGAGTTGCACGATGCGGTTCTTCCGGGTGGGGAAAGGAGTAATGTAGTCTGAACGGGTAAAGCTCGTCCCCAACCCGATTAGCAGGTCTGCCTTGTCCAGAAAGTGGTTTACGCAGTCAGGTCTTGATCCCCCCGCACAGCCCAGATACAACGGATGGTCTTCCGGGAAGCAGCTTTTCCCGTTCAGTGTGGACAGGACAGGAATCTGTGTGGTTTCAGCAAGCGTTTGCAGTTCCCTGCATGACTGTGCATAGAGTATTCCCTGTCCGGCGATGATTACCGGACTTGCCGAATCCCTTATCATATCCGTCAGTTGTTCAACATCGGCGGAACTGGCTTCGGGGGAGGATCGTTTGGCGGGGCGATAGTCTGACAGAAGAGACTTGTCGGCCTTCTCGGTAAACAGATCCACCGGGATTTCCAGCACGACAGGTCCCGGTCTGCCGTTCCTCAGGATGGAGAAGGCGTTTTGCATCATTTGCGGGATGCGCTGGACCGTTGGGGCCGTTTCACACCATTTTGTCGTCAACTGCAGGTTCCGGGATGCCAGGTAATTCGGGGCGACGCACGAATCGCTTCGGGGGTATCCGCCGGGTATATGCAGGACAGGCACATTATCACCATAGCACTGTGCTATGGCACCTGCGGCGTTTTCCGACCCTGGTCCGTACTGTACCGTGGAACAGCATATTTTCCGGCCAGCACTCATTCTGGCATAGCCGTCGGCAATGTGCAGGGCCTGTCTCTCCTGTCGTACGATAATCGGTCTTATGCCTACTTTCGCACAGCTATCGATCAAGTCGGAGTGTGGAAAAGCGGTCAGGATATCGATTTCTTCCTGTTTGAGGATTGCTGCTATCAGGTCGGCTCCATTCATGGTGCTTGATCTGGTCGACTGGATGGTTGTCTGAACATGGTGAATCATCGAATGTGTATATCGGTGCGATTGTACCTTCAGGGGACAGGTTTTGCTGTTAGTCAGGAGAAGAATTGGAGGGAGTCAATTTACTCTTGTCGTGCATGAAGACTCCAAATCAGTTGGAATGATCCCATGCAACCGGACGCTTCCAACTGGATAGCCGGAAGCAACGCCGTCCTCATGTCGGATTGCACAACTGGCTTGAATCTGAATGCAGCGCATGGCTTGGGTTCATGATTGCAGCGGATTCGTTGTTCCAGGTACAACAGCCTGTTCGGTCAGGACGGGCATGGGGTGCCGTGAACAGTGTGACATCCCTGGATTTGTGTTACTGTAAGTTGCAATTTGAAAGGGAGTGACTGTTGAAATCACGGCTCGATCATATCGTTGTAGCAGCTTCGCGGCTTGAAGAAGGCAAGCAGTTCATTCGTGAGATGCTTGATCTGGACATGCCTGGCGGGGGCAAGCATGACATGATGGGAACGCACAATTGTGTCATGGCTCTTGGTGAACAGACTTATCTGGAGGTGGTTGCAGTGAACTCGCAGATGTCTCCTCCAGAATATCCGCGTTGGTTTGGTCTCGATGATCCCTACGTCAGGATGGCGCTGAAGCAGGGGCCACGACTATTGACCTGGGCGATCAATACAGCTGATCTGGACGCTCTGGTCAAGTCATCCGCCATTCCTCTGGGATATGTCAGGGAAGCGCAACGGGATGATCTCAAGTGGAAAGTAGCCTTGAGCGAGGATGGGCACATGCCGGGAGCCGGTTTTCTGCCACTTTGTATCCAATGGCAAGTGGCGTCTCATCCAGCCGGACACATGACCGATTTTGGCTGGAGGCTGGAGTCCCTGAACGTATATCACAACAGGAAAATCTGGATGGAGAAAATGCTTGAGTCATTGGGTGTCCGCAAGGAAGTCGGTCTCGTGGAGATCGAAGATGGTCACCTGTCTTTCATGGAGGCCAAGCTGACTCGCTCTGGAAGGACGATATTGCTTTCCAGCCAACCCTGAAACACAGTATTCCGATCATGACCAAAAGTCCCTTTTCCCTTCCATCAGAATTGTATGGATACTTGCTGTCGATATCGGTCCGTGAATCCGAAGCCGGAAAATTGCTGAGAGAGGCAACGTCGGGGATGGATCACTCGGGAATGCAGATTTCCCCGGATCAGGGTCAGTTCATGGCCTTTCTGATCAGGCTTGCAGGATTCAGGACTATTGTGGAAATCGGGACATATACCGGTTACAGCGCCTTGTCCATGGCCGAGGCCGTCCCCAACGATGGAAAAGTGATTACCTGTGACATGTCCCGGGAGTGGACCCGGATCGGCAAGCCATTCTGGGAGCAGGCTGGGGTGAGTCACAAGATAGATCTTCGGATCGGGCCAGCGCTCGAAACCCTGGAAGACCTGAGTGGTTGCGGATACCGGGAGAGGGTTGATCTGGTATTTATTGATGCGGACAAGGAAAATTACGTCAACTACTATGAAAAATCCCTGG
>JAJDVC010000239.1 GCA_022826305.1 Gammaproteobacteria bacterium | reverse complement strand
AGGCCCCGGCTTGCAACGGGGTCCTCAATCCCACTGAAACAGTCGCGCACTACCCGCAACAGACCCGGCGCGCTGAGCGTCTTGCGAAACACGGCTTTGGACATGGCTGCTCATCCGGTATCGTGAAAACATCCGGATCATGCCGCTTTTCCGGCAAAAGTCTGCGAAAGGATTCTTTCCAGGCCCACGCAAACCCACGGTTTTACTCGCCCGGCAGATTTGGCGGGAATTGCTGACAGACTATCAGGTTATCTTGCAGCACAATGATGAAATACGATTCAGTCCGGATGCAGCGGTGGCGCCATCACCGGCGCCCGAAACCCGGGCAAGGGTCGTGATCAGGGCTCCCTGGGTCCGTTGCGGCCTGCCAGACCCCCTTTCCCCGAAAAACATGTGCTCATCGGCTCATGCAATGGTCGGGCCAGGCTGATGAACGATTCTGCAGGGCGGGCGATTGGCTCATCACCCGACGGGCAATATCAAGGTAATGCGATACGGGCGGTGTCGTGACTCCGGGAATCTTTGCGTCGTCGTCGTAGCGTCTGACCCGGATAATGGCTTCGCCATGGGGATTGTTTTCAAACGCACGGGCCTCCACAGGGTCGAGTGGTCCGCCCTGCCAGGCCAATGATTTCATCGATGCTTCGGACAACTCCTTGAAGTAGCTGTCCTCCTTCGCGCAGAGATACCGTTTGGCCTGTACATGCCATCTGACCGGTTCGGTCACCTCCATCGGGAAAAACTGTTCCAGCAGATCCGCCCCGGCGCATTCATGCCGGTTATCGATTTCGAGTCGAATGTACTCTTCCGGAAATTCCTGTACGTAATGCCCGATATCGTGCAGGAAACCTGCCGTTACAACAGCGTCCGACTCTCCCGACTGTTCCGCCAGTGCCGCGCATTGCAGCATGTGTTCGGACATGGTCACCGGCTCGCCAAGATAGGAGTCTGAGCCTTTGCGGTAGAAAATGTCGGCCAGCAACGCCATGAAGCCCTCCTGGTCCAGACTGATCTTGCCCATCTTCAGCAGCGCCGTGGGCTTTTCAGTACCCGGATCTTGCTGTACAGGGCGTCCTTGTCCGCGTAAGCTCCCTGCATCCATCTTGACACGGAGTTCGAGTAGCCCGTGCGACCGTGCAGCACACGAGTATTGTCTGTCACGAACAATTCACCGGGTTCGAGTCTGAATCTGACCTGAAGTTCCCGGGCCCCGACCAATTCCTCGAAACGACGAAGGTCGCGGTAGTAATCGTTCATTTCATCATAAGGTATATCGGTCAGGGCCGAAATGGAGCGGTTGTTGAAACTGATTCCGGTTACTACACCGGATACGTCTCTTTGAATGATGGGACGACTTGCCTGCAAATCCATGTCATCGCTGCCCGCATAACGGAAACGGACCTTGTATCGGGATAATCGTGAAAAGGTTTCCGGTGCTTCGCGGTGCAGGATTTCGGCTATCCGGAAGCCGTCGACCAGAATGGAATCTCCGCCGTCTGATGCGTTCTTCATGCAACTGAAGAACTGGAGCCCGGGAACCGGGTCCCGGTACGGGTTGTCGGTATGAGGCTGTAATTCCCTGGTGGTGTAGGCAAGGTTGATCGGGCTGGTCCTGGAGCGGATTTCAAAGTACCTGCCGTAATTCGTTTCCCTGACAAACCCGAACAGACTTATCACGTCAAGAACCGCCAGATCCTTTTGCGGCAATCCGGTCATCCTGGCTGCGCCATATCGAGCGATGCCCTGTAACCAGTCAAGCAGGACAGCCGGATTTTCCGAAGCTTCCCGGAAGCTTGTTTCGGGCAGGGTGCGGAGAAGGGTGGAATCCCAGGTGTCGATTTCACCTGCAAGAAGCAATTGTTCCGGGCCTTCCGGGCTGTCGTATCTGTGTTCCCAGAGCCACTTGAACGGTATGCTGGTGTGCCAGTTATCGGGACCGAATACAAGCTGGATATCCTGGGATTCGTTCAGGAGGGCAGATTCGACAAGACTGTCCGGTGGTATATCCTTCAGCGCCATGAGCTTTTGTCCATTTGTCTTGTCGACGGAGCGATCGTCCTGGCCGTTGTCCCGTAGCCAGATCGCGTGGAACCGGCTTGACAGGCCTTTCAGGCTTGCTTCAAGAACATTTCCATTGTCGGTAATGATGACAGCAGGTCGGTCATTGACCTGTGCTGAAGTCGGCTTGATCATGAAATGCGGGGCAAAGTCAGGTATAAAGGGAAAATCGTGCCGTTCAATATTGCATGCAAGATGGCTGGACGTGAACATGCGGGGACCATTCGATCTTGAGATTTTCTTGAAAGATTACCAGATAATGGAAAGTCATGCCGACCGTTACGGCTTGGTGGTGCGGGGATCATTTCAGGTTGACGATTCCGACAACGTGCCGTGCATGACGGCGGATGAGCCCGCCAGGACACTTGTCCTGTTCGGAAATGCCGGATCATCACTGTGGGAGGTCTTTTCCGAGTCCCCGGAATATCTCGATGGAGAAGGAGAATCCATGGACCGATGGAGCAGGAGAATAGGTCAGCAAATGGCGGATGAACTGGGTGGCTGGGCCTTGTTTCCATTTGGGGGGCCGCCCTATCATCCGTTCATTGAATGGGCCAGGAAGGCGGAGGATCTTGCCAATTCCCGCCTTGGCATGTTGATACATCCACGGTATGGTTTATGGCATGCCTATCGTTTCGCAATTGCGTTCCCGCGGGATTTCGGGGACTGGAACCGGGCGGGTGCAATGCGACAGGATATCTGTATTTCCTGCAAGGAGCAGCCATGTCTGGCTGCCTGTCCGGTCGAGGCATTCAATGGCGACCACTATGATGTTGATTCCTGCTTTGCCTATCTGGAGGCCCGGACTCAATCGCCCTGCAGGCAGGTAACCTGTCAGGCCCGTCTTGCCTGTCCCTACGGGACGGAATTCCGTTATGATGCTGCTCATGCACAGTTTCACATGGATGCGTACGTCAGGAGCATTTCCGCACGGATTTATCGGGAGAATCACGGGGAATGATCTCTCATGGTCGAAACACGAACCCCGTGGCTCCGGATGGTTCTGAAATGCTGCATTGCAGGGATCATGGCGATATCCCGGCAAATGACTGGGAACATGTGCGGCAAATCGGCACAAGAAATTACACTGTTTCAGTATTTGTGTTAGAGTACATTGAAAAGAAAAAGGTATCCGATTAAGCGAATACATGGTTCTTGTGATACTTTGCTGGATATACAGGCAGTGCCGGTGAATTTCATGTTGGAAAAAAGTGTCCATAAGCTGAAACCATTGGGCTACTGCCGGTTGTGCGGGTAACGGCTTGTCAACTAGAGAGGGTTTTCATATGATTAAGCGTCCATATTCACAAAGCCTGCGAGGCAAAATCTCCAACCGGGTTCTTCTTATCGGTCTGTTGCCGGTATTGGTTTTCGGTTCCGTAGGCTACTTCGGCACCTCCGCCCTGCTTGATTCCACGGAGTCTGAAATCAGCAAGAGTCGTACTTCCCTGCTTGATGATGTGATCAGCACCAACCTTTCATTTTCCGCACTGGGAGTGGTGCAGGAACTGGATGGGTTCATGCTGGAGCGGATTTCCGATGTATTGTCCTGGGCCTCGGCGCCGACGGTGGTCAGGGCGGCTCGAAACGGCACCCAGATTCACATCAACCATCAACTGGACCAGTTGTCGATTAACGAAGTGGAGAGCCAGTTCCAGGACCACAAGAGTCTGGACCTGTTCCCGGAGGTGGTTCAGTATCTGCAGAACCAGTTGAATCAATCGCCGCATTTCGGGGAAATATTCTTTACCGATGTAAACGGATTCAATGTGGCGATGACCAATCCGACTTCTGATTTTGTTCAAAGCGATGAGTCATGGTGGACATCGGCTTTTCAGAACGGGATTTCAGTCGGTGAGGTGGAGTACGACCGGTCTGCCGGCATCTGGTCCGTGGATCTTTCAGCGCGTATAGCAGACCCGTCTGGCGAGCCTTGGGGAGTGATGAAGGCGGTTCTTGGGGTCAGTCTGATTCAGGAAGTAGCCAATTTGCGCGCCTCCGAGATTGAAAAAGGCAACATCAGCGTGGTCAATTCGAAGGGAGAACTGCTCGCGGAAACCCGGTCTGGTCACTCTCTGGACCGGATCATGAATCCGCAGGTTACCCTGAAGCAGAGTACGCGACCCGGTCTTCGAAATCTTTTCAGCGGCGATCAGGTCGGCTATTTCTCCAATGACAGCCATGTATTCGGATATGCGAAATCAGCCGGAGCCGACTTTTACCAGCATCTGGTTACGGGCTTTCCCGGTTTTGACTGGACAATAATGGTCGAGCAGGACAGGGCTGAGGCATTTTCTCCCCTGGAGCGGCTCTCATCCATCGTAGACAGTCTTTCGGATTATCGCAGGTCGCTGTTGCTTACCCTGATTGTGGTGTCCGTCATGATCGCCAGTATCGCGTTAACCATTGCAGGGTTGCTCTCAAAAGCGATCATCAATCCGATTTTCCAGTTGCAGGAGTTGGCAGAAAGGGTTGCAAGGGGAGACACGAAAAGGGCTATCAGGGTCGATTCGAATGACGAGATCGAGGACCTTGCAAAGATCTTCGATCGCATGCGTACCAGTATCGATTTGCTGATCAAGCGATACCTCTCGCTCAAGCAGCAGGAATCAAGAAAATGATTTCCAGGCAAGTCAGTCGCGCTGTACAGTAGCTGTAGAACTGAAAATCTCATGGGCAGGATTCAGGTCATTGCATAGCTTGTAGCAGGGTATCATGTCGTACCAGCTTGGAATTGATACGGGTGGTACGTACACCGACAGCGTTGTTGTCGACGAAAATCAGAACATTCTGGCCAAGCACAAAAGCTTGACGACTGCGTATGACCTGACGGTCGGGATCAGGAATTCAATATCCAGCCTTCCCGATGAATATCTGGAAAGGATCAATCTGGTTGCGCTTTCCACTACACTTTCAACCAATTCCGTGGTGGAAGGCAGGGGGGCGCCGGTTGCGGTGCTGCTTTCGGGTTACAATGAGCAGCAGGTACAAAGAAGCGGGCTGGCTGAAATTGTAGACCGGGATTTCATTACCCTGCTGGACGGCGGGCACAGTGCAACAGGGGCAGAGAATCAGCCACTCGACAGGGAACTTGCCAGGGATCGGATACTTGCACAGCAGGACAGGGTGTCCGCCTATGCAATTTCCTCCATGTTTGGTACGCGGAATTCCGCTCATGAGCAGGTATTGCGGGACCTTGTCCGCGAACTTGCGGGAAAACCTGTAGCGTGCGGGCACGAACTGGCATCCGGGCTGGGTGCTCCCAGGCGTGCGCTGACTGCTGCGCTGAACGCACGAATGATCCTGTATATCGAGGAACTCATCAATTCCGTTGAGAGGATTCTTGATGATCTCGAGATCAACGCCCCGCTCATGATTGTCAAGGGGGATGGTTCCCTGGTCAATGCCGCTACCGCGAGGATGCAGCCGGTAACAACCGTCTTGTCCGGTCCTGCGGCAAGTGTGATCGGTGCTTGCGCCCTGAGCGGGAAAAGGGATGCAATCGTGGTGGATATAGGAGGCACCACTACCGACATAGCCATCGTGACGGATGGCCAGCCTGAACTATGCCAGGACGGGGCTAGGATAGGCGACTGGCAACCCATGGTCGAGGCAATCCGGGTCTTTTCGATAGGGCTTGGGGGTGACAGCGAAGTACGTTACAGGGCAGGAATGGAGATTTCACAGCGCCGGGTGATACCGATGAGTCTGCTGGCTCATCGCTTTCCGCATGTCCTGCCCCGCATGGAGCGACAACTGGGCGGTCCGCCGAGCCCAAGGAACAACAGGTTTGCCTTGCCACTGCAAGCAAATGAGGTATTGATCAGGCAGCTGAACGATGTAGAGCGCCGCGCCTGGAAAGAGTTGAGAAACGGACCGATTGAACTGGACGAACTGATCGAGGACGATCGTCCCATGTTGCGTGCCTTGGCTCGCATGGAGAGAATGGGGTTGGTGATCTACAGTGGATTTACACCCTCCGATGCAACCCATGTGCTGGGCATGAGCAACCATTGGAGTACTGAGGCTGCGATCATTGGTACGCAGGTCTGGGGGCGACAGATGCGATACCTTTACGGGTATGGTGATTGGCAGAGTGGCGATGCGATATCGCCTTCCCGACAGGTTTTCGATCTCATGATCCGTCAAATCAGCCAGAAGATTATCGAGGCCGGGCTGAACCAGCACGGCAAGCTCAATGAAGCCCAATCCCGGAACCTGACCCGGTTGCTCGCTGATATCGTGCTTGCCCGGAAACAGGACGAATACCCCGGGTCGCTGTTTGACCTGCGCTTTGCTGACAGATATCCGATCATTGCGGTAGGAGGACCTGCGAAGGACTATTTCCCTGAGGTATCGAGAAAGCTCAATGTCGACCTTGAATTGCCGAAGCATGCCGATACGGCAAATGCAATCGGCGCAGTACTGGGTGCTGTTGTGCAGATAGCCCATGTCACCGTGACACAGCCGGAATTCGGTGTATTCTTCCTGTTTCATCGTGACAAGCCGATCCGTTTCGACAATCTTGACAGTGCAATCGAGCGTGCAACTCGTATAGCGCGGCAAGAAGCTCATGACATGGCTCTTTCTGCAGGCGCCGTCTCGATAGAAACGAGAATTGATCGGGATGCGAATCATGTCCGGCACGATATAGACGGGGAGCTTTTCGTCAGCACTACCGTTACAGCCATTGCTTCCGGGCGACCTGACTGCCTGATACGGTAACCATCCGGGTTTCTGCCATTTCGTTTCATGCACCGGGCCTGATCCGGGTAGTGGTTTTTTCCGATGGCTTGTTGCCGGTTTTCCCATTGCCTGTTCCCATGCCGCAGGTGAGATACAGGAGTCGATATGTCCTGAATCGGCCCGTGTACATGGCAGTTCCGCCGATCAGCCAGCCATTGCCGTGATGCGGCTACATGGAATGCCTGGAAGTATCTCTGGGCTTGCGGCAAGGCAGGGAGTATCCGGATGCGGCATGAGTTTGCGATATTGTTGGCAGCAAACGGTTTGAGTAAAATGGCCTGACCAGCAACCAGATGCTTGAGGGTGCCCATTGTTTGATCTCGGCAATCATCATAGGGCCGTATCCACAGGCAGCCAGGAAGCTCAGTTCTGGTTTGACCAGGGATTGAACTGGAGTTATGCATTTAACCATGAAGAGAGTGTAGTCTGCTTCCGACGGGCACTGGAGCAGGACCCCCAATGCGCCATGGCCCATTGGGGAATTGCCTATGCGGCCGGGCCGTTCTATAACTTTCCGTGGCGCGAGTTCAGCCAGGAGGAGTTGTTCAAGTGTACGAGCTTGTGCCACCATCATGTTCATCAGGCATTGTCGAAATGCCGTGATGATGCCGTGTCCGAGTCTGCCCTGATCCAGGCGCTTGCCACGCGGTTTCAGGCTGGATATCCGGTGCCGCAGGACGAATTTGATCGTTGGGATGACGAGTATGCCCGGTCCATGCGTGAAGTCTGGCTCCGGTTTCCGGATGATGCGGATATAGCGGCCTTGTTTGTCGAGGCGATGATGATCCGCACCCCCTGGAAGTTGTGGAATGTGAAAACCGATGAACCCGCAGACAATGCCGATACAATGGAGTGTCTGGAAGTTCTTGAATACACGATCGGAAGATTGAAGCGGGAGAACCTTCCGGATCATCCGGCGATTCTGCACCTGCACATTCACGTGCTTGAAATGTCACCCTACCCAGAGCGGGCCATGGAGTCGGCCGAAAGGCTCGGGACGCTTTGCCCGGAAGCCGGACATCTGCTCCATATGCCTACCCATGTCCATGTCCTGTGCGGACAGTACGACAAGGCGAAGGATGCCAGCATCCGGGCCATTGAGGCAGATCGAAGATATCTGAGTCATGCAGGCTACAGCAATTTCTATACCACGTCATGTTGCCACGACTGGCATATGATGATGAACAGCTGCATGTTTCTGGGACAGTTTCAGCCTGCCATGGACGCGGCAGACGAAATGTGCGCGATGCTGACTCCGGATGTCATCGATGCGCCGGACCGACCCTGGATGTCAGCCATGCTGGAGGCCTACTACTCGACGAGAATACACGTTCTCGTTCGATTTGGCCGGTGGCAGCAGATTCTCGACTGTCCCATGCCCGAACCGACAAGCCTGTACTGCAGTTCTACTGCAATGCAGCATTACGCCAGAGCCATAGCGTACGCCAATCTCGGGCATCAGCAGGATGCGTGGCATGAGGTCGGAGCTTTCCACGGAACTCGAACGGAGATGCCGCCTGACCGGGTTTATTTCAATAATACGGTGAGCGATGTGCTGGATGTTGCGGAGAGCATGATGAAAGGGGAAATACATTACCATCAGGGTGATCTTGAGGACGCATTCGGCTACCTTGAGGAAAGTGTGAAACGCTGCGACAACCTGCTCTACACCGAGCCCTGGGCCTGGATGCATCCGCCCAGACACGCACTTGGGGCGTTACTGCTTGAGCAGGGGTTTTCTGCCGAGGCGGAGAAGGTCTACCGCGCGGACCTGGGTCTTGACAACACCATACAGCGCTGTTCCCAGCACTACGGCAATATCTGGTCGCTGCTTGGTCTGGTCGAATGTCTGAATATCCGGGGTGAACCGGAAGAACTGACCCGGATGACTGGTGCGTTGCAGATTGCCATGACTCTGGCTGATCCCTCCATCACTTCTTCCTGTTTCTGCCGGAAATCTGCTGCGGGTCGTGCGGGAAACTGTCATCAGGGCTTGTCAACATGACCGGATGGATATGGCATGCCGATTTCCGGTCAATTCCATCCGGAAATGGAGAGGGCAGTTAACCGATGGAAATGACTGCGGATCAATACGAGCGGATTGCACCGCTGTTCCCGAAGTTGCGCGGAAAGGCCAGTCTGCCGGGCAATCCGGTCGGTCGTGCCGATTCGGCGATATTCCACTTGTCCGTATCGCCCCGCCGTTGAAGTCGACCCGAACCCCATGGCGTTTGCGGGTTGAAAAACGGATCGTCCTGCGGGGTACAATACAGTCATGGGCGGGAATCTCCTGTAATTCGGCAGAACAGGCTAGGCTGGCTGGTTTGCTGGAGAGTAGCAGGATGATTCTCGATGCTGAGCCGTCGATTGACGCTTTTGAGAGGGATCAATATAACAGTCGGCTTGAAGATGCCGCAAATTCGAAGATCAAGCAACTTGAGGAGCATGCTCCTGAATGGACCGACAGCGAAAAAGCGAAAGGGCCGCATCCCTGATTCATGGATACTACAAAGTAGCAGGGTGGCATGTCTCCGGGGGCAAAAGAAGCAATAGCAGAATCAGGAAAAGAAGAGGCATGATGTCATCAGGAGAATTCGCCGGGGCAGGAAATGCATGAATTGATCAGAAATCACCGACAACAGATTCTCGCACTTGCCGACCGGCATGGCATAGAGGCCGTGCGGGTTTTCGGGTCAATGGTGAGAGGCGATGCCGATGATGCCAGCGATGTCGATCTGCTTGTGTCACTGCCCGAAGGAAAGAGCGGTCTTGTGCTTGGTGGATTGCTCATGGATGTACAGGATCTCCTGCAGCGCCGGGTGGATATCGTGACGGAACGTAGCCTTCATCCGCTCATCCGGGAGCAGGTGCTCATGGAGGCCCAATCACTATGACCTCTCAACCCTTCTCCGACCGGACTCTGCTGATGCACATTCTCGAATGCATAGAGCGGATCAATGAGTGTACGGAGAATAGCCGTGGGCGTTCCTTGACTCGCCGCTCGTACAGGATGCTGTCGTTCACAACCTTGCAGGTACTTGCCGAGTCAGCACAGCGCCTCAACAGCCTGATCAAGGCATCACGGACAGATATTCCCTGGAGTGAAGTATCAGGATTCCGTAACGTCATTCACATGGGCACCTTGGGCTCGCCTAGGTGCCGTATGGGGTGTGATTGAACAGGACCTGAATCCCATTGAAGGGAGGCCGCATGCTGCATACCCTTGAGCAGGGAAACAATGGTGCCACATGATCACTATCCGTCGAGAGGCAGGATAATCGACATGATCCGCATGGTGCTCCTCCGTACTGTAGGCGACAGCTACCAGTCAGTCATCAAGGCGATCAAGTCCTGTTCACCTGACTATGTATGCTTTTTCTGTCGACAAGGATTCCATGTCAGCCCCCGTGCCAGTGTGAAATGCAACATTGGCACGGGGTGGACATGCAGCCCGACTTGGAACATTCAGCGGCCTGTCTGATGCTTCTGAAGGTCTTCGCGATGATCGCTCTTTCCACAACGCTATCGGGCTTTCTGACCAGTCTCGCCATCCTGTAACAAGACCACCTCAACCCAACAAGGCAAACGACTGTTATGCGAAATCTCTGGAGGGTGGAGAAAGTGGATGGTGGGCCGTGCAGGGATCGAACCTGCGACCCGCTGATTAAGAGTCAGCTGCTCTGCCAACTGAGCTAACGGCCCGGTCACCTCAGAAATTTTCTGAACCTTGTTGACGGCGATTATACCGCAACGGCAGGCGCAAAAGATGATCATGCATAACCGCGACTCCGGCAGCATGTGCACGGCATGCCGATAGTGTCGAATGTGTTGTTGTTTCTCCTCCTGTGCAGGTCATCAGACCAGAATGAAGATCAATATGTGGGCGGTTTTCTCAGCAAATGCTTCTGCAAGGGGATTCCCTGCTGACGTTCAATCTGCTCAACCGGTTTCATGCCTGAACCAATCTGTATATACTGGGCATCCCGGATTCTCGAGGTATTTTCATGTCGGAGAACAACAGTTCGTCATGGCGTCCGGAAACGATGGCCGCCCAGAATCTGGGCATCGAAGATGCTGCCACGGGCGCAGTAGTGCCTGCTCTTTCCCTTTCGACTACCTTTACCAGGAACAAGGATTATTCTGCCAGAGAGACCGGAACTTACCTGCGGGATGAGGGGCCCAATCAGAGACTTGCCGAATCCATGGTCTGTATGCTCGATAAGGGAGATGGGGCGTTGAGCTTCGGTTCCGGAATCGCTGCCTGTACTGCCCCGTTCCATGCTCTTGGACACGGTGCGCATATTGCCGTGTCGTCGGTTATTTACTACGGGGTTCTGAGTTGGCTGGAGAACTTTGCCGGTCAGCGCGGACTTGACTATACATTGTTCGATGCGACTTCGCCGGACCAGCTTGCGGAGTTGCTCCAGGCCAGGGAAACGGCATTGGTGTGGCTGGAGACTCCGGCGAATCCGACCTGGGAGATTACCAATATCAGGCATTGCAGTGAACTGGCCCATTCGCATGGCGCCCTGGTTGTTGTGGACTCCACCGTTGCAACACCTGTACTGACACGACCACTTGAACTCGGGGCGGACATGGTCTGTCATGCGGCCACAAAATACCTGAACGGCCATTCCGATCTGCTGGGAGGAATACTGGTGACGTCGGATTCAGAACATCCGCTGTGGGAACGGATCAGGTTGCACCGGAAATTTTCCGGTCCAATGATGGGATCCCTGGACGCCTGGCTGTTATGTCGGGGTATGCGGACATTATTCCTGAGAGTGAGGAGACAGTCGCAAAGCGCCCTGGCCATTGCTGATTACCTTGATGCACATCCCGGTATCGAGAAAGTGTTTTATCCCGGGTTGCCCAGCCATCCCGGTCATGAAATCGCCAGACACCAGATGCACGAAGGGTTCGGAGGGATGCTGTCGGTCCTGGTCCCAGGTGGCAGGGAGGAAGCCATTGCGGTGGTCAGAAAAGCCCGGGTGTTCAAACAGGCGACTTCACTTGGCGGGGTGGAAAGCCTGATAGAACACCGCAAGAGTAGTGAATCGGACGTGACATCCACTCCGCAGAATCTGCTGAGACTGTCCGTTGGAATCGAGGCGGTCGAGGACCTCGTTGCGGATCTGGACCAGATGCTGAAGTAGGTTCTCGCCTGGGCGGGGCAGTTCGGATCTTGATTTGAGTCGTTTACATCGCATTCCATGGTTGCATATGAGCCGGCATTTCACTGGTTAGTTGAGTGTGCGAGGCCAATATTCATGTGCGGTGATCCGCAACTGCTTCAGGCGGATGGTGCCGACATATGATCGGGTCCCGCGGCGTATCTGCTCAAGCAGTACATGGATCAGTCCACTGAGCGGCATGCGATAATGATTTGGCTGTCACGGCGAACAACTGGTGCGCCCGGCAAGCAGGTCCGGTTACTGTTCCCTGATCCGGTTCTCCATCTCGCCCCGTGCACAGTAAACCTCGTCATGCAGATGTTGCGAACCTCCCCGAGCCAGCGTTGTTTCTCCTGATCCTGCTCATGTCGTTCCCGGGATGTATCCGGCAACTCCTGCGATTGGTCGGTAATCCGTGGATTACGGGCAATCCCGGTGAAATGGCCCTGGAAACTACCGTGCCCCGGCTACGGTAGCAAGAACCGATACAGGTTGATACGCAACGATATTCACGGCACCCTGAAGCTGACGCTCAGATCCACGGGCGAATGGAACTTCGCGACCGATCAGTGATGCCTGCCCGGAGCCTGAAGCCGGAGAAGCCGATGCCGGTTTTTTCCAGCGTTCCGGGAGTCGTTTTTCAACGCCGGAGAAAAATCACGTTTTCAAGGCTGTGCTGGCGGCAGCTGGCGGCGTTTTCCCTGCGCCACGTCGCCGGGTCAATTCCGGGAAACAGGATAGCCTGATCCGTCGGTATCCGGTCAGGGACATAGGTCACGTCAAGCAGGGTAATCCAGTCAAATGCCGCACGATAGACCTGTCCGCCACCGATAATCCAGGTATCCTGTTCTGCACACAGATCCAGGGCCTGCTCGATATCCGGATAATACTCTGCGCCGCTGACAGGGTGTTTACTGATAACGATGTTTCTTCTCCCGGGCAGGGAGCGGCTTCCGATTGATTCCCAGGTCAGGCGTCCCATGACGATGTTCTTGCCCAGTGTTCGCTGGCGGAATCGTTTCAGGTCGGTGGAGTAATGCCAGGGTATACGACCATTCAGTCCTATCACGTTTTCCCTTGTCATGGCAACGATTGCACCGCGCAAGGGAGCGTCTGCACAGAACGGCATTTCAGACAGCGACCTTGAAGTTGATGGGTGGGTGTGGATCGTATCCTTCCAGCACAAAGCAGGACAGTATGTCGTCGGTCTCACGTTCCAGTATGAGGTCTATGTCTGCGAGTGACCGGATAGAGGAAGCAATGCGAAGCGTTGGCAGCTTTCGGGGACTGCGGGTCAACTGCAGTTCAAGCCCGGGAACATGATCGTATTCACTCATGCCTCCGTCGGCCTTCGCCGTGTAGATGTGGGCATCGATCAATGTGTGTCCAAAAAGCCCGGCAGGTATGCCACTGAACCGCGAGAACAGTTCGAGCAACAGAGAGTATCCTGCAATATTGTAGGGAACGCCCAGTGCTATGTCACAGCTTCGTTGAGTCAGGTGCAGACATAGGAAGGGCCTGTCCTGTTCGTCGTGCTGGACATTCAGGACCCAAAATGCGTGGCAAGGGGGCAGGGCGCTGGTTTGCGCATTGCCTGGTGCCCAGGCAGAAACCGCCATGCGTCGACTCATCGGATTGGTCTTCAATTGATCAACAACATAGGCGATCTGGTCATTGGTCCGTCCGTCGGGCAGGGGGAAGTGTCGCCAGAAGTTGCCGTAGGCGCTCGGGACCTGCCCATGTTCATTCACCCAGGGATCCCAGAAGCGGCATTGATGCCTGTGCAGCAATGAGATATCCCTACGCCCGGAGAGGAACCAGAGATTCTCTATGACAATGTTTTTCCAGGAGATTTCCTTTGTTGTCAAGAGCGGGAAACCATCCCTGAGATCTACCTCGTAGTTGATGTTGAATGTCGACAGGGTGTCCACTCCGGTGCGATTGGTTTTTCTCTGCCCGGTATTCAGGGTTTCCCTGACGGTATCCAGATATTGCTTCATTAACTTTCTACGTATTCTGTTGTGAAGGTTCGGCAGGGCGAAAGTAGAACTCCAGCATCTCCCGGGCAAATCGCGCTGACTTGACATACCACTTTTCCTTGTTGATGCATAACATGGCATAAGCGATCTTTTTTTCCCCCTGCTGTGCAAAACCCACAAACCAGTCGTACTTGCCCTTGGGATGAAATCCGGTGAGGGAACCTGTCTTGCCCCCCACAACGATATCCGCACGATGGCCTCGATGGAATTTTCTGAAAGCACGGCGTGCAGAACCGATCATTACCGTGGATTCCATCATGGTTCTTAATTGGACGGCAGCCTGATTCGTCACGACACTTGATACGGCTGGCGTATCATGTACATAGACAGGGATTCCATTCGGGCCGAGAAGTGACTTGACAATGAACGGGGCAACCAGTTTTCCACCATTGATCGGTATTGCGCCGAGCACTGCGCCATGTATCGGTGAAAGCGTATTGCGCCTGGTATAGCCCGATGCCGTTTCCGCTACCTGCCACTCGTCCGCCGGATCCAGTTCGATCTGACCGGCCCCAAAACCGAAATCCGAATCGAAGATACCATTAAAGCCGAGGTTCGTCGCGTATTGGAATATCCTGTCTCCCCCCAGCATCACCGCGCCCAGTCGCCCGAATACGGAATTGACCGACTTGGCGAATGATTCCCTGAGCGTCGGTTTTCGTGTCCAGGTGTTGTCCTTGTGGTGAAAGACATGCTTTTTGTACAGGGACGTGGATTTTCCGTTGAAGGGAATGACGGTTGATGTGGATGCGATCTCTTCATTCACTGCCGCTACAGCCGTGATAATTTTCGATATCGAGGCTGCGGGAAAGGTATTCCGGACGGCCAGGGACCCGTAATCGTTGCCGTCACGCGTCGAATCGGCCATTGCCAGCACCTGTCCGGTATCCGGTTCAATGGCTACGAAGACGCCATAATCCGGATTGTGGTAATCGAGCAACCGTCTAGCCTCTGCCTGCAGGGCCGGATCAAGGGTATATTCGACCTTGAGCGGGGAATCGAAGGAGAGGCCGGGGACGGAAATTTCGACATGTTCAGGGAGCTCTTGATCCATCACCCCGGGGGTCAGGATACTGGCGATGCTTTCCCGGGTGATTCCCCAGTTACTGATCTGGTGAGAGTCCATTACCCCCAGTACCGCTGGCCACGAACACATTGCCAGTACAAGAATCCGGATCCAGAATTTGAGCAGGTTCTTGATAAGTGCGATCACGGTTGGATCAGGAATCCATTTAGCGCGCCAGTTTATCCTTCATGGTGAATTGTATCGCATGTGAATCCGGATATTAAGGGAAACATGGCAGGGTGCTGCCGGTCTCTGGACAGGAGAGTCAGCCAAGCAGTACATCCTTTGCCTGGTTGATTCGCCTTGCCAGATACCCCGAGCCCCCTTTATCGGGATGGATTTTCTGCATCAGACGTTTGTGTGCCGCGACAATCTCCTCCCTGCTTGCCCCCGGCTGCAAGCCAAGAACCTCCAGCGCCTCCTCAACGGACATCGATTCGGTGCCCGGCCTCTGGGAACCGCTCGGCCCGGATTGCCTATGGCCGGAGAAACGTTGCCAGATGGCATGCATGGTCAGCACACGATTGATCCAGGGAACGGCAGCGCCGATGATGGCGAACAGCCAGGGAATCTTTCCGGTGACGACCAGAATCAGCAGTACTGCACCGATGCCGTACAGCATCAGGGTGATCAGGGACTTGTTTCGCTTTTCCGGACTGGACCTTTTGTACCACGACAGGTACCACATCAAGCCAGCAATAGCGACCAGCGCCAGAAAGATTCTCGGGGCCATGGTATACGGATAAGAATGTTCAGATCATGGCCCGAGATGACATATCGCCCAGGAATCGCACACCATGGCCAAGCATGTTGTTCCACATGGTGCAGTGCTTCCGCAAGAGACGTACTGTTTTTCTCATCCTCCCTGCATACCGGGATTGCATGATTCCCGCCTGACCAGCCGGACACAAGACCGACCAGAAGGATATTCCGTGCATTATACAGCCGTTCGGTCGTGCATGAAATCCCCCTATTTTTTCTCCGCCAGTGTATATTCGGCATGGTCTTGATTCAGGTTATCGATCACCCATTGTCTGATGGAAAGCATTGAAACGGTGCTGCAATTCTGGTTCGGGGACGGCCGCACTGCGCAACAGGTCAGCGATCGGCAATCCGATCTGTGGTGGTCCAGGAATGAAGCGATGGATCGGGAAATCAGATTCCGGTTTTCAGACTTGACCGAGACTGTGTTTTTACAGCAGAAGGACCATGACTGGAGGCGTAGCGCTGATGGCTGCCTTGCATCCATAATCTGCCTTGACCAGTTTCCAAGAAACATGTACCGAAATACACCGCGAAGCTTCTCCTACGACACGACCGCCCTGGCCCTGGCGAGATCCATGACGGAATCGGGAATGGACCTGGAACTTTCTCTCATACAGCGTGTGTTTGTTTATCTGCCTTTTGAGCACAGCGAGACGATTGAGGACCAGAATATTTCGTTGCGCCTGTACCGCAGGCTGATAGAAGTCGCAGACAGGGCCGAGCAAGAGCTGTTCGAGAACTACTATGAATTCGCGATCCGGCATCATCATGTCATCGAGCAGTTCGGCCGCTTTCCCCACCGCAACCAGATACTGGGCCGTGATTCCACGGAATCGGAGCGGGTATTTCTCGCGCGTCCAGGTTCATCCTTCTGACGCGAACTTTCCTGTTCCGGGTCGGAGTTGGTTGCGCACACCGGGCGAACTGTCACCTCCGGTTTCTTCAGGATCGATATGAGCGAAATCCGTCTAGGGCGGCATGCCAGGGGATCTGAAAGTGCCGAGGCCGGTTGCAGTCATGAAGCCAGGGATATGACGACATATTGCCTTGTTGCGTGTTTCCTCCTGTTGGCGGTTGGCTGTGACCTGTCCCAATCCCGACAGCAGGAGGACGAAGGGGTAGCGGTTGTCGTGCAGGCTGAACGATGGGTTCCCCCTGAAATTACGGAGGCCATGCTTCTGGCTGAACGGTGGGGCAAAAGGACCATTCCGGTTCCGGATGATCTTGAACGAAACGATAAGCTTGTTGATGAGATCGAAAAGGTTCTGCTTCGGATCCGGAACCAGTATCCGGCCATGGCAGATGTCGTGATGAGAGAAATAGATCGCCCAAACAGCATGATTCTGGAACTGGACCGGGAGTTGTTCATCCGTGTGTCGGATATTGTGGACAAGGCGCACGATCCGGTCCCGCTTCACACCGGGCACAAGGCATTTGACCGGCTGAATGCAGAACTGGGGCTGAGAGCTGTCAGCAGTTTGCCACTGAATGGCAGCGTTGTGTTCCATTACGACAGGTTTCTGGATATTGAAGAAGAAGTACGCAACTATGAATATCTGGAAGGTGTTATCAGTGTGGAACCAAATGCCCTGCTGACAGACGGTTCGGATATCGACATGTTGAAGCGCGATGGAGTCTGGTATGTCGTTTTCCTCGAAGCTTCGGGTGACTGCCCGTCCGGCTGCCTGCATCGGGAGTACCATTTTTTTATCGCAGGCCATTCCGGTGTCGACAGTCTGGACCCGGAGCTGGCGCAGGGTGTGCCGGAGTTTGCAAGGCTGGTTGCATATCTGAACCAGCGGTAGGTGCTTATTCGGGTTCCTTGTCGTTTGCCGGGTGGCCAGCGGGGTATCCCGAGCGCTGTCTGCAGCGCCACATCGTGACGCAGTTCATCGTGACCGTTCAGGTCCTCATGGCCCGGGCACCGGGCATGCAGTCGTTGACGCAGCAACTGCAACTTGCCGTGTCGGCAGCTCACCGGCCGGCGGGGATCGTCGATCCTGTTCCCTCACCAGCATCGCCCCGCCGTTGCCGGTGATTGCTCGGCCCTGGAAACTGGCTTCCACCTTGTACCGTCTGCGGTTTGAAAATCGGATCATGTTGCGGATACAATTCATATGCAGGGCCTTTGGCAAGGCCTGTCTAACTCGCTGAATTATATCACATAATGGAAATCCCGCCCTCTTCTCTCATGCATTTTTCGGGATAGCAGGGTTACTGGTGCAAGGCAAGAATCAATTAGTTGTTGAAAGAGAGCTTGATACGATAAGGGTATCTGGGAAGGTATCCCCGGGAGGGGTTCATCGTCTTCTGTCTGCCATGCATAAAGCTATTGAGGGCGGTTTTGGTGAGGTCAATTTGAATATGACAGCTTGCACCGGAGCTTGGCCCGCACAAATGCTTCAACTTTGTGCACAGGTTTTACGGTATCGTGAAGCAGGTGTTTACGTAACTCTTGATCTACCGAAAGACAGGCCTCTAGCCAGACTGTTCAACAACGCAAATTGGGCAAACCTGATTGATCCCAGACGTTATGATGAGGGATGTTTTCGGGGACATACCAGGATACCGGCAACTCAGTACCGCAATTCCGATGAACAGTTTCAAATTGTCAATCAGTTGATCAAGGCGGCGTTGGCTACAATAAGCAGATGTGAACGTTCCGAGATTAGCGCATTTGAATGGGCTGTCAACGAAATTACAGATAATGTTCTTGTACATGCTGATACTCCCTGTGGAGGTTTGGTGCAGGTCAGTAATTTTCCTCAACGTCGCCATATCATGTTCGCCGTCGCTGACGCAGGCATGTCGATTCCCAAGACCCTTCGTCTAGGCCATGAAGATCTAACTTCTGATACCGATGCGCTTGATCAAGCGCTTCGTGAGGGAGTAACCAGAGATCCAGAGGTCGGACAGGGGAATGGACTATTCGGTACTTATCAGATCTGTCAGAGAGGTGGGGGGACTTTTACATTAGATTCGGGCTATGCCTATGCCACGTATTCTCCTGAAAAAGGCCTGCACATAAAGAACCAGCAGATTCCTTATGAGGGAACACTTGTAGTTGCAGAGCTGGATTTCTCACAGCCTGGACTGCTGGAAGATGCATTGAATATATCTGGTTCAACCTTTCGCCCAACAGATTTCATAGAAACTTACTACGAATCTGATGACGGCGGCAAGATTCTGTTTCGGATAGACGAGGAAGCCAAATCCTTTGGTAGTAGAGCTGCGGGTGAACCTTTGCGAAGAAGATTGGAAAACCTTGCCACAATGTCTTCAAGCTCTCAGATAGACGTAGACTTTTCCGGGGTCCCTCTCGTTTCCAGTAGCTTTGCAGATGAAGTGATTGCCAAACTTTTCGTCAAGTTTGGTGCTGTGGACTTTATGAGGCGATTCCATATCGTCAATGCTGATAGAATCGTCAGTGACCTGATAAACAAATCTATTAAGCAACGTACAATGGTCAGCGAATAGTTTGGTTCTTGATAAATCGTTGCTCGCAAAAACTATGAGGAACATGAGCGTCTATGAACCTGTGTACTGGTGACTGGATTTCAGGTTCCCTCAAGACGGCGCAAACCGAGAAAATCCCCTTTCGAAACAGTCGCCGATGTCTTTGCTTCTATCCCGACAATCCGACCACGCCTGTCTTGCATCACAAGATCGACCTCATTGCGCTCCTTGTCCCGAAAGTATGAGAACATGTGCCGGTCATCAAGACCAGCCTGCATGCTTGAGAAGTTTGCCGAACACGAAACTTTCCAGCAGCAGCCCGAACAGCACTCGGTCACGGTTCAGGCGGTCCGGCGAAATGTCTCTCATCGGCGACCGGCAGACCGGAGTCAGGAAAATGTAGCTTGGGAGATTTCGTCAGGCGCTTGACGGCATTCGTATGCCAGGGCTGCAGGGTGCGGACGATAAAGAGATTTTCAGGAACGCCTGCATGCTTTTGCGTGATGACGTGGTTGCTGGTGAACTGACTGAGACCGGGCAATATGGACCCGGCGAAGCATGTCGGTGCAATCCTGTGTCTGCGCCAATCCATGACGCGCCCACGGCAGAAGCTACTGTCTCCAGAAAGACGATCTGCACGACCGGGCCGACGGTCCGGTTCGCTCACCAGCATCATGTCGCCGTTGCTGTTGAGTCCGACCTGAACCTTGCGGACCTTGCAGTCTGAAAAACGGGTCGTCCGGCCGGTACAATGTGCCACGGGTGGGATTTCTTGTGATTCTGTTGCAAGCCATTGGATCATGTCATTTAACCGGGATCCGGCCTGCCTCCCTCATGCATTTTCCGGACTAGTCCCAAGCCGATTCCCGGCACACTCCTGTGCCGGGAATTTCCCAATGGGATCAGGGATCAAGGATCAAGAGAAACGGCCACGAATCGGGTCAGTTGCCTGTTCTGGACCAGCAGCAGTACCGTATCCTTGCCTGCCTGTCGGGTCTCGTCGAGTATTGTGCGGAATTCCTCGGGGGTGGAGACTTCCTTTTGGTTGATGCGCTTGATCAGGTCGCCTGCCTTGAGACCTCGACGATCAGCCTCACCGCCTGGCGTGACTCCGACAATGACCAGTCCGGAAGTATTCGGTTCGAGCCCGTAATGCTGCAGGTTAACCCGGGAAGAGTTTTCAAGCACAAGACCGATCTGGTCCATTGCATGCACACCGGAGTCTGTCTCGGCAATGCTTTTTGTACGACTTTCCCCGACTTGTGCATTGAGCCTCAGCGTGTTCTGGTTTCTCCAGATCGTGATTTCGACATTATTCCCCTGCATCGTACGGGCAACGATTTTCGGAAGATCCCGAAGTTGCTCGATTGGTTTTCCGTCAAAGGAAAGGATGACATCGCCCACCTCGATTCCTGCCTGTTCCGCCGGGCTGTCGGGAACGACACTGGTAACGAGTGCGCCTCTTGCGCCGTTCAGGTCAAGATTATCTGCAATATCCGCGCTGACTTCCTGTATCTGGACGCCGAGATAGCCACGTTCGACGGTTCCGGTTTTCCGCAGTTGCTCAATTACGTTTCCAGCCAGTGATGATGGGATAGCGAAACCGATTCCGATATTACCACCGTTTGGAGAATAGATCGCGCTGTTGACCCCGATGACTTCGCCAAGGGTATTGAACAGCGGACCACCCGAGTTTCCCTGGTTGATTGGTGCATCTATCTGAATGAAGTCATCCACCAGCCCGGACCTGATGTCCCGCCCCCGCGCAGAAATGATGCCGCTGGTGGTGGTGCCGCCCAATCCGAACGGGTTGCCAATGGCGATCACCCAGTCACCTACACGAGCCTGATCCGAGTCTCCGAAAACGACAAAAGGCAAGGGATTCGTGGTCTTGATCTCAAGCAGTGCCAGATCGGTCTTTTCATCCGCTCCCCTGAGTGTTGCGGGAATGCGGGTACCGTTATCCAGTACCACTTCAATCTCTTCGGCATCTTCAATGACATGATGGTTGGTGACCACGAGCCCGGCAGGGTCGATGACGAATCCGGACCCGACAGCGGTGGTTTTCCGTTCCAGGTAGGGCGTTTGTTCATCAGGTTTCCATCCTTCGGGTACGAATCCGAAAAAACGCTTGAAGAATTCTTCAAACTCCGGCGCATAATCCCGGACCCCGGGTATGGCTGGTTCGCCTCTTGTCTTGCCGGTAACCGAGATATTGACTACGGCTGGTCGAACGGCACTCACCAGCTCAGCGAACCCGCTGTTGACGTCGATGTCGTCAAGTTTCGCGGCCCGGTGTGCAGGCATGCTTCCTGCATGCGCTTCCTGACCGGGCGGGTTCAGAAACACGACTGACAATACGGTGAAGGGTAAAAGTGCAGCCATCATGCATCCGGCAAACTGCAAGGGAAGACGGATTTTGTGTTGTGATCCGGTTTGGTGGTTCATGAAAATTCCTCGATTTGTAACGGTTGCCACGATACTAGAATGCGGTTGCTTGCTGAAAAATGAACGATTCGTTACGAAACTGTAATGGACTGGGCATTACATGATGAAGGAAGGCCTGATCAAATCATGCTCATGGAGCAAATCCCGTATCGAGCGATCCGGTTTGATGCCAAGGGATGTGGATTCATTGACGTCGTACCGCCCGTAATCCATGGAAGATCATTTGCTGACCAGGGCGTGACTGCAGCACAACATGAAAAAAATGGAATCTGCACTGCGAAAACGGTTGTTTGCCTGAGCGGTTCCGGAACCTGCATGTGCCCCATGAGCCGGCCGTGGAGATTTTTTCTCAATCAGAACGATGTTTGAACGGCGGGTGCCATATTCTCTGGAAAACGGTGGCCACTTGCAAAAGACCGATCTGGTTTGCTCCAGGGTTTCATTGACAGGGTATTCGGATAATCTTGCTGCAAGGCGGGGTTTGATCAGGCCATCCTGCCCGGAGTGATTGCCTTCTTCTCATGACCATGGCGCCTTGTCTGCCATGTGGGCCGGATGAGAGCGTCAGACGATGGTCGGGTGAAACTTTCCATGCGCCAGTCTCATTCCACCAGGAAACTGGAATTCCTGGTGTGATCATCACGGTCATGAGCGAAAACATTCAACACAGCCAGGCGATGGATTTGCTCGATCTCCCTGATATCTCTTGTCAGGATCATGGCTGGTGCAGCCAGATCCCCAGAATCAAGAAGACCGCACGCACATGCAGTCGACTGTTGTCCTGTCCGTCGAAGCGTTTGACAGCAGGATATCCGGCGGCTTTTCGTGAGGGAAACAGATGGACTTCCGACGTATTCATGGCGGCATCGTCCGCCATCACGGCATGGACATGCTTGATCGTCCCGGCATGTCGGAATCAATCCCGGATGTCCCTGTTTCATGGAACATCAGGTCTCGTATACGATTTCCCCCCGCTTCAGTGTCATGGTCACTTTCCCGACAAGATCCGTACCGTACCAAGGTGAATTTCTGCCCTGACTCTGCATGGTCTGTTCATTGAGTTGCCACGGTTTGTCCGGATCGAAGATGCACAGGTCAGCCGGGCTTCCGGAATTGAGTTTCCCGCAGTCCAGCCCTGCGATTCGGGCCGGGTTATCCGTCATTGCCGAAATTACGGTCTCAAGGTCGATTATTCCGTCACGTACCAGGGTGTAGGCCAGTGTCAGGAGAGTATCGATGCCGGCAATGCCGATCGCTGCCTCGCTGAAGGGCGCAAGCTTGGCATCTGCCCCGTGGGGCTGATGGTCCGAGCAGATTACTGCGACATGGCCATCGACAATTCCCGCTATCAGTCCCTGCCGATCGCTTTCCGTACGTAACGGGGGAATCACCTTGTACTGTGCATCAAATTCGCCGATATTGTCCTCTGTGCACAGCAGGTGGTTGATGGATGCCGAGGCGGTAACCGGGATGTTCCGATTCTGGGCGGCCCTGATCTTGTCGACCGAGCGTCTGCATGAGACCATCGCAATGTGTGCGGTGGCGCCGCTGGTTTCCACCAGGGCAAGGTCTCTTGCGACGCCGACCGTCTCGGCTGCTTCCGGAATGGCCGGCAACCCCAGTCGGGTGCTGATCCTTCCTTCATGTACCACACCGTTACCCTGAAGCCAGGAATCTTTCGGAGTCAGGAAAACCGGGATATCGTAAGTGGAAGCATATTGCATGGCCCTGCGCATCAAGAGAGAGTTCTCCACCGACACCAATGCGTTGCTGACCCCGATGCAACCGGCATCAGCCAAGGTGGCCATGTCTGTCAGTTGCTCGCCCCTGAGTCCGATGGTCAGTGCTCCGAGCGGGTGAACGCTGGCAAATCCTGCAGCTTGGGCCCGGTTCTGTACCATGTGGGCCATGGCCGGTGTGTCAATGATCGGAAAAGTATCCGGAGGGCATACCATGCTGGTAATGCCACCACTGCATGCCGCGCGGGTTTCGCTCAGGATGGTCGCCTTGTATTCTTCACCCGGTTCCCTCAAGCGGGTGCACAGATCGACGATGCCGGGGAAAACATATTGATTTTCGGCGTCCACGATCCGTTCCGGGCTGTGGTCGGAGGGGGGAAGGCCGATAGCCTTGATCATGCCATCGCCGATATGCAGGTCCGTGACCGCATTTATCCCGTTGGCCGGATCGACCAGATTGCCGTTCCTGATGGTCAGGTCCACTGTCGGCATTCCTGCCCGCTTATCATACATGTATTCATCTGCCGGAGCCGCCCATGATGCGGGCCATGATCGACATTCTGACCGCTATGCCGTTGGTGACCTGATTGAGAATTACCGAACGACTGCTGTCTGCCACGCTTGAAGCTATCTCCAGTCCCCGGTTGATGGGGCCGGGATGCATGACGATGGCGTCGGGGCGGGCAAAGCGCAGTTTTTCTTCCGTCAGTCCATACCGGTTGAAGAATTCCTGTTCGCTTGGAATCAACTGTCCGTCCATCCGTTCACGCTGAATGCGCAACATGATGATGACGTCGATGTCGTCCAGCCCGTCCGTCATGTCGGTGGTTGCATTGACTCCCATTGACTGGATATCCGTGGGGATCAGTGTTCTGGGTCCGATGACCCGTATTTCCCGGGCGCCCAGGATCGACAATGCGTGAATCTGGGAGCGGGCGACCCTTGAATGAAGGATGTCTCCCACGATGGCTACGCGCAGCCGGGAAAAATCGTCCTTCTTCTGCCGGATCGTGAACATGTCGAGCATGGCTTGTGTCGGATGCGCATGGCGGCCGTCCCCGGCGTTGATGACCCGCACGTGGCTTGGCAGGTGGTCGGCGATCAGGTGTGGTGTTCCGCTGGCGTGATCGCGTACCACGAACAGGTCGGTATGCATGGCTTCGAGAGTGCGGACGGTATCCAGGATCGATTCTCCCTTGGTCGTGGACATCCGTGTGGCACTCATGTTGATGACATCCGCAGAAAGTCGTTTTGCGGCAATCTCGAAAGTCGTCCGGGTGCGGGTGCTGGGCTCGAAAAACAGGTTGACTACCGTCTTGCCGCGCAAAAGCGGCATCTTCCTGATTTCCCGCAGGCCAAAGTCGATGAAGGATTCCGCCGTATCCAGTATCTGGACCAGGGTTTCAGCAGGCAGGGCATCGATGGTCAGGAAATGGCGGAGGTTGCCCTGATCGTCAAACTGGATGGATCTGGACGGCTGTGCGCTCATCCGGGTATTTCTGCAATATTGATTGCCAAGGAAGAGGCTTCAATGGTAATTCTTGCCTGTTGGTCCGGAGCCAGTTCAAGCTCCATGCCCGTGAAGTCGGGCTGGATCGGGAGTTCCCGACCCGTTCGCTTGACGAGTACGCCCAGTATTACACGAGCGGGACGTCCGTAGGAAAAGATTTCATTCAGAGCGGCGCGAATGGTTCGTCCTGTGTACAGCACATCGTCAACAAGAAAAATGTTGCGGTCTTCGACGGATACGGGGAGGTGTGACGCACGAACCTGAGGATTGAGCCCGACACGGCCGAAATCATCCCGGTAGAAAGAGATGTCCAGTGTCCCAAGCGGTTCGGTGATGCCGGTTTTCCGATGCAGAACTTCCGCAACCAGTACCCCGCCGGTATGGATGCCGATCAAAAGCGGTTCGGGAATATTTTCAGTACGGATATACGACACCATCCTTTCGATGGCAGCATCTATGTCCAGTGCCGTCCGCATCTATGTATTGTCGCTGAAGTACGTGTCGAGAATCAATGCGGCGGCGATGGAATCCCGCATTGATCGATGCCTTTGCCTGATTTTTTTTCCCTTGTCGGCTCCCTCGGCGATAATTCGGTCAGCCGCCCGGGATGAGAGGTATTCGTTGACATAAGCCACGTCTATCGAGTTTTGCGCTGCAAGCCGGGCGCCGAACTTTCGGGCTTCCCGGGCCATTTCCGTCTCCTCGCCCCCCGGGGCCAGGGGCAGTCCGACGATAAGCAGATGCGGACCCCACTGCTTGATACATTCATCAATCCGGAGCCAGGGAATTCCCGATTTGCCGGAATGCAGGGTCATCAGGGGCCGGGCAGTGCAGGTGATCGGATTGCCGACCGCGATGCCGATCCGGCTTTTCCCGTAGTCAAATCCCAGAATATGCTTGTTCCGGACCATGGGCAAGGATGTTCAGGCATGCCCGACCTGATCCGAGAGGTGGAGGGTATCAATGCCGAGAATCCTGGTGGAGAGTCGCCACTTGTCCTGAACCTGATCTGAAAACAGTATGCTGCGGTCCACCGGGGTGGTCAGCCAGGAGTTCTCCCGGATTTCATCTTCAAGTTGCCCCGGCCCCCAGCCTGAGTAGCCCAGACTGAGCAGTGCCTGTTCCGGGCCGATTCCCTGTGCCATGTCGTCCAGGATTTCGCGTGAACTGGTCAGGTAGAGGTTTTCATCGATCCTGATGCTGGATTCCGTGTAACGGTCTCCGCTGTTGTGGATGACGAGGCCCAGTTCCGGGTAGACCGGTCCACCCTGCAGCACGGGGTTCCTGGTGAAGGTTTCACTGGTTGACGGAATTTCAAGATGATTCAGGATGTCGCCGACACAGTGCTCGGTCAGCTTGTTGATCACGATGCCGATCGCACCCGATTCATCGTGTTTGCAGAGCAGGATGACAGACTTGCTGAAATTCGGATCCCGGAGTTGCGGCATGGAAACCAGGAAGTGGTTATGTAGCGGATTCATCATGAGTGTTCGGCAGCAGGTCTGTCAGATCAGGGTATTCTCACTCCAGTACTGCCGGATAGTATCCGACCCTGTTCAAATTCCCAAGTGCGGACGATATGCAGCACATCCAGTTCATGCGCGAATGACTCGGGGAATGGGTCGAAAGGCGCGGCGATCCGTACGATTCTTTGTGCGGCATCATCAAGTGCTTTCTTGCCCGATGTTTCCAGAACGCTGATGCCATGCAGGGCCCCGGATGAATGGATGGAGACATCCAGAATCAACGACCCCTCCAGTTGTTTTCGTATGGCTTCCTCCGGATACCTGAGGTTTCCGATGCGTTCGACCTTCTGTCTCCATTTTTCGATATAGGGTGCAAACTTGCTGGCCCGGGACCTTTCGCTGAAATAGCGCTCGCGAGGCTTTGCCTGGGAGTTGAGATAGGCCAGATTGATCTGGCGACTGATCTGCTCGCCGTCCTGAGACAGTATCGGGGCCGCTTGCAATTGTCCGGGATTTGCGTAATCAGAGGGATCGTCGTGCGTGGATTCGCCATCGAAAGCAGGCTGGCTGGTCAGGTTTCCCGCGATGGGGACTCGGGTGATGTCGCTTGTGCCGAGATTGTCATGCTGGGCAAGTGTGGTGGACTGCTCGGGGGCGATTGCGCTCCGGGTGTTTACAAGCGTGATTTTCAAGGGTGGTCCGGTAACTTGCCTGTCCTGGCTGTCGGGCATGACAAAGGAAATGCCCAGTACCGCCAGTATGTGGAACAGTGCGGAGAGCATCAGCAGCCATTTCAGCAAGTCATCGGCAAATATCGTTTTTCCTGACATGTGCATGAACGCCCTATTCTGCGACCATCGTTCGCGAGCACCATGACCCGTGCTGCAGACCGTCCACGGTCCGTTGTCGAGTTTGCCTTTGTCCAGGTATGCACACCAGCATGACCGGGGATTGAGAGAAACCTGAAGACGGCGGCACCATGACCCTGAACACCCTATCCAGCCAAACTGTGATAATATAGCGTTTACTAGATGATTTCATGTACAGTCGAGCAGGTTTCCTGTATCTGAAAGCGGATGCTGTTGAAATGAAAAAGATTTTGTTTGTTGATGATAGCAAAACAATATTGCTCAAGGCTTCCACTGCTCTGGAGAAGGCAGGATACGAAGTGGTTACTGCTCTGGATGGTTTTGACGCGATCAGCAAGGTGACCGATTATGCGCCGACCCTGGTCTTTGTCGATATCATGATGCCAAAGCTGGACGGGTACCAGACCTGCTCCCTGATAAAGAATAATCGACAGTTCAAGGATACCCCGGTTGTCATGGTCTCCAGCAAGGATGGCCTGTTTGATCGGGCCCGGGGCAGCATTGTCGGGGCGCAGGGCCATATTAACAAGCCTTTCTCGGATGAGGATCTGATCCGGGTAGCGGAGAAATTCACTTGACGGTTTTCTCTCTCTTTATGAATAACGTGATCGAAGGGGGTTTTCTGTGGAGCAAGATACGATACTGGTTGTAGACGATTCGCCAACTGACATGCATGTTACATGCAATGTGCTGGAGAGCAATGGATTCAGAACGGTGGGGGTGTCCTCTGC
>JAJDVC010000153.1 GCA_022826305.1 Gammaproteobacteria bacterium | reverse complement strand
GTGGGTGCGCGGGCGTCCGGGGCGCTGTTCGTCGTGCAGACCATCGAGGCCCTGTTCGAGATACCGGCGCCGCCATTTGCCGACCGTGAAGTTGCTGACGCCCAGGCGTCTGGCGATGGCGGCCTGGGTTTCACCTTCGGCGCAGGCCAGGACGATGCGCGCCCGCCGCACGACGCCATGGGGCAGTGTGCGGGAGCTGGCAATGCCGGACAACTGGTTCTTCTCGTGCTCGTCGAGCGTCAGCGAAGGGGTGGGTTGACTCGGGCGACCGCGTGGCATGGGCGTACTCCTTGAGGATGAATGATGTCCATCATCATGTCATCTATTTGCAGGACGGTACACTCCCTGCACGCGCATGAGCCGGTGGTCGAGAAGTGGTGTGCTCGAGCGGGTGTTCGAACAACTGCAACGGGAGCGGATGGTGCACATCCGGGTCGAGGCATGCGGACTGGACAGTACCGGCATCAAGGTGCATCCCGACGGCACGGGGCGCGAAAGAAAACGGTCCACAATCCATCGGCAGGTCCCGGGGCGGCTGGAACATCAGACTTCATGTGGTTGCCGCAGATGCCCGGACAGCCGCTGCCCTTGCGCTCTTCCCCGGCCTTGTTACCTGCGCACTCATCTTCGAATTACTGCAGCTGTGTCAACAGGCCCCAGTCAAGTCTCTGATCAGGCACTATTCCTGATAGCCGGCAGGGAGTCGGTGATCAGGAACGCTATACGGCTCGTTCATGGAATCCCGGCCAGCTGCGGCTGGGGCAAGGGTGGACTGCCTGGGCCCCACCCGGACTGCATTGCGGTCTTGCCTGTCTCGCGGATGGGAAGCTGCACCCGACCAGAGAGCATGTCCGGATGTCCGCTACCAACGACTGACGGGGGCGCTTCTCCAAGACCCTGTCCCTGTGCGTCCGCAGTCCACGGCACGGTCCAATACCGGACGGCACAGCTTCGCGAGAGTACCGGAATTGCGATGACGCAACCCCACCTGTCCGGGACAGCGAATCGGACACTCGCAAACACACATCGTCCTGGGCCGCAGGGAATTTGTGCGGTATACTGCCCGTGCGCCCGGCTGGACTCCAATCAGTGGTCGCTGAAAATCCTGTGCAGCCGCGGGTTCTGCTTCCGGCACGGGGTTCGTTTTGCCCAGACCGGGATTGACCGGTGCCTGATCCTGCCCGCCCGCTCGGCAGACGCCCGGAAAGCAATTCTACCAACCTGCGAAGAGCGAGATATCATGAGCAATTCCCCCGGCTACAAACCCCCGAAGATCTGGAAGTGGGAACATGACAACGGCGGACGGTTCGCTTCCATCAATCGTCCGGTCTCCGGCGCGACACACGATGCGGAACTGCCGCGCGGCAGGCATCCGCTGCAGCTTTACTCGCTGGCAACTCCCAATGGCGTCAAGGTAACCGTGATGCTCGAAGAACTTCTGGCGGCTGGTCATGAAGGCGCGGAATACGACGCATACGTCATCGACATCGAAAAGGGCGAGCAGTTCGGTTCCGGTTTCGTGGCCGTCAATCCGAACTCGAAGATACCGGTCCTGGTAGACTGCTCGATGTCCGACCCGACGCGCGTCTTCGAGTCCGGCTCCATACTGCTCTACCTTGCCGACAAGTTCGGCGATTTCATCCCCGGCGATCCGGGCGGACGGGCCGAGTGCCTGTCATGGCTGTTCTGGCAGATGGGCTCCACCCCCTATCTCGGTGGTGGTTTCGGGCATTTCTATGCCTATGCAGACTGCAAGCTGGAATACCCGATCAACCGCTTTGCCATGGAGGTGAAACGCCAGCTTGACGTGCTGGACAAGCAGTTGGCGGGATCGCGCTACGTGGCAGGCGACGCCTATACGATCGCCGACATGGCGATCTGGCCATGGTACGGCGTGCTGACGACCGGCAGGATTTACGATGCCGCCGAGTTCCTCGAGGCGCACACCTACACCAACGTCGTGCGCTGGCACGAGGAGATTGCGGCGCGTGACGCAGTCATCCGGGGTCGCAAGGTCAACCGGATCAGCGGACCACCTGAAGACCAGCTTCACGAACGGCACGACGCATCGGATTTCCGGCTGCGCACGCAGGACAGGCTCGGGCAGGGGAAGTCGGGCGATGCCGGCGATTGACGCTCGGTAACGGGCTGCAGCCGACTCAGATCAGGCCGAGTTCCAGGCGGGCCGCCTCGCTGATCAGCTCGGGGGTCCAGGGCGGATCCCAGACGATCTCGACGGTTGCCGCGGCCACGCCCGGCACCAGGCATACCGAGCGTTCCACGATTCCCGGAAAGGTATGCGCAACCGGGCAGCCGGGCGCCGTCAGGGTCATGTCGATTTCCACGAATCCATTGTCTATCCGCACGTCGTAGATCAGGCCCAGGTCATAGATGTTGACCGGAATTTCCGGGTCATACACCGTCCTGAGCGCATCGATGATCTGCTCCTTGAGATCCGATTCCGGCACATCCGCAACCATCTCCTGGTCTGCAGCACCCGCGCGAGCGGGCAGTTCCCGGTTCTCGCTCTGGTTGAATTCCTCCATGATACGCGCCTTCTTCAGTTCAAGATCGGGATCGAAGTTCACTCTTTTCATGGCCCAGGCTCCCCGGTACCCGGGTCCGAAAGCTGCTCGTCCAGCAACGCGCACAGGTAATCGTGAAGCGGCTGCGGTTCGACGGACTGCAGCACTTCCCCCACGAATGCGGATATCAGCATGGAGCGCGCGGCCGCCGGGTCTATCCCGCGGGTCTGCAGGTAGAACAGGGCCTTGTCATCCAGCTGTCCGACCGTCGCGCCGTGGGAACACTTGACGTCATCGGCATAGATTTCCAGCTGCGGCTTGGTATCGATCTCTGCGCCTCTTGACAGGAGCAGGGTATTGTTCGCCTGCTGGGCATCGGTTTTCCGGGCGCCCTCCTCGACCCTGATCCGGCCGTGGAACACGCCCCGTGACCGGTCGTCCAGAACCCCCTTGTACAACTCGTTGCTGGTACAGTTTTCCGCACCATGCACCACGGTGGTATGGTTGTCCACGTGCTGCCGGCCCGACAGGCAGTAGGCGCCAAGCATATCGCAGTGGGCGCCGGGACCAGTCAGGTTGACAGCCAGGTCATTGCGCGTCAGGGCGCCTCCCACCGAAACGGTGCGGCAGTCAAGGCGGCTGTTTTCGGCAAGCTCCGCCCAGGCGCCGGAAACCTGATAGGCGGAGCGTGACTGGTTCTGGATGACACTGTACTTCACATGCGCGCCCGGTTCCAGGTACATTTCCGTCATGCCGCAGTACAGCCCGCTGCCGGCGTGCGCGGAAACCTGATGTTCGACTATCTCCACCCGACAGCCTTCCGAGGCGATGATCAGGATCCTCGGCAACACCAGTGCCGAATCTTCGCAGGACAGCATCAGCAGTTCCACCGGTCTGTCTATCCGGACACGGGGCGCGATTTCAATCACCACACCATCACGGTGCAGGGCCTCGTTGAGCAGGACGAAACCGTGGGAACGGGCTCCGGAAACCTTCCCCATGCAGGACTTCAGCTGGTCGGGATTCCGCGCCAGCATGTCGGAAAAGGACTGCACGCTCAGGCCAGCGGCGGGGCAGGGCGCACACCGGGAATCGAGGATCCCGTCAATGCATGCTACCCTGAGACTGTCGAGCCCGGGAACACCGTAACGGTCGGGGTCGTCCGGCACATGCCCGCCGACGGCGAGACTGAACGGGTGCGCCATGACGGAACGCAGGGGTGTGTATTTCCAGTCCTCATCCCGCTGGGTGGGAAATCCCCCGCTGCAAAGATGGGCCATGCTGGATACCCGTGAGCGCGCCAGCCACTCCACGCCGGCGCCAGACAACGTCTCATGCACGTCCCTGAACTGCTCCAGATAAGGACGGGTCCTGGGATCGGCGCACGCGTCAGGCAGCGCCTGCATGATCCTCGACCCAGCTGTACCCTTTACGCTCAAGTTCCAGGGCAAGATCCTTGTCCCCGGAACGGATGATCTTCCCGTGTGCGAGCACATGCACGAAATCGGGAACGATGTAATCCAGCAGTCGCTGGTAATGCGTCACCAGCAGAATCGAGCGGTCACTGCTCCTCAGGCTGTTGACGCCTTGCGCCACGATCTTCAGCGCATCGATATCAAGGCCGGAATCCGTTTCGTCAAGGACGCTCAGGCGCGGTTCGAACATCGCCATCTGCAGAATCTCGTTGCGCTTCTTCTCGCCGCCGGAAAAACCCTCGTTGACCGAGCGGTAGAGGAACTCCTGCCTCATCTCCACCAGGGCAGCCTTCTGCTTGATCAGCTTGAGAAATTCCATGGCATTCAATTCCTCCTCGCCACGGTGCCTGCGTACGGCGTTGACGGCCGCCTTGAGCATGTGCAGATTGCTGACTCCCGGTATTTCCACCGGATACTGGAAGGCGAGGAAAAGTCCTTCGCGGGCCCGTATTTCCGGCTCCATTTCAAGCAGGTCCCAGCCCCGGAATTCCACTTCTCCTGCCGTAACCTCGAAGTGGTCCCGACCTGCCAGAACATTGGCGAGCGTGCTCTTGCCGGAACCGTTGGGTCCCATGATGGCATGGACCTGTCCGGGACCGATTTCCAGGTTTATGCCGTTGAGGATGGCCTTGCCTTCAACTGCGGCATGCAGGTTTCTGACTGAGAGCATGAGTGATCCGGGCATGAAGATGCAGGGAGGCTACCCGACCGAACCTTCAAGGCTGATCCCGAGCAGCTTCTGGGCTTCCACGGCGAACTCCATGGGCAGTTCCTTGAACACTTCCTTGCAGAAACCGTTGACGATCATGGATACCGCCTCTTCTTCCGACAGTCCGCGCTGGCGGCAGTAGAACAGCTGGTCTTCGCCGATGCGGGAAGTCGTCGCCTCGTGCTCGACCACGGCGGTCGGGTTCCTTACCTCGACATACGGGAAGGTGTGGGCGCCGCAGGTGCTGCCCATCAGCAGGGAGTCGCACTGTGAGTAGTTCCTGGCCTTCTCCGCCCCCTTGAGCACCTTTACCAGTCCGCGATAGGAGTTCTGGCCGTGGCCGGCGGAGATGCCCTTGGAAATGATGGTGCTCCTGGCGTTCTTGCCTATGTGCACCATCTTGGTGCCGGTGTCCGCCTGCTGATAATTGTTGGTCAGGGCCACCGAATAGAACTCCCCGATGGAGTCGTCCCCCTCGAGCACAACGCTCGGATACTTCCACGTGATGGCGGAACCGGTCTCGACCTGGGTCCAGGAAATCTTGGCGCGCTTCCCCTTGCAGGCGCCACGCTTGGTGACGAAATTGTATATGCCGCCCCGGCCGTTCTCGTCCCCGGGGTACCAGTTCTGCACGGTGGAATACTTGATCTCGGCGCCCTTGAGGGCAACCAGTTCCACCACGGCGGCATGTAGCTGGTTCTCGTCGCGCATGGGCGCAGTGCACCCTTCGAGATAGCTGACATGGCTGTCCTCATCGGCGATGATCAGCGTCCGCTCGAACTGCCCGGTATTCATGGCGTTAATCCTGAAGTACGTGGACAGTTCCATGGGGCAGCGTACTCCCGGGGGAATGTACACGAACGAACCTTCGCTGAACACGGCGGAATTCAGTGCGGCGAAGTAATTGTCCCCGGCAGGGACAACCGAGCCCAGGTATTTGTGCACCAGTTCCGGACAATCCTTCACGGCCTCCGACAGCGGGCAGAATATCACCCCGGCCTCGGACAGGGTCTTCTTGAAGGTCGTCGCCACAGAGACACTGTCGAACACCGCATCCACGGCCACCCTGACCCCGGCCAGCATTTTCTGCTCCTCAAGGGGGATGCCGAGTTTCTCGTAGGTCTCCAGCAGCTTGGGGTCGACCTCGTCAAGGCTGTCCAGCAACTTCTTCTGCTTCGGAGCGGAGTAGTAGCTGATGTCCTGCAGGTCGATTTTCGGGTAATGCAGCTGGGCCCAGTCCGGTTCCTTCATTTCAAGCCAGCGCCGATAGGCCATCAGGCGCCACTCAAGGAGGAAGTCCGGTTCCGCTTTCTTGCCCGAGATCGTGCGGATCACCTCCTCGTCCAGCCCGGGCGGCAGGGTATCAGCCTCGATGTCGGTCGTGAAACCCTCCTTGTACTCCCGCTGTACCAGGGCAGTCAGATCCTTTTCGGTACCTTGCATGTTCTCGTTCTCCTCGCGCGCCTCAAGAGGTCATGCGGTATCCGCCAGCGAAGGCACTTCCACCTGCCGGCTTTCCTCCCTGATGCGGGTCAGGCCGCTTTGCCGCATCAGTTCTCCAAGACTGATTCCCGCCAGGAACCCGTACAGCTGATCGCTCAGTTCGCTCCAGAGGCCGTGCGACAGGCATCGCCTGCCATCCTGGCAATCCTCTCTTCCCGCACATTCCGTAATATCCAGCGGCTCGTCAACCGCCACGACGATATCCGCTATGCTGATCCGGTCCACGTCGCGGTTCAGGATGTAGCCGCCCCCGGGTCCGCGGGTACCCGAGATCAGGCCGGACTTGCGCATTTTCGCAAACAGCTGTTCAAGGTACGACAGGGATATACCCTGATTCTGCGAAATGCTCCTGAGCGTCACCGGGCCGTGCCCCTGATTCAGCGAGAGATCGATCATCGCGGTCACTGCATACCTGCCCTTTGTTGTCAATCTCATGTCACGGACACCCGATGGTCCGCACTGATCCACGGCTTCCGGAGCGGGGTTTCAGATGACCAGGCAAGGACCTGAACGCTGCACAGTCCCGATCGGCCGACGCCGTCAGGCTTGATTTGACAGGCTGGCATGGTAAATAATGTATGTGCATTGCAATCGGCGCGGACTGGACATGACTATGGCGTTGTCAATAACCAACTATATTACTCGGTTATTGGCAATTGTGCAATACGCCATGACGGGAGAGCGGAACCCTCATGAGTGAAGCGGAACAGGCGCAAGGAAAGGAGACCCTGCCGGGAATCGCCCGCAAGATGGTGGAAAGGGGGTTCCTGTCCGAATCGGATGCGATGCTCGTGCTGAAGAACGCTCGAAGCGAAAACCGGTCGTTTTATCTCCAGTCCATAACCCAGAACATCATTCCTGTCAGCCAGGCCAGCCAGATTGCGGCGGCGGAATTCGGTTTCCCGCTGCTCGACCTGGATTCCATCAACATGCAGCTGGCTCCGACACAGCTGGTGTCCGACAAGGTCATCGAGAAGAATCGCGTCCTGCCACTGTTCATGCGGGGACAAAAACTGTTCGTGGGCGTGTCGGATCCGTCCAACAGGGCGGCAATCGACGAAATCAAGTTCAGCACCGGGCTGCGCATCAAGCCTGTTCTGGTCGATCCGAAGAAACTGGACTCGATGATCGACTCGATGATCGAGCCGGACACCGACGTTACCCTGAGCGACATCGTCGAGGAGGGAAATCTCGGAGACATCGACCTGACCGAGGAGACGGAGGAACAGCAGGGAATCGACTCGGCGGATCTGCTGATCGATGCACCCATCGTGCGTTTCGTCAACAAGATCCTTCAGGACGCCATTCACAAACTGGCTTCCGACATCCACATCGAGCCCTATGAACGCATGACCCGGATACGATTCAGGATCGATGGCGTGCTGCACGATGCAATCAATCCCCCGCTTGGCCTGATCCACAAGATCATCGCGCGCCTGAAGATCCTGTCGAAACTGGATATCGCCGAACGGCGTCTGCCCCAGGACGGCAGGATGAAACTGACATTCTCCCGCAACCGCTCCATAGACTTCCGCGTCAATACCATGCCGACACTGTTCGGGGAAAAGATGGTCATCAGGGTACTGGACACCTCTGTCACAAACCTCGGGATAGACATGATCGGCATGACCGACTCGCAACTCGCCCTGTATCGGGAAGCCGCATTTCAACCCCATGGCATGATACTGGTAACCGGTCCCACGGGAAGCGGCAAGACAATCTCCCTGTATTCGGCACTGAGCATACTCAATACGCCGGAGCGGAACATCTCCAGCGTCGAGGATCCGGTTGAAATCAATGTCAGCGGGATCAACCAGGTCAACATCAATGAAAAGGCGGGGCTGACCTTTGCCGTGACCCTGCGCGCATTTCTGCGGCAGGATCCGGACGTGCTCATGGTGGGGGAGATCCGGGATCTTGAAACCGCTGAAATCGCGATCAAGGCCGCCCAGACCGGTCATATGGTTTTTTCCACCCTTCATACCAACGATGCGCCCAGCACCGTGACTCGGCTGATCAACATGGGCGTTGCACCCTTCAACATTGTCTCATCGGTCAACCTGATCATCGCCCAGCGGCTTGTGAGACGGCTCTGCGAATCCTGCCGCCGCATCGCCTCGTATCCTGAGGAAGTACTGCTCCAGGCGGGATTCCGGGAACAGGACCTGGATTCCCTGGAAATCTACGAACCGTCCGGCTGCGCCGCCTGTACACTCGGCTACCGGGGAAGAACCGGGATCTTCGAGGTCATGCCCCTGAGCAACCGGATATCCGAACTTGTCATGAAGCGCGCCTCGACGCTGGAAATCGAGCAGGCTGCCAAGGAAGAGGGCATATTGAGCACGCGGGACGCGGGACTCGCCAAGGTAGCCCGGGGCATCACTTCACTGGAAGAAGTGGAACGGGTAACCAAGGACTAGACCGTGGCAACCTCGACCTATACGTGGAACGGCGTAAGACGGGACGGTCGTCCGGCCGCCGGGGAACTCGAAGCTGAAAGCCTCCAGGATGCGCGGCAGCAGTTACGTCGCCGGGGGATTCGGGTGCAGAAGGTTCGCAGGCGCAGCAAACCCCTGTTCAGCATGGAAAAGCGGGTCAAGATCGAGGATATCGTCTTTTTCACCCGGCAGCTTGCCACGATGATGGAGGCGGGCGTACCCATTGCCTCGTCCCTGCAAAGCATCATCATAGGATATGAAAACGAGTCGGCCAAGCGTCTGCTTGGTTCCATCCGGGAAAGCGTCGAAACGGGAACTACCCTGAGCAATGCCCTCAAGCAGCATCCCAAGCACTTCAACACCCAGTACACCAGTCTGGTTGCGGTCGGCGAAGAGTCAGGCACACTGGACATCATGATGTCGAAGATCGCCGCATATCTGGAGAAAATGGAGTATATCAAGGGCAAGATAAAGTCCGCGATGTTCTACCCCGCGCTGGTAATCGTGGTCTCCGCGGTCATTATCGTGGTGCTGCTGGTTGCCGTCATACCGGAATTCGAGGCGCTGTTTACCGGTTACGGTTCCGAACTCCCCGCGCTGACACGCTGGATTGTCGGACTATCCCATTTCGTTCAGACATACTGGTATCTGACCTTCGGCGTCGTGGCGGGAACAGGAATAATGCTGGTTCTTGCCTACAGGAGATCCGCAGGCCTGCAACTCCTGTGCGACAGCATGATTCTCAGGTTTCCCGTATTCGGGGAGATCCTGCGCAAGGCCACTATCGCACGGGTCTCACGCACCCTGGCCACCATGTTCGGCGCAGGGGTCCCGCTGGTGGAGGCTCTGGGTACTGTCTCCATCGCCGCAGGAAACCGGGTATATACCAATGGGCTGCAATACGTCAGAACGGAGGTCTCCACTGGCCGCAGCCTGGCCGCAGCCATGCAGGGTACCAGCCTGTTTCCCGGTCTTGTCCTGCAGATGGTCACCACAGGCGAAGAATCCGGTGAACTGGAACGCATGCTGAACAAGATGGCGGAGTTCTACGAATCCGACGTCGACAACTCGATATCCACCATCAGCAGCCTCATCGAACCATTTCTGATCGTCTTTCTGGGGCTGATTGTCGGGACCATAGTCATCGCCATGTATCTCCCGATCTTCAAGCTGGGAACGGTGTTCTAGCAGCCCCAACTCATCTTCCGCAAGGCTGCACCATGATCCAGCTGGTACACCTGCTCGACACCTCCCCGTTCTTCCTTTACACCTGCCTGTTCCTGATCGGCGCGTGTACCGGCAGCTTCCTGAACGTGGTGGCCATCCGGCTGCCGGACCGCCTGTTTTACCTGTGGCGCAGACAATGCGCGGAACAGGCCGGCATCGAGATGGATGAACCATCGCCGCCGGGCATCCTGCGACAGCCATCCCGCTGCATGACCTGCAGTCAGCCACTCAGGGCGCATCACAACATCCCCATACTGGGATATCTCCTGCTACGCGGGAAATGCGGCCTTTGCAGCGCACCCTTCTCCATGCGTTACATGCTGGTGGAACTGGCCACCGCCGGGCTCTGGGTGCTCAGTGGGTGGGTACTTGGACCAGGCTGGGCCCTGGCATGTGGCCTGATCCTGATCAATTGCTTTATCGTCCTGACACTGGTCGATCTGGAGCACCAGATTCTCCCCGATGTCATTGTCCTGCCGATCTTGTGGATCGGACTCGGATGCAATACCGCCGACATCTTCACTTCCCTGGATTCGGCGGTCATCGGCGCCATCTCGGGCTACCTGCTGCTTTGGACGCTCTACCACCTGCACCGTCTGCTGACCGGCAGGGAAGGCATGGGCTACGGAGACTTCAAGCTGCTTGCCTGCATCGGCGCCTGGGTCGGCTGGGAACTGTTGCCGCAGGTCATCCTGACAGCCTCGGTAACCGGCATCCTGATAACAGGCCTGCACATGGTACGACACGGACAAGACCGGAACACGCCGGTGGCGTTCGGCCCGTTTCTGTGCCTCGGTGGACTTGCCGCGTTGCTGTGGGGAGATCTGCTCCCGCTGTTCCGGCTACCGGAATTGCCTGCATGACGCCGGCCAGGGTGGGGCTGACCGGCGGCATCGGCAGCGGCAAGACCACGATTTGCGGACTGTTCGAGAAACTGGGCGTACCGATTGTCAATGCGGACAGCATCGCGCGGGAGCTCACCCGCCCGGGAACACGCTATCATGAGCGGATCGTCACCCATTTCGGCCCGGCAATCCTCCGGTCTGACGACAGCCTGGACAGGTCCGGCATCGCCAGGCGCGCATTCGCCGATCCCGCCACCCGGGAATTCCTGGAATCCCTGCTCCATCCGCCGATACGTGACTGCATGAATGAGCGTTCGGCAGCGCTTGATGCATGCTATTGCATCCTGGAGATCCCGCTACTGATCGAGACAGGGCAGTGGCGGGAAATGGACCGGGTCATCGCAGTTACCTGTCCGCTCGAGATCCGGCGCAGACGCCTCGAGCGGGATCGCGGGCTCGACCCGGAGGTCTTTCGGGACATGGTCAAGAGCCAGACAAGCGATGAAGAACGGATTCGCCATGCTGACGACATCATCAGCAATGACCGGGAAAGGCACTGTCCGGAGCACCGGGTCCTGCAGCTGCATGACCGCTACCTGTCGGAATTTCGCGGTTAGCCGGCATCGTTCACTGCCCGGGAACCTTGCTGTCCTTTCCGACCGGATCGTGCGGATTGGCCGCCCGCAAGGCTACTGGACCGACCACGGCGCCGGACCCATGTCACGAGCGGTCCGAAGGCAATTTTCACGTATTGAGCAAATCCCTTGCCGAAACAGGGGATGAAGGTCAGTGTCATCAGGGACAGTGCCCGAAGAATACCTTCCCGAAACCGGAACTGATCGGTCATCCCCGAAAGACGGATCCTGTCGATCCGTCGCGGCGAATTTCATCGGACGGACTGGAGTTCCGCCCGATCCGGCGGCCGGACAATCCGCTCCAGAATGTCGTATACCGCTTTCAGCACATCCAGTTCCGCGATACGTTCCGGACTCAGCCAGCGTATCACCTGTTCCTCCCGACCGAAGGGCGTTCCGCTGTATGCAGTGATGGCGTGGACATCCAGTTCCACCCTGGCATGGGCGTAGTCCTTCTCGATCACGGCAAAGGCGGATGATCCGGTAATCCGGATTCCCAGTTCCTCGAGAAATTCCCGCTCAAGCGCCGCCGCAGGGGATTCTCCGTCTTCGACCTTGCCGCCCGGAAACTCCCACTGACCAGCGCAGGGCGTTCCGGGACGGCGCTGCTGGACCAGGTATTGGCCTGCACTGTTGACAAGCAGCCCCACCACTACCTTCTGACGGGGCTCAGGAACGGTAGTCGGCATTGATCGTGATATAGCCGTGCGTCAGGTCGCAGGTCCACATCGTGAATGCCCCGGGACCGACACCCACATCCACATCAATCCGGACTTCCTTCTGCTTCAGGTGCTGCGAAACGATACTTTCATCGTAGCTCCCGATCCGCTCCCCGTCCCGGGTAATCTGCACCCCTCCGATCACGATCTCCAGACGATCCGGATCGATTTCCTGGCCGGCCTTGCCGACCGCCATGACGATTCTGCCCCAGTTTGCATCCTCCCCTGCGATCGCCGTCTTGACCAGCGGGGAATTGGCTATGGAAGCGGCTATGGCCCTGGCGGCGGCATCGTCCCTGGCACCCGTGATCCTGACCTCGACCAGCTTGGAGGCGCCTTCCCCGTCGCGCACCACCTGTACCGCAAGATCCCCGAGCAGTCCGGTCAGGGCCCGCCTGAAGGCATCCAGAACGGGATCGTCAAGGGACCGCGGGCGGCGATTGCCGGCCGCACCCGTCGCAAACAGCATGAGGGTATCACTGGTGGAAGTATCGCCATCCACCGTGATGGCATTGAACGTGGTGCTTGCGCCCTGGACCAGGGCCTGCTGCAGGATGTCGCGGGGGATCGCCGCATCGGTGAAGCAGAACGCCAGCATGGTCGCCATGTCCGGTTCGATCATGCCCGACCCCTTCGCAATGCCGTTAAGGACTACTTCGACACCGTCAATCTCGGCTCTGGCCGAAGCGCCCTTGGGGAAAGTATCAGTTGTCATGATGGATTGCGCGGCGTCAAGCCATCCCCGGCCATGCTGTGCCCGAACCAGATGCGGGATCGACTTCACGATCCGCTCGATGGGCAGGGGTTCGCCGATGACCCCGGTGGAGGCCGGGAATACCTGGCCCGGTTCGCAGGCAAGCGCATCGGCTACCGCCGCGCATACCACCCGGCAGTGTTTCAGGCCCGTCCGACGGCCGGTAAACGCATTGGCGACGCCGGCGTTCACGACAAGCGCGCGCGGCCCGGGATTAGGCAGGTGTTCCCGGCATACCAGGACCGGCGCCGCGGCCGTACGGGACCGGGTAAACACCCCGGCGGCGGTCGTGCCGGATGCGAAGGCTGCCAGCATCATGTCCATCCGGTCCGGATATCTTATCGCGGCGGCATGCGCTGCCAGCGTAACGCCTGCCACTTCCCCGAGCCCGGGAAATCCTCCGGGCGGCGCCAGCGGGCTTACGGGCATCGGCATGCTCCGGGTATGGAGAAGCTAGCGCAACCTGCCATGACACTGCTTGTATTTCTTGCCGGAACCGCAGGGACAGGGCGCATTCCTGCCCACCTTCCTCTCCGGTCGCGTGTAGGGCTGATCGGTCCTGCCCTGCGCCGGGTCTGCTGACGGTCCGGATGTCTGGGCGCCGGCATCAGCATGGATGAATCTCATGTTCTGCTCGCGAGTCTGCTGCATACGCAGCCTGCGCTCCATCTCCAGCAATTCCTCCTCCGACGGCACATGCACCCTGGCAAGCAGGGTGACGACCTCGTGCCTGACCGACTCCAGCAGGGACGTGAACATGTTGAACGCCTCGCGCTTGTACTCCTGCTTCGGGTTCTTCTGTGCATAGCCCCTCAGACCGATGCCCTGTCGCAGGTAGTCCATGTTGGCAAGATGCTCCTTCCATTGCTCGTCCAGCACCTTGAGCATTATCTGCTTCTCGAAATTCTCCATGTTGTCGCGGCCGAACCGGTCTGCCTTGGACTCGTTCAGCTCAACCACTGCATCGAGTATCCGCTGCCTCAGTGACTCCTCGTGCAGCGTACTGTCCTCCGCGAGCCATTTCCCGACTTCAAGTTGCATTCCGAACTCCTTTTCCATGTCCTTTTCCAGTTGCTCGACATCCCACTGCTCCTCCAGGGTCTGTGGTGCCATGGACTGGTCCATCACGTTGTTGACGACCTCCTCGCGAATCTCGGAGATGTACCGGCTTATGTTCTGCGCATTCATCAGGTCGTTGCGCTGCTCGTAGATAACCTTTCTCTGCTCGTTGGCGACATCGTCATATTCGAGCAATTGCTTTCGCGTATCGAAATTGTGTCCCTCGACCTTCTTCTGGGCGTTCTCTATCGCGCGCGATACCCAGGGATGCTCGATCGCCTCGCCTTCCTGCATGCCGAGTCGTTCCATCAGCCCGGACACCTTCTGGGAACCGAAGATCCGCATCAGGTTGTCCTCAAGGGAAAGATAGAAACGGCTTGACCCCGGATCTCCCTGGCGACCGCAGCGACCCCTGAGCTGGTTATCGACGCGTCGGGATTCATTGCGCTCCGTGCCGAGGACATGCAGCCCCCCTGCGGCAATTACCTTCTGGTGCCGTTCCTCCCACTGTCTTCCGGCTTCCGTCCTGCGGGCTTCGTCCTCGAGGCCGCCAAGTTCAAGCTCCAGGTTGCCTCCGAGCACAATGTCGGTCCCGCGGCCCGCCATGTTGGTCGCGATCGTGACCTTGCCCGGGCGGCCGGCCTCGGCGATGATTTCCGCCTCCTTGCCGTGATGCTTGGCATTCAGCACCTGATGCCGAATCTTCTTCTTCCTGAGAATCCCGGACAGATACTCGGACGACTCGATGGACGCCGTACCGACCAGCACCGGCTGGTGGCGGGACTGGCAGTCTTCGATTCCAGCCACGATGGCAGCATATTTCTCTGCCGCCGTACGGTACACCAGATCGGCATGATCCGCCCTGACCATGGGTTGGTTGGTGGGAATGATGACGACCTCGAGACCATAGATCTGCACGAACTCCGGCGCCTCGGTATCCGCTGTTCCGGTCATGCCCGAGAGCTTGTCATAGAGCCTGAAATAGTTCTGAAACGTAATGGATGCAAGGGTCTGGTTTTCCTGGTGCACGGTCACCCCTTCCTTGGCCTCGATCGCCTGATGCAGGCCATCCGACCACCTGCGGCCGGGCATCATCCGGCCGGTAAACTCGTCGATGATCACGATCGTGTTGTCGCGCACGATGTAATCCACATCGCGATTGAACAGGTGGTAGGCGCGCAGGCCTGCATAAAGATGATGCAGCAGCGCGATGTTGCCGATTTCGTAGAGGCTGCTCTCCGGGGACAGCAGCCCGATCTCCTGCAGCAACTGCTCGGCGTGCTCGTAGCCCGACTCGGTCAATGAAACCTGCCTGGTCTTCTCGTCGACCGAGAAGTCTCCCGGCTGATCCTCTTCCTTCTGGCGGTCAAGCTTGGGAACGATGGAATTGATTTTCGGGTACAGGTCCACGCTCTCCTCGGCAGGGCCGGATATGATCAGCGGCGTCCTTGCCTCGTCGATCAGGATCGAGTCGACTTCGTCCACGATCGCGAAACCCAGTCCCCTCTGGAACCGGTTCCGGGCGGAAAATGCCATGTTGTCCCGCAGGTAGTCGAAACCGAACTCGTTATTGGTGCCGTACACGATGTCGCACCGGTACGCTTCCATCTTGGCCGCCTGCTCCTGTCCGGAACAGATCACGCCGACATCCAGCCCGAGAAACCCGAATATCTCTCCCATCCACTTCGCATCGCGACTCGCCAGATAATCGTTCACCGTGACCACGTGAACCGGGTCGCCGCAGACCGCGTGCAGATAGGCCGGCAGGGTAGCGACGAGGGTCTTCCCCTCACCGGTTTTCATTTCCGCGATCTTTCCCTCGTGAAGCACCATGCCACCGATCAGCTGCACGTCGAAATGCCGCAGGCCGATCGTCCTGACCGAAGCCTCGCGCACAACCGCGAAAGCCTCGACGAGCAGGTTCCTGGCGCTTTCCCCCTGCTGCGCGCGGCCACGGAACTCGTCGGTTTTTCCCCGAAGCTCGTCGTCGGACAGGGACTGCATCCCGGGCTCCAGGGAATTGATCCGGGCGACGGACTTCCCGAGCTTCCTGAGGACCCGCTGGTTCCGGCTCCCGATGACCGTGTTCAGTACCTTTTGCAGCATTTGATCGGTGATGATATCGTTGCGTTGCGATTATGGCAGACAACAACCGGTAAAAACCATCTTGAAACACACACAACCCATCTCGGACCTGGTCCGGAGAGTACTGGACAGGACACCGGACCCGCCCGTCGACGTGGCGAGCCAGAATCGCCTTGACGCCCACTGGAACCAGACCATGGGCACCATTGCACAGTACACCACTCCCCTGCTTTTCAGATCGGGACGGCTGGTCATCTATTGCGAATCGGGCGCCTGGTCCTCGCAGATCCGGAACCGCCTGCCCTCCCTGAAGGCGCAGTTCAGGCAAGCCGGTTTTCCGGTCAGCGACCTGTCGGTCAGCATTCTTCCGGCCGAATCACGCAGCAACCGCCGCACCGATCCCGACAAGCCGGGCGCGCAGGAGCGCTGAATCTCCGGTCGCGCGCGGGCGCGCCGGCGTCAGGGAAAAGACGCATCAAACCGCAGGGGCAGTCCTGGAAAAGGCAATCGGCACGTCCGCCTCGTCTTCAAAGGTGACCAGTTCCCATGAAGCGGTATCCTCGATCAGGTCACAGAGAATCCGGTTGTTCAGGGAGTGCCCCGACTTGTAGGCACTGAATGCCCCGATCAGGGCATGTCCGAGCAGGTAGAGGTCCCCGATCGCATCCAGCACCTTGTGCTTGACGAATTCGTCCTCGTAGCGCAGGCCATCATTGTTCAGGATATGAAAGGAGTCCATGACGACCGCATTGTCGAAGCTGCCGCCATGGGCCAGTCCGACGTTGCGCAGGGACTCCAGTTCCTCCATGAAACCGAATGTCCTGGCCCTGCTCACTTCCTTGACGAAGGATGTCGAGGAAAAGTCAACCACGGCCTCCTGGACCGAGTTCTGCATGATCGGATGATCAAAATCTATCTTGAAGGTCACCTTGAAACCGTTGAAGGGCTCCAGCTTGACCCACTTGTCCTGATCCCTGACCACCAGCGGCTTCCTGATCCGGATATACTTCTTGGCAGCAGACTGCTCCAGAACCCCGGCTGACTGGAGCAGGAACACGAACGGGCCGGCGCTGCCGTCCATGATGGGAACCTCCGGAGCACTCAGTTCGACGTACACGTTGTCGATTCCGAGCCCGGCGAATGCCGACATGAGATGCTCGACGGTGGAAATCCTGACGCCATCCTTCTCCAGGGTGGTTGAAAGACGGGTATCGCTCACGTTCTCGGGCCGGGCCGGAACCTCCACCACCGGGTCCAGGTCTACCCGTCGGAAGACGACACCAGTACCCGCCGGAGCCGGGTTCAGACTGAGGAATACCTTCTCTCCGGTATGCAGCCCAACACCCGTCGCCCTGATCGAATTCTTCAATGTTCGTTGCGTCAGCATCCCGCGAAACCTGATGTCGTGATGGAATAACGATATTGCGAGTGAATACTACATCAAAACTGTTTGAAACAAAACAGATTTTTTCAGCCTGCCGCCTCCCTGATCCGCTATTTCTCCACCCCCCTCAAGTAACTGCGCCATGATTTCCCGCGACTCAATCAGCCTGCTGCCTCAGGAATGCCGGAATTTCCATGTAGTCGCTCCTGTCGGGTGAGAAACTCGTCGCCGCACTGCCGTGCCTTCGGACAGCGGCGGCGACACCGGTACCCGTCTGTGCGTTTTCTTCGGTACGGAGCGGAGGGTGAACCTTCGCAAGCACGACCGGTTCGACCCTGGGAGCCATCTGTGCCGGAGCCGTCAGGTCCGTGAGGCCGGTCGCCACCATGGTGACGCGCAGGTCTCCCTTCATGGTTGCGTCAAGCGCGGTACCGATGACCAGGTTGGCCTCGATATCCGCATACTCGTGAATGGCTTTCCCGACCGCCTCGAACTCACCTATTGTCATGTCCGGACCGGCCGTGATGTTGACCAGCAATCCCTTCGCACCGTGCAGGTTGATGTCCTCCAGCAGCGGACTCTTGATCGCCTGATCGGCAGCTTCCATGGCGCGGTTTTCGCCGCTGGCGGATGCCGAGCCCATCATCGCCATGCCCATTTCCGACATCACCGTACGCACATCCGCGAAGTCCACGTTGATCAGTCCCGGCCGCGTGATCAGTTCCGAGATGCCTTGCACGGCGTTCAGCAATACCTCGTTGGCCTTGCTGAACGCCTCCAGCAGGGTCGCCTCGTGTCCCATGACTGCCAGCACCTTCTCGTTGGGAATGACGATCAGCGAATCCACCCGGGACTGGAGTTCCTCGATCCCCGCATCCGCAATGTTATGCCGTTTCTTCCCCTCAAAGGGGAAGGGACGCGTCACCACCGCCACCGTCAGGGCACCGAGTTCCTTTGAAATCTCGGCAACCACCGGCGCGGCGCCGGTTCCGGTTCCGCCGCCCATGCCGGCCGTGATGAAGACCATGTTCGAGTCCTGCAGGACCGACTCTATCCGCTCCCGGTCCTCATGGGCAGCCTGCTTCCCCAGTTCGGGATCCGCGCCGGCGCCAAGCCCTTTCGTCACCTCCTGACCCATCCGCAGGATGGTCGGTGCCTTGGAACGCGACAATATCTGTGCATCCGTATTCGCATTGATGAAGTCCACCCCACCCAGACTCTCCCCGAGCATGTGCTCGACAGCGTTGCCGCCGCCGCCACCGACCCCGATGACCTTGATATTGGCCTGTGGACTCACTGTTTCTACAAGTTCAAACATGTTTCTTCTCCTCTATTGGAAGCTTGGATATTCCGGACATCACTATTCCGGCTCATATTGTTTCCCCTCAAAAGCTGTCCCTGAACCAGTTCCTGATGGATGAAACCAGGGTGTTGCCACCCTTTTCGTTACTGTCGACCACATCCCCGAAACGGGACCTGGACTGGCTGTAAAGCGACAGACCTATTCCCGTCGAGAATGTCGGATTCATCAATACGCTGCTTAACCCGCTCCGGCAGTCCGGCAGCCCCAGGCGGACCGGCAGGTGGAACACCTCCTCGACCAGCACCAGCAGCCCGTCCGTTTGCGCCGTGCCACCCGTCAGCACGACCCCTGCGCCGATACGATGCTCCAGCCCACTGAACTGGACCTCTTTCCGAACCAGTTTCATGATCTCCTCCAGGCGCGACTCGATCACCGTCGCCAGGAAATGGCGGGTTATCGGTTCGCGACGATAGCCAGCCCTGACGGCTGCCTGATCGTCCGGATGTTCCCGCTCCAGCACGACCTGTTCCTCGTTCTGCTCAACCATCTGGCCCAGGGCGCACCCGTACCGCTTCTTGTAATCCTCGGCATCCTGCATGGAGAGGTTCAGGACCTTGGAAACGTCCTGCGTGACATATTGGCCTGCATAGGGAATGACGGCAGTATGCCGGAGCGAGCCCCCGATGTAGATGGCGATATCGGTCGTTCCCTCCCCGATATCCACCAGGCAGACTCCCTGGTTCATTTCATCCTTGGTCAGCACGGCCTCCGAGGATGCCAGGGGGTCCAGAATCACGTTGTCTACCTCCAGCCCGCAACGCCGGATGCACTTGCAGATGTTCTTCAACGCGCTGGCTGAACAGGTGACGATATGCACCCGCGCATCAAGGCGCACCCCCGACATGCCGAGCGGGTTGCGGATGCCCTCCCGCTTGTCGATGATGAAATCCTGCGGCAGCGCGTGCAGGATGATCCGGTCACTGGGCATCGCCATCGCCCGGGCGTTGTGTATCGACCGGCTGATGTCATGCTTCGTAACCTCGTTCTTCTCGGTGGCCGACATGCCGTGGGAATTCAGGCTCTCGACATGCGAACCCGTAATTCCGGCGCAAACCGAGTAGATCTGGCAGTTCGCCATCAGTTCCGCCTCCTCGACCGCGTGGCGAATGGACGCCACGGCGTCCTCCATGTTCTCGATCTCTCCCTGGTTCAGGCCGCGCGCGGGGCAGTGTCCGACACCGATGATTTCGGTTTCTCCTTCAGCGCTGGTTTCCCCAACGATCACCAGCACCTTCGACGTTCCTATATCGAGTCCGACGATCAGGTTGTTGTTGGATTTTCTGCCCATTTCAGTTCAGTTGATGCCGCTTTCGTCCTGCCCCGGTCCGACCATGCCGTCCCGCTCCCTGAATATGGCTTCGGGCTGTCCGTCCACCCAGCGGATTGCGAACCCGTTCGGATACCTGAGATCAATGTGCCGCATGCTCGCAAAATACATGATCAGGTGCTGGTCCAGCACCTTGACGAATCGCTGGATGCGCGCCATGGAGTCCTGTTCCTCGACAACCATGAGCGCAGAGGACCCCGGCAAATTCCGGCCTTGCTGGTCACGGTTCATGGTCAGTGCCCCCAGCGAGAGTTCGAGATACCAGAGCCGGCTGGCATCCAGTCTCAACGCATCAAGCGACAGCCCGACCAGGGCGAACCGGTCCGACCATTGCCTGAATGTGTTCCAGACATGCCGTTCTTCGCCCGACGGGCCGGACAGCCTCGGCAATCCCGGGAAGTCCCGCTGATCGGCGGACTCCGGCACCGCTACCGGATCGCCGGTGACATTCAGCCACCCGGTATCCCCCCACCTGGCCACCGGCTGGATTTCCTCGAGGTCCACGATCAGCGATGAAGGCCAGCGCCGACGGATGGATGACGAGAATATCCACGGCACTTCCCGGATCCGGCTGTTCAGCTCCGGCAATCCGACCGTGAAGTAGTTGCCGTCCAGATGCCCCTGTACGATCGCGCCGACCCGATCTGCATCCGCCCGCGACAGGTCGCCGGTAATCACGATATCCCGGATCCGGAAATTGTCCGGATGGTACAGACGGTCCGCAATCAGCAGGATGACCAGTATCGCCGAGACCGTCCCGATCACCCACGCCGAAGGTCTTCCGAACGATCCGCCCGTGTCCGCGGACGACCTGCCACCGATATTGAAGACGCCGGCCGCCGTGCTCATGAATACTCCCCCATGATGCGGACTTCAGGAACCAGGGTGATGCCTGTTCCGTCCCGGACCTTCTCGATGATCATCCGGATCAGCGTCTCGATCTGTGCCGCAGTGGCGCCATTGTTGTTGATGATGAAATTGGCATGGACATCGGATACCGCGGCATCGCCCACGGAGAATCCCTTCAGGCCGCACTGCTCGATCAGTCTGGCCGCAAAATCCCCTTCCGGGTTGCGGAAGACCGAACCGGCACTGGCGCTCTGGATGGGCTGGGACGCCTTGCGGCGCTTGAGCAGGTCGCGGATTTTCGACCTGCCGTCGTAGGTGTCGTCGGTGCGTTGCAGCGAAATCACCGCGGAAAGAATGCAGCTTTCGGGCGGCAGCTGTACGGACCGGTAGCCATAGACAACCTCGGTGACCGGAATCTCCCTGCAGATGCCGCTACGGTCCGCATACTCGACACTGTGCACCCGGTTCCAGATCTCGCCGCCGAAGGCTCCTGCGTTCATGGCCAGTGCACCGCCCACGGAACCGGGCACACCCGCCAGGAACTCGATGCCCGACAGGTGGTTGTCGGAGGCGCGCCGGGCGAGCCGGGCGCAGGATACTCCGGATTCGGCATACAGCCGACCGGCTGCGTGCACCTCGATTCCCTTCAGCCCCCTGGAAGTGTCGATCACCACCCCCCGCACCCCACCGTCCCGGACCAGCAGGTTGCTGCCCAGCCCGATACAGGTAACCGGCACCTGCCCCGGCAGCCGGGCAAGCAGATGCAGCAGATCCTCCCTGTCCCGAGGCACGAAAAAATAGTCCGCCACGCCACCCGTGCGCCAGCTGGTATGCCGGGACATGGGCTCGTCCATCCGCATCTCACCGCGCAGTCCGTCCAGGGCATCGGGAGGCAGTGTCGTCGCGCAATGCATGTCAGTTCGCCGTTCCGTGATCGATGGCACGGGCGCCCAGGAGGCCGGAGAACCGGCCGATGTCACCGGCGCCCAGCGTCAGGACGATGTCATCGTCGTCGACGATGCCGTCGATCTCGTCCTCCAGGTCGTCGAGCCGCTCGACGTATCGGGACACGCCGCCGCGCTTCCGTACGGCGCGCGACAGCGCGCGCCCGTCGCATCCCGCGATACGGTGCTCACCGGCCGGATACACCTCGGTGACGATCAGGTTCCCGAGCCCAGAGAGCACATCGACAAACTCCTCGAACAGATCCTGCAACCTCGAGTAGCGATGGGGCTGAAATACCACGCACAGCCGACGATCAGGCCAGCAACCCCTGGCCGCCTGCAGGGTCGCGGCGATTTCGCTGGGATGATGGGCATAGTCATCCACCAGTTCGATGACATGACTGGCAAGCCGCACCCGGCCGAAATGCTCGAACCGTCGGCCGATGCCCTCAAAACCGCCAAGGGCGTTACGGATGGGCTCTACCGACAGTTCCAGCTTGTATCCGATGGCAATCGCCGCCAGCGCGTTCTGCACGTTGTGGTGCCCGGGCAAGGCCAGGCTGAACCGACCGACGGATCGTGCATCGCGGATCACCCCGAACGTGCACTGCGTTCCGTGCTGCCGTATATCGACGGCCTGGTATTCGGCATGGTCGGACAGGCCGTAGCTCACAAAAGGCCGGTTCAGGCGATCCGATATCTCCCGGATCGCGGGGTCATCGAAACACAGCACGGCCAGCCCGTAGAACGGAAGGTTGTGCAGGAAATCCACGTATGCCTGCTTGAGCCGGGAAAAGTCTCCTCCGTAGCTCGACATGTGATCCCGGTCGATATTGGTGACGACGGCCATCTGCGGCTGGAGATGCAGGAACGAGACATCGCTCTCATCCGCTTCGGCCACCATGAGTTCTCCCTTGCCGAGCCGGGCATTGGATGCAGCGCTGTTGATAATTCCCCCCACGATGAATGTCGGATCCATCCCGGCGCTCGCCAGTATGGCGACAACCAGACTCGTCGTGGTGGTTTTCCCATGGGTTCCGGTTATCGCGATCCCCTTGCGGAAACGCATCAGTTCACCCAGCATCTCGGCCCGCGACACCAGGGGAATGCCATGTTCCCTCGCGGAGCGGATTTCCGGATTGTCCCCGTCCACGGCGCTCGAGTACACCACGACATCGGCATTCCGGACATGCTGCGCGTCGTGACCGCAGAACACCTCCGCTCCCGCGCAGACCAGCCGTTTCGTGATCGGCGTGGACCTGAGATCGGAACCGGAGACCCGGAAACCGATATCCAGCAGCACCTCCGCGATCCCGCTCATGCCGATGCCGCCGACCCCGACAAGGTGGACATGGTTCACGAACTCACGCATGCAGCACCTCCAGGCAGGTGTCCGCAACGCGGCCGGTGGCATCCGGCCTGGCCAGATCCCGGGCACGCTGTCCCATGTGAACCAGTGTCTCCCTGTCCGCCGCAAGCCGTTTCAGGGACTGGATCCACCCGCCCTCCAGAAATTCCGGCTGACGGACCAGCAAGGCAGCCTGTTCATTGACCAGGAAACCCGCATTGGACGCCTGGTGGTCGTTGACCGCGCCCGGAAAGGGAACGAAAATCGCAACCGCCCCGGCACAGCAGATTTCCGAAACCGTCATGGCGCCGGCCCGGCAGACGACGACATCGCTCCAGGCATAGGCTTCATCCATGCCCTCGATGAAATCCTCCACCCGGCAACTGATTCCCGCCGCGTCATAACGGGCCTGGATATCGGCAGCATTGCCAGCGCCACACTGATGCCATACCTCGATGCCCGGAACCTGCTCCGGGGCAAGCAGATCAGCCAGGTGCCGGTTGAACACCCGGGCTCCCTGGCTGCCCCCGATGACCAGTATGCGCATCCCCCCGCGCTCTCCCGAGAGGCGCTTTGCGGGTTCGTCTATCGCGATAATGCCCGGGCGGACCGGGTTCCCGGACCACACCACGCCGGGAATGCCCCGCACCTTCGGAAAGCCGCCCAGCACGACCCGGCTCCATCTTGAAAGCATCCGGTTGGTCAGGCCCGCGACAGAATTCTGTTCATGCAGGATCAGCGGAAGCCCCAGCAGGACGGCAACCAGGCCTCCGGGGCCCGAAACGAATCCGCCCATCCCGAGAAACGCATCCGGTTTTCTCCTGCGTATGATCCGCCACACCTGCAGCATGGCCCGGCCCAGCATGAATGGCATGAGCAGTTTCCTGACAATGCCGCTACGCCTCAGTCCGCGGATGGCAATGGTATCGAAGGGGATTCCGGCGCCGGGAACCAGGCGCGCCTCGAGCCCCTCGCGCGACCCGACCCAACTGACTTCAACACTTCGCCGGGTCAGTTCCCGAGCCACGGAAAGAGCCGGGACAACGTGGCCACCCGTGCCGCCAGCCATAATCATCAGGCGATTCACCGGACCTCCCCGCTTCTTTGCCGCGACTGCCGATCTATGGCCAGCAGCAGGCCGACCATGCCCATGCACGCCAGCATGCTGCTGCCGCCGTGGCTCATCAGCGGCAGCGTCAGTCCCTTGGTGGGCAGCAGTCCCGTATTGACGCCGACATGAACGCACGCCTGCAGGGCAATCAGGATCCCCATTCCCTGGGCCAGAAAACCGCAGAATCGCTGGTTCATGTTGAAGGCCCGTCTCGAGATGACGAAGACGCGCACCAGGAACAGGCAGAACAGGATCAGCACCAGGATGATGCCGACCGCACCGAGTTCCTCGCCGATTATGGCGATCATGAAATCGTTGTCGGCATGCGGCAGGTAGAACAGTTTCTGGATGCTGTTGCCCAGCCCGGTGCCGAACCACTCTCCCCGTCCGATCGCGATCAGCGCCTGGACCAGTTGGAAGCCGGCCCCGTACGGATCCGCCCACGGGTCGCGGAAAGTCAGTACCCGCGTCACGCGGTAGGACTCCATCCACAGGATGGTCCCGATCAGCACAGCACCAAAACCGATGCTGCAGATGAAGTGCCAGAAACGCACGCCAGCCAGGAACATCATCACGGCCACCGTCGCCGTGATGATGACCAGCGTACCGAAATCGGGTTCCATGATCAGGAGAAAGCCGACCACGCCAAGCACCAGCCCGATCTTGAGGATGCCGACCCTGAACAGGTGCAGATCCTCGCGATTGCGCGCCAGGTAATCTGCACAGTACACCACCATGATGACCTTGACGAACTCCGAGGGCTGGAACTGCATGCCGCCCAGCCCGATCCATCGCATGCTGCCGTTCACCTCCAGGCCGATGCCGGGAATCAGCACCAGCACCAGAGCGAGCACGCCGAACACGAACAGTGTCCTGCTCATCCTCTGTATCAGTTCCATCCGGATCTGAGCCAGCAGGCACATCAGCACGGCCCCCAGGCCGATATGCACGGCGTGACTGCCAAGGCTTTCGAAGCTGGTGCTGAGGGTATTCTTGTCCGACGGGATCGTGATCGAGCAGACCATCACCAGACCAAGACACAGCAGGGCAGCGACCGAAATCACCAGCAACGGATCAACCCTGCCCACCGGCTTGCTGTGGCATGCCTGTACGCCCTGGTGTCCGGTGCGCGCAGCCATTCAGGTCACCGTTTCCTGAACCAGCCGACGAAATGCGTCGCCCCGATGTTCATAGCTGTCGAACATGTCAAAGCTGGCACAGGCGGGGGAAAACAGCACCACCTGGCCGGGCTCCGACAGCCTGTGTGCGAGGGCAACAGCCTCTTCGAGAGAGTCGACCAGAGTCCGCCCGGCTTCTGCGGGAAGCACACGGGAAATCCGCCCGGCATCCTCCCCGATCAGTATTGTATGGCTGACGGAATCGGAAATCCGGCGTGCCAGCGGACGAAAATCCGCCCCCTTGCCCCGACCGCCTGCAATCAGGATGACCGGTTCGCGGATTCCCCGGATCGCCGCGCTGGTGGCGCCAACATTGGTACCCTTGGAATCGTTTATCCACCGGACACCGCCCCGATCCGCTACCGTTTCACAGCGATGGGGCAATCCTCCGAATGTACACGCCGCCTCCACTACCGTTGCGGAAAGCGTAATCCCTGCGGCCTCGACCAGTGCCAGGGCGGCCAGGATGTTGGCCAGGTTCTGGTCGCCCTTGAGCAGGATGTCCGTTTCCAGGGCCAGTTCGCGCGTGCCCGCTACCAGCCTGCGGCGCCCGACTTCCCCGAGCAGGCCGAAATCGCCGTCTGCAGACGGCGCCTGCAGACCGAAACCGGTCACACCGGCAAGCGACTCCGATGCTGCGCGGATCCAGTCATCATCCCGGTTCACGATCTTCGATTCGGCGCGCTCGAGGATGCGGAGCTTGACCCGGGCATATTCCTCGATCCCGGCATAGCGGTCCATGTGATCCTCACTGACATTGAGAAACGCTGCACAGACCGGGGCCAGGGAATGCGTGGTTTCAAGCTGGAAGCTGGACAACTCCAGCACATAGAACTCCGGAGCCTCCAGGGCAAGCATGTCGAGAACCGGCGTGCCGATGTTGCCAGCGGCCCGTACGGTCCTGCCGGCTGCATTCAGCATCCTCTCCACCAGCATGGTCACCGTGGACTTGCCGTTCGTGCCCGTGACGCCGATGACCGGCGCAGCAGCCTGCCGGGCAAACAGCTCGACATCTCCCACCAGACTGATCCGGCCGTCATGCCGGATGCCCGGGATGGAAACTCCCGGGCTGACCACGACCTCGGAAAACCGTTCCAGGCAGTCCGTCGGAACACCTCCCGTCACGATCTCGGTAGACGGGTATTCGCTGCGCACCCGGGCGAGGTAGGGCGGCAGCTCGCGGGTATCTGCGGCAACGAGTCGGATTCCACTGTCGGCGAGGTGGCGGATGATCGAGTAGCCGGTAAGACCCAGGCCCACTACCAGCGTCGCTTTCTCCGGTTGTTGGTGACCCCTGATCGCCAGCATGGTCCTACCGTATCTTCAGCGTGGCGAGACCGATCAGCATCAGGATCAGGCTGATGATCCAGAACCGCACGATCACCCTGGGCTCGGGCCATCCCTTGAGCTCGAAATGATGGTGTAGCGGCGCCATCCTGAACATCCTGCGCCCGACCAGCTTGTACGATGCCACCTGCAGGATCACCGACACGGTCTCCACGACGAAAATCCCGCCCATGACCGCCAGGACGATCTCCTGCCTGACGATCACCGCAACCACACCGATGGCCGCGCCCAGCGACAGCGCGCCGATATCCCCCATGAACACCTGAGCCGGATAGGTGTTGAACCACAGGAAGCCGAGGCCGGCACCAACCAGCGCCGAACAGAAGATCAGGACTTCCCCGGCACCGGCAATGTAGGGAATCCCGAGATAGGCGGAGAAATTGACATGTCCCGTGACATAGGCGAACACGCCGAGCGCTCCGGCGACCATGACCGCAGGAACGATCGCAAGGCCGTCCAGACCGTCGGTCAGGTTCACTGCATTGCTGGTCCCGACCACGACGAACCAGGTCAGGACGACAAACCCCATGCCCAGGGGAACGGCCACATCCTTGAACAGCGGCACCAGGAGTTCGACCTCGGCAGGAGAGGTCGCCGTATGATACAGGAACAGCGCCACGACGAGACCCGAAAGACCCTGGCACATGAACTTGTTGCGCGCCCCCATGCCACGCGGATCATGGTTGACCAGCTTGCGGTAGTCATCGACCCAGCCAATGGCTCCGAAGGTCACGGTCGTGAACAGGATGGCCCAGATGTAGCGGTTGGCGAGATCGGCCCAGAGCAGGGTTGCCAGCACCATCGAACCCAGGATCAGTGATCCGCCCATGGTAGGCGTCCCCACCTTGCTGAAGTGGGTAGGCGGACCGTCCTCCCGGACGGTCTGGCCGATCCGGTACTGGCTCAGCTTGCGGATCATCATCGGCCCGAAGAGGAACAGGATGCCGATGGCGGTCAGCACACCGCAGATACCCCGGAACGTCAGGTACCGGAAAACGTTGAGGAAGGTGTAGTCCCGCGCAAGCTGTTCGAATAGCCAGGTCAGCATCCGTTCCCCTCCCGTACAGGCGGCTGGCCCGTGCCGGCGATGATGCCTTCCACGACCCGCTCCATGCGGGACGAGCGCGAACCCTTTACCAGCACCGTGGTTCCGGAATCCATCTGCGTGTGCAGGTCGGCAACCAGCTCCGTCAGGTCGCCGATGATCCTCGCCTCCTTCCCGTAACCGGACCGATATCCGCCGGACAGTTCCGAGGAGCGATCCGAGAAACAGCGCATCAGGTCGATTGCCCGTTCCCGGGCATAGGCGCCGACCTCCCGGTGGGCCGCCAGTCCGCCGGGTCCGAGTTCCGCCATTTCCCCGAGCACCAGAACCTTCCTGCCGGGATGGGCGGCCAGCACGTCGATGGCCGCCATGACGGAACGGGGGTTGGCGTTGTAGCTGTCATCAATTACGGTCGCCCGGTTTGTCCCTTCGCGGTACTGCAGTCGGCCGGGCACGCCCCGGGCCGATTCCAGACCGATGCGGATATCATCCGGGCCTGCTCCCGCCGCGTGCGCCACGGCGGCGGCGGCAGTGGCGTTGAGGGCGTTGTGCGTGCCGGCCAGAGGCAGCGTGATGCGCCGGGTCTGCCCGGCGAACGACAGGGTGAACGTGCAGGACGCCTCGCCAGGGAGGATATCGGTGCAGCGCATGTGCGCCCCGGGCGATGTCCCGAAGGTCACGATCTGCGCGTCCTTCCCGGTTTCGGCGAGATATCCGCACAGCGGTTCGAAATACGGGTCATCGGCATTCAGCACCGCTGTTCCGCCTGCGCGCAGGCCCTCGAATATCTCGGACTTGGCGAGGCAGATCTGCTCAAGATCGCCCAGGCCCTCCGCATGAGCCATGGAGATATTGTTGATCAGCACGATGGTCGGCTCGGCGAGGGACGAGAGATACCGGATTTCCCCGTGGCCGCTGGTACCCATTTCAAGCACGGCGAACCGGCAGGTTTCATCGAGCCCGAGAAGGGTCAGCGGCAATCCCCAGTGGTTGTTGAAGCTCTTTTCCGGCACCAGGCAGTTTCCCCGCCGGTTCAGTATCGAGCCGGCCAGGGCGGTTACCGTGGTCTTGCCGTTGCTGCCGGTTATGGCCGCAACCGGGATGGAAAACCGGGTACGCCAGTCGCTGCCCAGCTGACCCAGCGCAAGCGTAGTGTCGTCCACCGAGATCTGCGGCAGCGAGCACGCCTGAACCCTCGACACCACTGCGCCTGCCGCACCCGCACACAGGGCCTTCGGGACATGGTCGTGCCCATCCCCATGGCTGCCGGCAACGGCGAAAAACAGGGCGCCCCTGGCCATGCGGCGTGTGTCAATGGATACCGAACCGCATTCCCCGTCCGGGCCATGCAGTCGGCCACGGACGGTCCGTGCGACGGCGGAAAGCACCATCATCCCGGGCCCCCAAGCAGTTCGGGAACGAACTCCCTGTCACACAGCCGACGCACTTCACCTCCAGTGGTCTGGGTCTGTTCATGCCCCTTGCCGGCCAGCAGTATGATATCCGCTTCCCCGCATGCCGATATCGCATGCCGGGCGGCCTCGACCCGATCGTGTATCACCTGCGGCGCTGCCCGCATGCCGGCAGCGATCGCATCCGTGATCGCACGGGGGAACTCGGAGCGCGGATTGTCATCCGTCAGGATTACGTCATCGGCGTGTCGTTCGGCGATGCTGCCCATCATCGCTCTCTTGCTGCGGTCGCGGTCTCCCCCGCAACCGAACACCGCAACCAGTTTTCCCCGACAGATTTCCCGGAGCGAAACCAGCGCCTGCTCCAGGGCATCCGGGGTATGGGCATAGTCGACCACGATACAGGGGGATGCCGGCCTGCCGCAGAACATTTCCATGCGCCCGGGGGGCGGGCGCAGGCCCTCGAGCGCCCGCCCGATTCGCTGCACAGGCACCTCCATCGCCGACAGGACACCGGCCACGGCGGCAAGATTGAGCACATTGACCCGGCCGATCAGGTCACTGCGAACAGCCACCCTGCCATCCGGGCAACTGATGTCGAACGTGATGCCGAGATGATCGCAGCGGATGTTTTCAGGGCGCAGGTCGGCCTGGCCGGATAACCCGAAGGCAATGCAGGCCGGCCCGTTTTCCCGGGTATCGCAGAATCGACGGATTTCCTGTCCGAAGGCATCGTCGGCATTCACCACCGCATATTTCAGGTCCGGGTTTTCAAAAAGCCGGCGCTTGGCGGCCCGGTACCGTTCCATCGAGCCGTGATAGTCAAGATGGTCCCGGGTCAGATTGGTGAACACCCCCGTGGTGATCGCGACACCCTGCGTACGATCCTGGTCCAGACCGTGGGAGGACACCTCCAGGGCCATCGCCTGCGCACCCCTGTCGCGGTACTGCGACAGCAACCGGTGCAGGCCGATGACGCCGGGTGTCGTCAGCGCTGCGCCTTCTGGCGCCTCGCCCGCCATTGCCGAACCGACGGTTCCGCTGTACCCGCAGCGCATGCCCAGCTGATCAAGCGCCTGGGCAACGAGATATGCGGTCGTGGTCTTGCCGTTTGTGCCGGTCACCCCGACCACATGCATCGACTGCGAGGGGAACCCGAAATACCGGGCCGCGACCCTGCCGAGGGCGCCGGGCAGTCCCGGCACGCCGAGCACCGGAACATCCCCGGCGAACCCGCTGGACCGGGGCGTTCCCTGCTGCTCGTAAAGGACAGCGCCAGCACCCCTTGCGAGCGCATCGTCGATATGGTCCCGCCCGTCCACCGTACGGCCCGGCAACGCGAAGAACACATCTCCCGGCTCGACTTCCCGGCTGTCGGTCCGGAGCCGACCGACCGGTCGGTCGGGGAAGGATGAGAGCCCGGAAATATCGCAAAGCAGCGTATCCAGCGTACGGTACTGCTGCATGTCCGGCACCACCGCGTTCACGTCCGTTCCCCGTCGGCCCGCACGGAACTGCTGCCGAACCTGGCCGGCTCGGCATTGTCCGGCCGGATATTGTACAGGCGCATCAGATCGGACATCAGTTTCGAGAAAACCGGCGCAGCCACGTCTCCGCCGTAATACCACTTCCCCTTCGGATCATCGATCGATACCACGGTAACGAACCTCGGCTCGGAAAGGGGGCCGAGTCCGGCGAACAGCGAAACGTACCGACCCTTCTGGTAATTGCCGTCCATCAGCTTGCGCGTGGTGCCCGTCTTGCCGCCTATGTGATATCTGGGGATAGGCGCCTTGCTGGCCGTTCCGGCGGAAGAAGCCGCCTGATTCAGCATGCGGCGAACCAGAGCCACCGTCTGTGGCCGGAAAACCCTTTTTCCTCTGGCCCTGTAACCGTCAGCCTTCCTTTCCAGGCTGATCGGCAGCAGCTTGCCGTCGGTAGCGAAAACCGTATAGGCCTGGGCCAGCTGCAGCGGGGTCACGGAAAAGCCGTAGCCGTACGACATGGTGGCATGCTCCACGGTCCTGTCGCGGTGTTCCAGCACGCCGCCCGTCTCACCGGGCAGGGCTCCGGTCACCCGACCGAACCCGAGATCCTTCAGGGTGTCGAACAGGCTGGCGAACGGCAGCTCCAGCGCAACCTTCACCGTGCCGATATTGCTGGAACGGACCAGGACATCGTGGACCGACAGGGGACCGTAGTCGTGCACATCCCTTATCGTGTACCCGGCCAGATACATGTGACCGGGGGACGTATCGACAACCGTTTCCGCATCCACCCGGCCGCTTTCCAGCGCCATGGCAATGGTAAACGGTTTCGCGGTGGAACCCGGCTCCACCGTATCCGTGACCGCCGTGTTCCTGAATACCTGACTCGATATGGACTTCCGGTCGTTGGGGTTGAACTGGGGGGAATTGACCATCGCGATGATCTCGCCACTCGGCACGCCCAGTATGACGACGCTGCCACCCGCCGCGTCGTGCTTGCGGACTGCCGTTTCCAGGTACCTGCTGGCCAGTGACTGGACACGGTAGTCTATGCTTATCGTCAGGTCATCCCCGTGATCGACCGGCTGTATGCTCCGGACCCCTTCGACCATGTGCCCCACCCGATCCTTGAGCACCTGTTTCCTGCCCTCCCTGCCTTTCAATACCGCGTCATACGCCAGTTCCAGGCCGTCGACCCCGTTCTCGTCGATATCCGTCAGTCCCAGCAACTGTCCGCCTACCGGACCGCCGGGATAGTAGCGCATGTATTCCCTGTCAACCTCCAGGCCCGGAACATTCAGCGCGAGCACCCTGTCCACCACTGCCGGGGGCAGCCTTCTCCTGATGTACATGAAGTGGTCATCCACATACCTTCCGCAGCGCTCGATCAGCTTCTGCCTGGGAATGCCGACTTCCTGCGGAAGGCCAGCCCAGCTGTCGGCGGCGCGGCAGAACACCTTCGGGTCCGCCGACAGGGAGCTGACCGGTGTGCTGAGCGCCAGCACCCGGCCGTTGCGGTCAAGGATCTTTCCGCGTTCGGGGACAATCCGGATTTCCCTGAGATAGCGCTTGTCACCCTCCTCCCTGAGCATCGCCACCTCCTGGGTCTGGATCTGGACCACGCGCAGGGCCAGGACCAGGAATACCACGATCATGCCAGCCAGCACGAAATGCTGCCGCCAGACTGGCGGCGGCTTTGGCTTCACGTGCTCCAGCAAGCGCACCTCCCGCCGCAGCAGCAATCGGGTCCATCCATCAGTCTCTCTCCCCGAGATCAATCATCACGATTTCCGATGCATCGGGCGCAGCCATCCCGAACCGGTTTCCCGCTTCCTCGGCGATGCTGTTTTCGCCGTTCCAGGTTGCCCGCTCCAGAAGCAGGCGCCCCCACTCGTCCTGCAACACGTTCTTGCTGTCCTGTCTTTCCTGCCATTCGATAAAAGCCAGCCGGTTTTCGTGACGCACGGTGACGACCGCGATGGCGCTTCCCAGATTCAGGAACAGCAGCAGCAGGATCAGGCCAAGCCTCATGATGCCTCTCGTGCAACCTTGCGGGCCACCCGGAGCACGGCGCTACGTGCCCGCGGATTGACCGCGACCTCGCTCGCGTCCGGCCTGACCGGCCTGCCGAGCGGCTCCAGGCGCGGCTTCAGCATGCTTGCCGGAACGGGCAGGTCCGGCGGATAAGGGTCCCCCTTCTCCTGGAACCTGAAGAACCGCTTGACCAGACGGTCCTCGAGCGAGTGAAAGCTGATCACTGCCAGCCGGCCGCCGGGTACCAGGGCATCCAGCGCCATGGGCAGTACCCGCTCGATTTCCTCAAGCTCCCCGTTGACCGCAATGCGTATCGCCTGGAAGGTTCGGGTGGCTGGATGCTTGTGCCGCTCGGTCCCGGGCACCGATGCACAGACGACCCTCGCCAGGTCGCCGGTGGTGTGCAGACCGCCTTCCCGGATCTCCTGCTTGATCGCCCGGGCGATCCTCCGGGAAAACCGTTCCTCACCGAACTCCCTGAGCGCCCTGGCCAGTTCCGATTCGCAGACCTCTTCAATCCATTCGCGGGCGGTCTGTCCCCGGCCGTTGTCCATGCGCATGTCAAGCGGCCCGTCATGTCTGAAGCTGAAGCCGCGCCGCGGCTGGTCAAGCTGCGCCGACGAAAGACCGAAATCGAAGAGAATCGCATCCACGCGGCCATGCATTCCCCGTCTCTCGAGTTCCCGCCCGATGCACGAGAACGGGCCGTGGATGACATGCACGTTCTCAAGCCGCCCCCAGTGCAGGCGGGCATGCTCGACCGCTTCGGCATCGCGGTCGATCAGCACCAGTTCGGCAAGCTCGTCCAGCAGCTTCATGATGGCTGATGCGTGCCCGCCCCTGCCATAGGTGGCATCCACCACGATCCGGCAGCGTGCGGGATCCAGGGCCTGCATCACCGGCGCCAGCAATACGGGCACGTGAGGAATCGTGTCCATGACGGCTTACAGCGAGAGCTGCTCCATTTCCAGGGACAGGTTGTCCGTATCCAGGTCTTCCTCGAGCCACTGCGCCCGGCGGGCTTCCCAGAGGTCCTCGCTCCAGATTTCAAACTTGTTCCCCTGGCCGACCAGAAAGACCGACCTCTTCATCATGGCGAAATCGCGCAGCGGGGCAGGCAGAAGAATCCGGCCTGAACCGTCCATCTCGACATCGCTCGCGTGACCCAGCAGGAACCTTTTCAGCTTCTGGTGCTGCGGATTGAAGCTGGGCAGGGAAACGATCTTTTCCTCAACCCGTTCCCATTCGTCGATCGGATACAGCCACAGGCAATGCTCCTGGGTGTTGTTGACCGTAACCACCAGCTTTCCCTGACAGCAGTCCCGGATGCCGTCACGGTACCTGGAGGGGATGGCCAGTCTCCCCTTGGAGTCAAGACTCAACGATGCTGCGCCTCTGAACACGATCTCAAATCCCGGACAGGCAAGAAATACCCACTTTTTCCCACATTTCGACACTATATGAGCGGAATTTCAGTCTGTCAAGAACAATCCGGCTTTTTCGGTACTAAAACAGTATTGATTTTTAAAGATTCTTTGCACCCGGAGAAATCCGCTGCATGCTCCGTGCGCGCCAATCCCGGGAACGGACCGGAAACATCCTGCAAGCCATCCGAAGCGCCTGAGCTTGCCACGGTTTCCGGTAACCGGACGAGACGGGTCGGGTACCGGGGATTTTCATGCGCGTGCCAGGCTTGCCGGGCGGGCGCGCAGCTGCGCCTACCGCAGCGTGCGCATGCCCATTCGGGAAGACAGGCGGGCGGCAGCGGACATCAGCCGCGACTGGTGGCGTCCGAGCATTTCCAGATCCTGACGGTCGACCGTGTTCCAGATGCCGAGAGCTCCGGCCACTTCATGCACACCGTTGAAAACCGGTGCGGATATCCCGCAGATGGAAACGAACTCTTCCTGGCTGCACTGCGCATAACCCCGGCTCCTGACACGCGCCAGCTCCCTCTCCAGGGCGGTACGGCTGGTGATCGTGCTGTCCGTGAACTGCTCGAGGTCCAGGCTGCCCAGCAGGTGTTCCCGCCTCTGCGGATCCAGAAACGCCGCCATGGCCTTGCCCGCGGCAGTGCAGTGCACGGGTGAATACTCCCCGGTTCGCGGCGCAAACCGGCAAGGCTCCTGGCCGTCCACGGTTTTCAGGTACAGCACCGCGCCGCCGCTCAGGACCGCCAGACAGGCATGTGCCGACGTGGCGGCACTCAGCGCCCTGAGTTCACCCTCGGCAAGACCGGGCAGGTCGTGAACATTCAGGATGCGGTCCGACCAGGCATGAATCCTGCTGCCGGGCAGGTAACGCCGACTGAAAGGGTCCAGTTCGACCAGTTCTTCCCGCTTCAGGACCGACAGCAGCCGATGCACGGAACTTTTCGGCTGCCCGGAACGCGCCACGATATCGGCAAAACCCAGCAGGCCCGGATGACGGCAGACAATATCCAGCAGGATCATGGACTTGCTGATGATCGAGCTGTACTGACCGGACGGATTCGGATTGACAGGCATCCTGGACATGCATTACATTTTCCGTACTGTATCACAAGATCATGGTTCCATGATATGGAACTCGTTGTCATCCGTCCGCCACCGTGACCGGAACGAAGCAGCGCGCCGACGTGAAACCCCGCCAGCGCATGCGCCGACGGCGGGGCAAGGCGGATATCGCAGCCGCAATGCATGGCGGAACCAGTCTTGCCCGCGCCTTCAGACCCCTGTCTGACGGAGATGTCGTCAGAGTCCATCATGCGGCGCTGGATCTGCTGGCGACCGTCGGCATGGGCAACCCATCCGCCCGCGTGCGCGAACTCGCCCTGTCGCAGGGATGCTATCTGGACCCGCGCGGCAGACTGATCTTCCCGAAAGCACTGGTGGAGGACCGACTGGCCGACGCCGCGCGGCGGTTCGTCGTGCATGCCCGAGACAGGCGGTTCGATTTCGAGGTCTCGAATGATACGCTCCATTTCTGTACCGGGGGTGCGGCGATCAGCATGCTCGATCCCGACTCGGGGAAATACCGCCCCTCGACGCTCAGGGACCTTTACGACCTGTCCCGCCTGTGCGACGCCCTGGAAAACATCCAGTGGTTCACCCGCCCGGTTGTCGCAACCGACATCCGGGATCTCTATGAGCTGGACATCAACACGCTTTATGCCTGCATGGCCGGCACCCGCAAGCACATCGCGACCAGCATCACCCGGGGTGATCATGTCCATGCAGCACTGCCCCTGCTCGATGAGGCGGCTGGCGGGACAGGCGCTTTCGCCAGACGCCCGTTCTGCACGGTGCATGCGACCACCGTGGTCTCGCCCATGTCGTTCTCAACGGACAGCCTGGATGTCGCCTGCGCCGCGGTCGATATCGGCATGCCTGTCCACAGCCAGACCGGTCCGCAGGCTGGCGCGACCGCCCCGGCTGCGCTGGCCGGCACGCTGGCCCAGGGCTGCGCCGAAAGCCTGGCGTCGCTGACGGTCATCAACATGCTCAAGCCGGCGCACCCGACCGTTATCGGGAACTGGACTTTCGTTTC